>NZ_JAMPLI010000079.1:0-13140 GCF_039962475.1 Leptolyngbya sp. GB1-A1 | reverse complement strand
CACCACACCACACACTTGTCCAATCAGACTTGCCACAGCTTGTCGCGTCCACAGGGCACTGTCTATCTCTAACTCATCCGGAAAATGCTCCTGAATCAACTGTTGCAGGTATGCCTCTTCGCTAGGGCTTAATGTCCTTCCTTGCCCCAGTTTGTTGCCTCGCGGGTACTGCTCTAGAGCAGCTTCTCCTTCCTGCTGATATTGGTACCACCAGTCGGAGACCGTATTGCGATGCACTCCCAAATACTCTGCTATGTCGACGATGCGTTTGCCCTCCTGGTGCAGCCGGATTGCCTGCTGTCGCAAGTAGTTTTGAGTCGCTGGATTGAGCCTTCGAGCATCCGATTTGTTCATGCCTTTATCCTAGCAATTACCCTTCTCTGCCTCCTCCTCTCACCTTGCCGGGTTGATAGACTAGAGTCGGTATGCCAATTCCAACTGAAGTACAATCGACAGATTGACTGAGCAACGCTAATTTACCCATCTCGCGCGGTCGTGGGTGAGTTTGTGGGCATAGACAGGGTACGCAAGTTTCTCCAAATGGGTTACCCCCGCGCTCGTCGTCACGCCAACCACAAGTGAGCTTAACTTTCAGCTCGACTGGCTTTCAGACGCTTATTTCAGATAGACAGTTAGGTAGACAGTGATAATGGTGAGGATTGGCAAACTTTTATCAACAAAAGTGTTGTAAGCTGATGCAAATAATCTTCGCATTGCCTCAGTGTCAAAGCGGTTGACTGCGAGGACTGTGAGGCGTGCGATCGTAGCATCAGTCCTTATTCACATTGTGATGCCCTATTGTGATGTCATGCTGTGATTTCATACTGTGGACAGTAATATGACCTGCTGGTACTTTCCTGCTGTATTGCTGCTCGTGGTTCTGGCTGGGCTGCCTAGAGGATCAGCCTTTGCTCAGACAGTTGTGCCGCAAGCCCCTGAATCCACCGGAACGCCTCAACTTCCCTTGCAGGAAAATCAGCCGCCTTCGCTACAACCCCAGCCTGTCCCGCAGCCGCCCCCACCGCTTCCCCGTCCCGATGAGCTGCTCCGACCCTCGCCTCAAACCCCGGCTGCCCCCCAACCTGTTCCAGGAGAAGTCCCAACGACCATTCGGGTCGATCGCTTTGAGGTGTTTGGCAGTACGGTCTTTACCCCTGAGGAACTGGCAGTCGTCACCGCGCCGTTTACCAACCGCGATATTACCTTTGCCCAACTGCTGCAAGCGCGATCGGCAGTAACACAGCTCTATGTGTGGGAAGGCTACATCACATCGGGCGCGATCATTCCACCTCAGGCTCTGGAAGCCGGAGTAGTGACGATTCAGGTGATCGAAGGCAGCTTAGAATCGATCGACATCAGCGGACTCACTCGCCTCAGTCCTAGCTATGTGCGCGATCGCCTAGAACTTGCTGCGCAAACGCCGCTCAACGTGAATCGCCTGCTCGAAGGTTTACAGCTTTTACAGCTCAATCCCTTGATCCAAAGCATCTCGGCGGATTTGCAGGCAGGGGTGCGTCCGGGAACCAGTGTTTTGGCAGTTCAGGTTACCGAGGCAGACTCGTTCAATACCACGTTGTCGATCGATAACGGACGATCGCCCAGTGTGGGCAGCTTCCGACGGCAAGTTGAACTCACGCAGGCAAATCTGTTGGGCTTTGGGGACGGTTTGAACGTGGGCTACGGCAATACGAATGGCAGCAACACGCTCAACGCCACCTATACTCTGCCGCTCAATCCGCGTAATGGCACGTTACAGTTAGCGATCGGCTTCTCGGATAGTCGCGTCATCGAGGAACCGTTTGATGAACTGGAGATTAGTGCCACCTCGCACTACTACGAACTCACCTTTCGCCAGCCGCTTTCACAAACGCCAACCGAAGAATTTGCGCTGGGGCTGACGGCTTCTCGTCAGGAAAGCCAAACGGAATTAGGCATTGATGATATTGGTCCGTTTCGCCTTTCACCCGGAGCCGATGCAGCAGGGCGAACTCGTGTCTCGGCAGTGCGCTTTTTTCAGGAGTGGACGCAGCGTAACAGTCAGCAGGTGATTGCTGCTCGATCGCAATTTAGCCTCGGACTCGATTTGTTGGATGCCACCGTGAACAATGACGCACCCGATAGCCGGTTTTTAGCTTGGCGCGGACAGGGGCAGTGGGTGCGCTTACTGGCTCCCGATGCGCTGCTGCTGGTGCGAGGCGATGTTCAGCTTGCAGACAGTGCTTTAGTGCCGCTGGAGCAGTTTGGATTGGGCGGACAGCAGAGCGTGCGAGGTTACAGACAGGATGCCTTGCTCACAGATAACGGGGCGTTGCTCTCTGCCGAGGTGCGATTACCCATTCTGCGTATTCCCGAATGGCGAGGGCTGCTGCAACTTTCGCCGTTTATCGATGTGGGTGCAGCCTGGAATAGCGGCGATAGCCCGGCTCCAGAATCAAATGCGTTAGTCGGTGTTGGAGTAGGTCTATTGTGGCGGCAGGGCGATCGCTTTTCAGCAAGGCTCGATTGGGGCATTCCGCTGGTGTCGATCGATGGCGGGGACAGTTTGCAAGAAAATGGCGTGTATTTCTCTGTAATCTACTCCCCGTTCTAAATTTTCCTCTGGCGCAACTTCGTTTCAATGCGATCGATTCCCTCTGAGCTAAGTGTTAGCCCCCAAGGATCCTCCTCTGCCCTCCTTCACAAAGAGGGAGCCGAACCACTCTGATTCCCCTTTTTAAGGGTAGGGCTGATTCATTCTAAGGGGAGAAAATATAAGCTCAAAAAGGAGGTGAGCTCTAGATTAACGGGGACAAACAATGACATTAATTGAGGCGTTGCCAACAATTCCAGACCATCGTCGTGGTGCAGGACAACGTTATCCCCTATGGATATTTCTGCTGTTAGTCATTTTGGGAACGATGAGTGGGTATCGAGGATTTCGGGGTTTATCGCGCTTCATGCAGCGGCATCAAGGCTATTTAGCCGAGCGATTAGGGTTGCGACGAGCGAACTTGCCAAGTTACTCCACGATTCGCCGATTATTGCTGGAAATTGATTTTAATGCGGTTGCCCAAGCATTTAACTACTGGGCAAAACAGGCAGGGTTAGTCAGCGTTGGAGACAACTGTGCAATTGATGGCAAAAGCTTGAAGAACACAGTCACAGACCCGTTTGCCGCACAACAAAACTTTGTCAACGTCGTGTCGATGTTCCAGTTAAAGCAAGGTGTTGTAGTGGGTCAGAAGGTGTTTGAAAATGGAGAGCAAAGTGAGATTCAAGCCGTGTATGAGTTGCTTCAACAGTTGCAGTTAACCGGAGTGAGTGTGAGTTTGGATGCCCTCCATGCTCAAAAAAACAGTTGAATTAATTCGGCAACAAGGAAATGATTACGTAATTGGGGTCAAAGCGAATCAAAAAGCGCTTTATCACCAATTGCAGAAACATGCTCAGCAGGAGTGTGTGTTCAGTGTGCATCTACAGAGCGAACGGACTCGCAATCGGCAAACCACTCGCATTGCTTGCGTCTTTCCCTTACCTGAGGAGGTCAAGGCAATTTGGAAGGGTGCCCAACACGGGGTAGAAGTCATTCGCCAGGGAACTCGCCAGGGATTACTGTATCAAGAGCAGCGGTATTACATGACCAGCTGGACTCAATCAGCAGAAGCGCTGCAAACTCGCATTCGAGCCCACTGGGGGATTGAGAATCCCTTGCATTGGGTCAAAGATGTGGTGTTAGGGGAAGACCAAAGCTCCATTGCGACAAAACCTGCGGCAGCATTAATGGCAGTGATTCGCAATCTCGTGATTACGGTCTTTCGACGGGCAGGGCATGGCTCAATTACCGCTGCTATCGACCGCTTCAGCAACGACCTTACTCAATTACTGCCCATGCTGGACTTTCCCTCTGGCTAGAATAAATCAGCCCTACCAATAATGGGGGGTAGGGGGGAGCTCCGCCAAATCATCCAATCAACAGAAGGTTTTAAGACGCTTTTAAGATACTGCCTAGCCCCCACACCCCCTCGTACCTGACCAGCATGAAAGAAGCTGTAACCTGAACTTAAGTTCATAGGTAGACCAATACTTGGAATCAACTAATAATTGATCATTTTGTTGCTCACGAAATAAACCCTGGATTAATGACAAATCTTCGTTCATTCTATAAATTAAGACTATATAAACAGCATAGAGAAATTAGGAGAAAAGCAATTTTCTAAGTGATATTGCTCCTCTCTTCCCAAGGGTTAAGCATGAATCAAGATATTTCTGCTGAATCGGCTGGCGATCGTCAACTATTAGCAGTATCTCCTTCTGAACGAGATCATCGGCAGGGTTCACTCAATGCACGAGTTGTACTTGTTGAGTATGGAGATTATCAATGTCCAAAAAGTGGGGAAATTTATGCCCTGATTAAAGCAATTCAAGAACAGCTTGACAGCAACCTCAAGGAGAATTATTTATGCTTTGTGTTTCGTCATTTTCCTCAACCTCAACTCTATCCTCAATCTCAGAAGGTAGCCGCTGCCGCAGAAGCAGCAGGAGCGCAAGGACGGTTTTGGCAGATGTCAGAGATGCTGTGGGAGCATCGCCAAGATTTAGGCGATGGCTATTTAGTGGAGTATGCTAACAATTTAGGACTGAATATTACTCAGTTTCTGCGAGATATTACTAGGGAAGTGTATAGCGATCGCATCAAGGAGGATATTGAAGGCGGAAGACGCAGTGGCGTGACTCGCATACCAGCTTTGTTTATCAATAGTATTCGTTATCAAAATGCGTTGGAGTTCGAGCCGTTATTCAATGCAGTGATTGAATCTGGAGGTCTTATATAGCAAATCTCATTCACAAAATATTATTGAGCGATCGCCCGATTAAAATGTTGCGATTGATGGCATGGGCATAAGAAATTTGGAATTAGTGGTAGTTTGATAGGTGCGAAAGCATCATCAGCTCAAGTATCTGTCAATCTTAACCAGGTTGAAAATCATCAGCCGAATATAGACGAATCGTTTTCATAGAGGCACGATCGCATCGAGTAAATGCAATTTGACCAGTTTTCTGTTCCGACTGGCGGTAATGAAGACAGCAACATTAGCGCCAACTCTCAAGACTTTAGAGAGGCAATGTCAGCATCAATCGACATCCCCGCCACACTTCGCCCTATTACTGGGCACCGTTTGTTCTATTAGAAAATTGGCGTAAGGACCTCTACATTCAGCAGGACAAGGTCCACGCGCAGTTTGCTGCGGATGTGCCCGCCAACAATGCACAGTTGATGGCTAGTACCCAGCGTCCGATTACGGAAGCCACGCTTAAGGAAGCCTCTGGCGAACCTGCATGGAAATCTACCCCGTCCTGGTTCATCTATGGTGGTCGCGACTTGAACATTCCTCCAGCAGCCCTGTCTTTCCTGGCGAACCGCGCTGATTCAAAGGAGACAGTTGTCGTGAATGGTGCATCCCACCTCGTGATAATTTCCCATCCAGATGCCGTTGTCAGCGTTATCGAACATGCTGCGAGCACGCAGTAGAGAAGTGTGAACACATTGCGACTATGAACGGGGAAAAACGCAGAGATATGCAGTTGAGTAAAACTTTCCCGTGTCCTAATGTTTTCGTGTCTTTCTAGTAAAAATAGAAAGGTGATCAAAATGACCGCTTTTACATGGAAAAAAGTCCAAAGATTGTTGCTCTTACTGTTCACATTTAGTGTTGTCGTTATCGCATCAGTGCATTCAGGATCAGCTAGTTTGTGGCAACCAGCCCAAACATCCAACTCTAAACCTGCGATCGTCCTAGTTCATGGTACCAATGCTGACGCAACATCCTGGCAACACGTTATTTCACTTTTGCAGGAGGATGGCTACGTCGTAACTGCTGTGCAAAATCCGCTCACTTCTCTGCCAGATGATATTGCTACAACCAAGCGAATCATTGACGCCCAACAGAGACCCGTGGTTGTAGTCGGGCATTCCTATGGTGGAACCGTAATCACAGGTGCAGCGTCTGATAACCCGCAAGTGAAAGCATTAGTTTATATCAATGCTTTTGCACCAGAGCCAGGTGAGACGATTAGCCAGTTAAATAGCAGATACGCCCCTCCTCCAGTCAGCGCAGCACTTGTAGCTGATACAGCAGGATTTCTTTACATCGATCGTGAGAAGTTTCACGAGGTCTTTGCTCATGACGTATCACTAGCCGAGGCGAAAGTGCTGGCAGTGACGCAAAAGCCTGCCATCAGCACAACGTTTGACCAATCTGTGGAGAGCGCAGCCTGGAAGACGATTCCCTCCTGGTATCTTGTGGCTCAAGAAGACCGAGCCATTAACCCGGAGCTTCAACGATTCATGGCAAGCCGAATTGGTGCCAAAACAACTGAGATTCCAGCAAGCCATGTGCCCTATATCTCCCAGCCAAAAGAGGTTGCCAACCTGATTATTGAAGCAGCAATCGCTGTGAAGTAATCCGATTACGAAATCAAGTAACGTCAAACTCAAAGGAGCCATGACGAAAAAGGCAACTTGGTCGGTCTCGGAGATATGGAGATGCAGATGCGCTAGTCCTACTCAAATGTTTCATTAAAACGTTCAAAGAAGTAACATTTAGGAAAATGCTATGCAGCGCCAAATCCTAGTGATTGAGAACGATCTAAAGATAGCTCAAATCATTCAGCTAGAGTTGACATGTGAGGGTTATTTGGTAAAGGTTGTACATGATAGAATGGCAGGATTGCTCGAAGCTCGACAAAGTGATCCAGATTTGCTTATTCTAGGTTGGGAGCAAATAGGTTTATCTTGTCTGGATATTTGTCACCGCTTACGCTCTACACAGAATAATGTACCCATCTTAGTTTTGACTAAGGAAGGTCAGGTACACGATCGAGTTGCCAGTTTAGAGGCAGGTGCAGATACCTGTTTAACTAAACCTTTCAACCTGGAGGAATTAGTCTCTGTCGTTCGATCGCTTTTACGACGTACTCAGCCGCAGCAGCCTTACGTTTTGGAATTTGAGAACCTTGTGCTAGATCGAAAAGCACGACAAGTTCGTCACGATTATCAGCAAGTTGAATTAACTGCGAAGGAATTTGATTTGCTGGAATATTTCATGAGCTACCCTAAACAAGTGTTGAGACGTGAACAAATTCTTCAAAATGTTTGGGGATACGATTTTGTTGGAGACTCTAATGTTATTGAGGTCTACATTCGCTACTTACGCCTCAAACTTGGGGGGAGCAAGGCAGCACGACTGATTCATACTGTGCGTGGTGTTGGCTATGTTCTGCGAGGGGCTTCTTGATTGTTCTAGTAAAGAGAAGTTAGACGCTCTGTTTTCCGAATTCTAGAAATTAGCCTGGCTGCACGGTGCAGCAATTAGACGACTCATCAGTCTAAAACCCTACCAAAGCCTAAATACTCTACGCAACCACGATCATGTATTGATTTACCCGACCATAACGAGGGGTAAATCTATTGATGCATAGCTTGTATTAATTCACAACTTGAGGTTATTTCATGACACACATTCTCCATCTCGATGCAAGTCCACGGGGTGTACGATCTATTTCTCGCACCCTTTCAGCAGAATTCATCGCTAACTGGAAAGCTGCTCATCCCAATGACACGGTCACCTACCGCGATATTGGGCATTATCCTGTACCGTTTGTCAGCGAAGACTGGATTGCTGGTGCCTTTACACCCCCTGAACAACAAACGCTTGAACAAACTAAAGCAATTCGGGTTTCCGATGAGTTGATCGATGAGTTTTTAGCAGCCGATCGCTATGTGTTTGGCATTCCCATGTACAACTTCAGCATTCCTGCGAACTTCAAAGCCTACATTGATCAAGTTGTGCGCGTGGGTCGTACATTCTTAGCTGATGAAACAGGCTACAAAGCGCTGGTTCATGATAGGAAGATGACTATCATTCTTGCTCAAGGGGGAACTTATCCAGAAGATAGTCCTACTCACGCCTATGATCTGCAAACACCCTATCTTCGGTTTATTTTTGGGTTCATCGGCATTACCGATGTTGAGTTCATTTACGCCAATGGTCTCAACCTGGGTACGGAAGCCCGTAACCTGACAATCGCTAAAGCACAGGCTGCTCTAAAAGCGACGATCGCTCGTTGAGGTTAAGTCCCATGCTAAAGCGTGTAGCGATCGGTACAGATCAAGAAGCTCAGCAGGTCACTACCATTATTTCTTATGCAGTTCGCCCAGGACGCGAGTGGGGATATCAAGAGTGGCTGCACGGCATCGCTACAGCGGTTCACAAGTTCAAAGGATACTCAGGGGTCACTGTGATTCGCCCCCAAAATCATACTCACCCTGATTACGTAGCCATTGTTAGATTCAATCAGTACAGCAACTTGAAAACGTGGATGGAATCCGATATTTGACAGGAATGGATAACGCGGTTGCAATCTCTGATCGAAAAGACTGAAGTTGTTCAAACACTGACAGGGTTGGAGATCTGGTTTATGCTTCTAGGCAAGCCGCAGGCTCCACCCCCATGCTATAGGGTTGCGCTGGTGACGTGGCTAGGAGTGCTGCTCACGCTACCTATCCTGGAATATTTACTGGTACCGTTACTGTCTGAATTTCCTGTATTACTTCAGCAACTAATCATCACAGGATTTAGTGTTGTCCTGCTTGCCTATTTTGTCATACCGCACCTCACTCAACTGTTTTACAAATGGCTCTATTCCAGTCTATAAGCCCACATAACGCGACTTAAAGGAGAATCAAATGTTTGATCAACAGCAAAACAAATCGTTCGATTCTAACGGTACCAGCGAACTACTAAGCGATCGAGAATTAACTAAAATAGCGGGCGGTGCAGAGCATGACTACAATCAATTACTCCATTCAAAGATTTTGCAGCGTGATGCTGACGACTTCAACATTCCTGAAACTGAACCGACCTTTCCAACTCCACCCTACCCAGAAGATATAGCGTAAAAATGCTGCATCGTGCTCCAAGCAGCAAATAATCAATTCTCATGACCTGTAGCCCTATGACAGAAATTATTCTGCGCGAGTTGAATCGGAGTGACATTGACTGGATGACTTTGGTTGGACAGAAAGTAGAAATTGCGCCTGGCGATCGACTGCCGACTGTTGACACACATTCAGGTCGGTTTTATCTGGTTCTAGAGGGTCAACTTGAACTGATCTCGCCTGATTCCGATCGCTCTCATCCTAGCATTGTCACTTACAGCAGCGGTGATGTCGTTGGATTCTTCTTTCTGCTGAGTTCTCCTTCGTCAGCTGTCTTTCAGGCACTTGAAAAGTCATTAGTTCTGACGATCGATTGTCAGTTGCTACTGGAAGAATTTGAGCAGGATGCTGGCTTTAGTGCCCGCTTCTACCGGGCGATCGCCATGCTGTTCACTCGCAAACAGTGGCAGATTGCCTCACGTCTACCTGAAGCGACTGTCACTGAGTCACATTCAATCATGACAAAAACCAGCTTTTCGATGTTTAGCTGTTTACATGACAGCGATATATGCTGGATGACAAGTGCAGGAAAAGTGAAGGAATTAAAAGCAGACGAAATCTATGTGCGAGAGGGACAGTCGCTCGAAACGCTGGATATTGTACTGAAAGGAAATCTATTGCTGTTAGTTTGCGGCGGCAAGCATAACGCGCTATCGCTTGCATTTGGTGCACCGCCCAGCAGCCAGCTTCGCAATATTGCTAAAGCACAGCCCGGTGATATTTTGGGCGCGACGACTTTTCTGGAAATGTCTCCTAATCTGTATCTGATCAAAACGGCTCAGGATACAAGATTGCTGTCGGTTCCAATTGCTCTTCTGATCCCCAAACTGCAATCCGATTTAGGATTTGCCGCTCGCTTTTATCAGGCACTCGCCAGCATCACCACAGAGCAGCTTTATCAAATGATCAGTCGCTTAGCAGGCAGCGTTCCCTCCTATGAGCCGGGGTGCAGCCTGTGCGATCAATCCGCCTATCAAGGCGAACTCAGTCTTTCAGCGTTGCAGGAGTTGTCGATCGCGAGAACGAAATTTCACTGGCTGCTGCGACAGCTTGGGATAAAAGAGCGGACATAGAGAACGGCAGTAACTAAGCAAGGTGGTGACTCATGGCAGACGAAAAAGACTCTAACCTATTCCGAGCTGAGGCACTGGCGCAGATTGCTTCCCCCGAACAACTTGACCAGCTCATGCAAATTGTGAATCTGGAGGACTGGCTGCCGCTAGCATCGATCGGCTTTCTGGTCGTGCTGGCACTGGTCTGGAGCGTTGTCGGACGGATTCCCATTTTCGTCCAGGCAAGAGGACTGTTAGTGCAAGATACGACTAATCCCAGGCAGCTTATCAGCGTCAGCTATTTCCCGATTGCTCAAGGCAAACAAATTCAGCCGGGCGATCGGGTTTTGATTAGTCCTGAAACAGCAAGCTTCCAGGAATTTGGCGGACTTGAGGCAATCGTAACCTCTGTTTCATCCCAGCCCGTCACGCAGTCAGCCGCCCTCAAGCGCACAAACGGCAATTTGGAGCTAGCGGCTCTGGTCTACACGCCTGCCTCGATCGAAGTCGTTGCCCAGTTTAAACTTGCTCCTGACAATCCCAGCGGCTACCAGTGGTCGATGTCTCGTGGATCTGCTCAGCTCTCAAGCCAAACGCCGACCGATGCCAGAGTGATGCTGAGCGAACAAGCCCCCATCACCTTTATCTTCCCGTTTTTGAAATAAGTCTTATGCTGAAAACCCTGCTCAATCCCGCCCCGCAGTTCTCCTGGAATTGGTGGAAGGCTCCCCGGAAAGTTCTGCAACAGCAGGGGCAAACGCTCTGGAGTCGCAAGCGCAATCGCGTTCGCACGCCAACGCTGCTGCAAATGGAAGCCGGTGAGTGCGGAGCTGCCGCCCTGGGAATCATTCTGGGCTACTACGGGCGAATTGTGCCCCTGGCAGAGCTGCGGCAAGCCTGTGGCATTTCACGGGACGGCAGTTCGGCAGCAAATGTCGTGGCGGCGGCAAAGGCCTATGGACTGAACGCCAAAGGCTTCAAAAAGGAATTGCAAAGCTTAATGGCACTGCATCCGCCTTATATTGTCTTCTGGCAGTTTGATCATTTCTTTGTGGTGGAGGGATTTAGCAAAGAGCAGGTCTTTGTCAACGATCCGGCTGCCGGACGGCGCACGGTTTCGCTGGAAGAGTTTAATCAGGGCTATACGGGCATTGTCCTGGTGATGGAACCAAACGAAACTTTCCAAAAGGGCGGCAAGAAAAAAAGCGTCGTTCAATCGCTGCAAACCCGTCTTCAGGAATCGATCCCAGCATTGCTGTACTGCATTGCTGCGGGTTTTTTGCTGGTGATTCCCAATTTGGCTGTGCCCGTCTATAGCCAGGTATTTATCGATAATATTTTGATTAATGGTCGGACGAATTGGCTTGCTTATTTACTGGCAGCAATGGGATTGACCATCACGCTTCAGGGTTTGTTGACCGCACTTCAACTTCGCTATCTGCGAAAGTTAAAAATTAAACTATCCATTTCGATGTCCAGCCATTTTATCTGGCATTTATTGAAACTGCCTATTAGCTACTACGCCCAGCGTTATCCCGGTGAAATTAGCAGTCGAATTCGGATTAACGATCGCGTTGCCACCGCCCTCACCGGACAACTGACAACCACGCTAATCAGTGCTGTTGTGATTGTATTTTATGCCGCTGTGATGCTGCACTACAGTCCTTTGTTGACACTGATTGTGATTTGTTTTGCGATCGTCAATGTGCTCATCTTGCAGTGGGTGGCGCGTCAGCGAGTCGATGCCAACATCAAAGCGGCACAGAACTTTGGTAAGGTGAACGGCGTGGCGATCGCCGGCCTCCAGAGCATTGAAACCCTGAAAGCTTCTGGCTTAGAGTCCGATTTCTTTTCGCGCTGGGCCGGCTACTACACAAAGGCAATCAACGCTCAGCAAGAGCTAAACCTTGCCAACCAGAAGCTGAGTCTGCTGCCGTCACTCATTACGGCACTGAGTACCGTCGCTCTGCTGAGTATTGGCGGTTGGCAGGTAATCCAGGGACAGATGAGTATTGGGATGCTGCTGGCATTTCAGCTTTTGACCGTCAGCTTTTTGGCTCCTGTGAATGATCTGGTGCGGTTTGGGAGTACGCTGCAAGACCTGGAGGGAAATCTGCTGCGGCTGGATGATGTGTTGGACAATGCCACCGATCCGGCTCTGGAAACTGCTAAGCAACAGGCGATCGCCCGTACAACCCCGCATACCGTTTCGGGGGCAAATCGGCTGCAAGGCTATATTGAATTAAAAGACGTTACCTTTGGCTACAGTCGTGTGGCTGCACCCCTCATTCAAAACTTCAACCTCTCGATCAAGCCAGGGCAGCGAGTCGCATTAGTGGGCGGCAGCGGATCGGGCAAATCAACGCTGGCAAAAATCATTGCGGGACTCTATGAACCCTGGTCAGGCACGATTTACTTTGACGGCATTCCCAGAGAGGGCATTGGGCGATCGATCCTGACCAATTCTATTTCTGTGGTCGATCAAGACATTATTTTGTTTGCCGATACGATTCGCGCCAACCTGACGCTGTGGGACGCGACCATTTCCGGTCAAACGATTGAAAAAGCTTGCCAGGATGCTGCGATTCACGAAGCGATTCTTTCGATTCCAGGGGGTTACCGTGCGCCTTTGATTGAAGGAGCCGCCAATCTCAGCGGGGGTCAACGGCAGCGATTAGAAATTGCCCGATCGCTGGTGAACAATCCCGCAATTTTGATTATGGATGAAGCAACGAGTGCGCTGGATGCCGAAACAGAGAAAATCATCGATCAAAATTTACGACGCCGGGGATGCACCTGTTTAATTGTGGCGCATCGACTCAGCACCATCCGCGACTGCGATGAGATTATCGTCTTGGAGCGAGGAAAGGCGGTGCAGCGGGGAACGCACGAAACCCTGTGGCAGGAAAAAGGACACTACGCACAGCTCATCACCAGTGAAGGGGCATAATTTCGATTTCAAAATCAGATTGTTCTGTCACTGATAGGCAATGTGGACGGTTGTGTCGCAAAAACAGCCGCTGGTAAGGTAGACAAGCCCCGTTATGCCTTCTCGCCCTCCGATGGCTACTGCTGCTCTGTTCAAGTGGCGGCATTTCTTGCCTGAAATTA
>NZ_JAMPLI010000078.1:0-13233 GCF_039962475.1 Leptolyngbya sp. GB1-A1 | reverse complement strand
CTTCAGCTCTGCTTCGCTCTCCGTAATCTCAATTTTGAATAGACGGCTCATCGTTAGCTTGACTGCTTGACTTTACTGCCCATATTATGTGCCCTTTCACATTAAATTGGTATAAGAGTCCGAAAAGCGAGAGACGCGACAGATGGGTTAATCGTGTCTGTAAATTGATGAACAGATAGAATGAGGGAATTATCCCCTTTTTGTTGATACAATTGCTCAACTTCTAATATATTCAATCCAATTTGAATATGTTAATTGATAGCTACTCAGCAGAAAAGTTAGACTGACGATTGAACTTATCCTTCTTAGATTGAATTTGTACTGCTATCCATGTTTTTGCTTGATCTAAAGTTTTGAAAGTTCGTGGGTATTTTTCCAGTAACACCTGTGGTAGCCGATTGCAATCGCGATTTGATAAACCTTTTATTTCTTTAGGCAGCTTCGTTTCACAAAGGAGGGGTTGATCTGCTCCAGTTAGTTGATCTTCTAAGATTCCTTTGGTGCTAATCAGAATCGCTTGAAACAGAATAGTATTTTTGAGTTTAGCACCACTTAGATTTGCGACGGCTAAGGTTGCGCCACTAAGATTCGCGTTACTTAGATTGGCGTTCATAAGCTTTGCACCGAGAAGATTTGCTCCACGGAGATTGGCATGACTGAGGTCAGCATCTTGGAAATCAGTTCCAAAGAGTCTAGCACCTTTGAGATTAGCATTTCTGAGGTCAGCACCCCTGAAATTAACTGATTTAAGGTTAGTATTTTGGAGATCAGCGTTGTTTAGCTTCTGCCCCTTTTTGAAAGTAACAATTTGCCAAACTAAACGCCATTTATTATCAATTTGTGTAATCTCGTTGATAGACGCATCTCTAAGGTCAGCGTAGTCAAGTTTAGCATTGGTGAGATCAGCACCATTGAGGTCGGCTTTAGCTAGAACTGCATCAGTAAGATCAGCATTGGAGAGATTAGTAACACCAAGCTTGGCATTTATAAGATTAGCCCTACTAAGATTGACTCCGCTAAGATCAGCACCACTAAGATCTATCTGCAATTTGCTGAGTATTTCTGCCTCAATCAGGAAGCGAATCACACTTTCCTTTCGAGACTTGTCTGCTTGTAATCTCCGCAGTATTGATAATGTTATGGCTCGAATTACATCTCTAGCCGCATCAACTAGCTCTGTCTGATCCTCTGAGATTTCTGTTGACAGATCAGCTTTTCGAAGTTTAACCGCAATTGTAATCACATTCTTATCGATCAACAGGGCTGACATCCGATCGAAATAAGCTTGCAGTGCTTCTTCTTTGGCAGCTTCTTCTGCCTGTTTTTGCTGTAATTTTGCATCTTCATCTGCTCGTTTCTGCTGCACTTGCTGAAGCCAAAAGCCCAAAACTGCTAAAGCAAGTGGAACCCCTAATAAGCTCAGCAAATCCCAAAGGGTCTTTCCAGACTGAATTCTGGTTGTTTCAGTGTTTTTAACAATTTGCCCACTTGGATTCCTCTCGACTGTTCTGGAAATCTCCTCATCCTCCCTAAACCCAGTGCGATCGACCAGCTTCAATCGCCCATTCTCAATTCCCATAAACGCATAAGCCAGAACGACAGCAGTAATTGCAGTACCTGCCAGTGTCCATCGCCCTTTCCGCCGCACCAACCTTTTCATTTCGCCTCTCCCCATTTCCAGCACAATTCTGGCACAAGGTTTACGAAAGAATGAGGGTTGCAGACTCGACCGCCTTGTAACGCGAGGCGGAGCGCAGCCACAAGTCGACCCGCCTTTGGCGGTAGCGTGAAACGATCGCCGTAGCGCTATGGTGCTCGCGTAGCGGGCAAGCTGACCGCCCCGCGTTACGACGCGAAGCGCAGCGACAAGTCGATCGGATTGGTTTTGTTTGTAAGGTTGATTAGTGAACTTTACAAATTCTGATAGCTGAGGTAGGAACCGCCGGATCGTCTCCCTCCTGGCAGGCAAAGCCTGCCTCACGGCGCAGCATCAAGAGCGGGGATGCGAGCAGCGTAGCCCACTTAAACCCCAGAAACAGGTTGTGAACCCTCGGTCGCAGTCAGGCTGCGGCAGGAATGCCTATCAGAACATGACAGGGGGCACAGCAAAGGGCAAAAAGAAAAACAGTGCTTTTAGGGATACCGAATGGGTAAAACCTTGCCCAGCAAGACGGGCACAGCCCTCATTCATCCAATGACGGTAGCCGCCCCTTTAACGCTTTCCCGTTTTTACTGCTGTCTCAGCGGCAAGCAGCAAAGCAAATAGGGGTAAGGAAAAAAGGGCTGCAAGGATTAAACCAAGAAAGTGAATTTACTGCGTCGATCGCAATCGCATCCCCCACCCTCGTTACTTAAAAGCTTTTTCCTGTTCTAGAAGCACGATTCAGCGAGGAGCAGCTTCATGTCTACAGATCCGAAGAGTGTCTCTCTGCTTGAACAAGCTTAACATCCATCTATAATTTCCAAGGAGTTGTCATTCCTTAGATAATAGGTTTTGTCAAAACGATATCCATCTAACGGTAGGTTACATGTGGTTTAGAAAAACATAATTTCGTCAGGAGGTCATATCCCTATTGGGGACATCCCCCTGATTTATCTTTGAGGAAAATAATCAACTTCTCCACTTGCTGAACTCAAGGAGATTTTTAATTGAACCCTAAAAGTCTTGCGAAAATCCAGGCAGCTACTCCTTTTCTACAATGGTTTCGCTCCTGTTTTCCCAATGCGATTCAAAACCGAATCCGTCCTTATCTGGATCAACCCTACCAACTCGCATTGAAGCTGATGGATTGTTGCGATGGTTCTGAGTATCGCTCACTGGCGGAAATCGCAGTAGCGGCAGGAGTTAGCAAAAATACAGCTTGTCAGGTGCTGGGTGCTTTACGCAACGGTGGACTGGTCAGCATATCCAGCACTTCACAAGGATGGCAACCTTTAGCAGTAGACTAGATTGGAATTGGTCAACTCGCATCTTTAGTCCTAGAGCCAGCAGGGGACAATGATTCTCAAGAGGTGCAAGAACAGCAGGCATGACAGCTGAGCCTACTTTTTCGTTGAGCGAGTACCATCGGTTGCCGCAAGCAGCCCCCACGGATGACTTTTACAAGCGTCTGCTGGAAGTGGTTTGTAATAACGCTACCCTGGCTCTGTTTATCATGGATGAACGCCAGGAGTGCGTTTATATGAATCCGGCAGCAGAAGCTTTGACTGGCTATCGCCTCTCTGAGACAAAGGGACGGGCGCTGCATGATGTAGTTCACCACACGCGTCCAGATGGTCGCCCTTATCCGTTGTGTGAATGCCCAATCGACCAGGCGTTTCCCAAGAACAATCGGGAACAGGGGGAAGAGGTCTTCGTTCACAAAGACGGTCATTTTTATCCGGTTGCTTTTACAGCTAGTCCCATTCGTGAGGGGAATCGCACGATCGGGACGATTATCGAAGTGCGAGACATTTCTGAGGAAAAAGTAGCAGAGCAGGCAAAACAGGAAGCAGCACAGCGGGAGCAATTGCTGCGACAAGAAGCAGAAGTTCAGCGCAATCGTCTTTACTCTCTACTGATGCAAGCCCCGGCGTTGATTTGTATTCAACGCGGTCCTGAACATATCTTTGAGTTTGCCAATCCATCCTATTGCCACACGGTTGGCAATCGTGAACTGATTGGAAAAACGATGCGAGAAGCGTTCCCTGACTTGGAAGGGCAAGGCATTTTTGATTTGTTGGATAATGTGTTTAAGACTGAAGAACCCTATATGGGAACGGAGGTTGAAGTCCATTTTGACCGACAAGGGGATGGCAGGAGCGAGGAAGGGTTTTTCAACTTCATCTATCAACCCACCTATAACATCCGTGGACAGGTAGAAGGAATCATTACCTTTGCTTTTGAAGTCACTGATCAGGTTGTGGCGCGACGCAGGGCTGAAGCTTTAGCAGAAGATCTGAGAGTTGAGCAAATTGCATTAAAGCAAAGCGAAGCCCGTTTTAGCCGCTTGGTCGAGTCCAACATTATTGGGGTGATTCTGGCTGACCCCGGTGGGGCGATTCTCGAAGCGAATGATGAGTTCCTGGAAATGATTGGTTATAGCCGTGAGGACTTGCATAATGGACTGGTCCGCTGGTCTAACATGACGCCACCAGAGTATCAGGAGCAGGATCAACGAGTTATCCAGGAACTCCAGAACACGGGACGCTGCACGCCGTTTGAGAAGCAGTACATTCGCAAAGATGGTAGCCGGATTCCCGTTCTGATTGGAGCCGCAGTGTTGGAGGGGAAGCAAGCTCCATGGGTCTGTTTTGTCCTTAACCTGACGGAGAGCAAACGGGTAGAATCCTTACTGCGGCAACAGACCGAGGAGCTAGCCAAGGCAAATCGTCTCAAGGATGAGTTCTTAGCAACCGTCTCCCACGAGTTACGCACGCCGCTGAATGCCATTCTGGGCTGGTCAGCCATGCTGCGCTCTAAAAAACTGAATGAAGCGATGGCGGACCGCGCTTTAGAGACGATCGAGCGCAATGCTAGGGTTCAGAATCAGCTGATTGAAGACTTATTGGACGTCTCTCGCATTATTTCTGGCAAGCTACGACTCAACGTACGCCCTGCGGTGCTGGTCTCCGTGATTGAGGCAGCCATTGATTCGATTCGCCCGGCTGCAGATGCAAAAAATATTCGCATTCAAAGTATTTTGGATCCAGATGCTGGACCTATTTCTGGAGATTCGGATCGCCTGCAGCAGGTGTTTTGGAATCTGCTATCCAATGCGGTGAAATTCACCCCAAAGGGAGGGCGAGTTCAGATCCGGTTGGAGCGCGTCAATTCTCATGTTGAAGTGATTGTGAGTGATACAGGACAAGGTATTCGTCCTGACTTTTTGCCCTGTGTGTTCGATCGCCTACAGCAAGCGGATAGCTCAACGACCCGATTACATGGTGGGTTGGGGTTAGGGCTAGCAATCGTTCGGCACTTGGTGGAACTGCATGGAGGCAGTGTGCGGGCGGATAGTGATGGAGAAGGGAAAGGAGCAACGTTTACAGTGGTTCTGCCCATTACCATTTTTCGTCCAGCCTCCCCAGATACAGAGCGAGTGCATCCGACCGTCAGTGACCAAGTGCCCCTGATTCAGGCTCCTCAATTGGGGGGCTTAACTGTATTAGTTGTGGATGATGAACCAGATGCTCGTGAGCTACTAGCCGCACTGCTCCAGCAAAGCGGCGCAAAAGTCATAACTGCCGGATCGGCAATCGAGGCTTTAGCGATCGTGTCTCAAAGCACTTCCGAGCAACGACCCGATATTTTAGTCAGTGATATTGGGATGCCTGGGAAAGATGGCTATACGCTGATTCAAGAGATTCGAGCGTTGGCTCCAGAACAGGGAGGTAGAATTCTAGCGATCGCGCTGACCGCTTATGCAAGAACAGAAGACAGAATCAAAGCGTTATCCTCAGGCTTTAATTCGCATGTGCCGAAGCCAGTTGAGCCAGCAGAATTTATTACAGTTGTGGCTAATTTGGTTAACCGATTGTGAAGTTGTGATTGAGCAGTAAAACTTGCACAATCAGCGAATCAGTTGCGCGCTTCCTAAACCTTCAAAACTGTAATTATCTGAGGCTTTCGGATATTGAGACAGATCAGGCCAAGGAGCATCAACATCCTATCCTTGAGGTCCAAAACGTCTGCCTGGCAAAAGATCAGGAATTTACGCCATTTATTTGCTAATTGTGCCAAATCATTTGCTCATCCACAAGATAGGTATATGATGATCGAGCTTTGGAGAGACAAAGAAGCTGCGTTAGGGATAGAGCATGTTCCGGCAATTATCATCGTGGACTCGGAGCGAGAAGTGAGTCGGAAACGCATCTACAAGGCAGGGTTTCAAACTTACCTCTCAAAATCTTTTGGACTGAACGAAGTTGTTGAAACTGTAGCAGGGTAATCCTTCAGGCAAAATCAGGAAGCAGGGGTCATTAAGGAACCAGCGAAGCCCTGGTGAATTGAGTCAAAGTTGGAGTCAAAGTTGCTAAGTTATACTGCATCACTAACTCTGCAATTGCTCCAATCAGTTCATCGAGTCTGAACGGTTTTTTGACAAGGCGGTGAAATCCGCTTGATTGAATTTGGTCTTCGTCGTGCCATGCTGTGACGGCGATTGCGGGAGTGATGCTGGGTTTTCCAGCTTCTAATGCTCTCAGTTTGCGGAGCAACCAGTATCCATCCTCATTAGGCATTGCAATATCACTGATTAGAAGGTGAGGCTGGAGGCTAACAAAGGTTTGAAGAGCTTGACGAGCTGACGATGCAACGTGAGCCTGGATGCCATAAGTTTCTAGGGCAAACTTGAGCAGAGTACAGGTATCGACATCATCATCGACTACAAGCACCTGCAATCTCTGGAGTGTCGGGTTTGGGATAACATCTCGACTCATGAGCATAATAATTCTGTATCAGAACGAACTTTATTCACTACATCTACCAAAAGTAGGAGAGTTGTAAAACAGAAAAATCTAATTTTTTCCTTAAGGCTAAAGCAAGGGTTGTACTTTTGTTTCCAGTTCTTTCAGATTTGTCAAGATACCTCAAGTAGGATTAAAATCAGTTTCTTATCTCTATCTTAAGGTAGATGATATGCAGTTTCATTTTCACTACAAATTCCTACCCGATGGACGTCGGGGCATTTAGAAGGGGGATGATCTACTTGCTACGGTTAGCTGTGCCCTAACTTGCCGGAGAGTTGTGAAGGCTCTCAAAGAACGGCAGACCTCCATATATGGTCCTAAAGAGCTTAGTCGTGCCAGAAGTAGTCGCACCTGGCAGCAGTTTGATCTGTTGTCTAGTCCTGCAAGGCTCGGTGTTGATGTCTCTCACTCTGCATAAGCAAGAAACCTTGCTTCTTCAAGGGAGCAGCGAAAGAAGGAACTGCGGTTGTGGAAAAGCGTTGCCAGTCCAGCGTTTTCACTGTCATTTATGAAGATGAGTCAATTCGTTGTCTCACATACGGGTTCTATCAGAGCATTGTCGAAGTAGTAGTGGCGGGTCGTTGTACCCAGCACGATCAACTGGTATCAAATGTCAAGGCTGTTGAAGGAATGACGGGTTCAGCCACAAGCGCGATCGCTATTGTTCGGGTGTGAGCATTACCTCGATCGGTTCTGGTAAATCGATTGCTGGAAGCTTAGACTCTTTCCCAGAACTGCAAACATGAAAAAGGGTTGTTTGGGGCGTGAGCGCAGGGAACACTAGGAATGCCCCAAGCCTGAGTCAACCGATGCCCAGTTCACCCAATTCCTACTACCTGCCGCAGTGTCGGTTCTGTGAATTCTACACTCACAACCCGCATCTCCGCTGCACGCTGCACCCGTTGGGCTTGGAATCGGAGGAGTGCCTTGACTTTCAGGCGACCGCTCCGCGCAGCCGCCAAAGGCGGATCGCCCCACAAGAAGAACAGCTTTGCATCGCTCCACCTTCCGAGGCGGAGGAACAATGGCAACCAGAAGGGGCAGCTTATTACAACGGAGAGTTGGTTCTACAGCCTAGGCAACGCACGTTGATGGAGCAACTGGATTTACTCGATACCCACCCCCTTTTTACAGGGCGGTGTCCGAATTGTGAGATGCCGATTAGTTCAACCCATCCAGTTCAAGTGCATTTGGACTGCTTAAACTGTGGCTGGATTGATGATTCGGTTTGAGCAAGGAATCGACAATCTGGTTAGCGATCCGGCGACTGCCGCTGGCATCAGCAAAAAGACGTCTCCCCGCTGCATCCGTTATTTCGGCATCGTTGAGCATCGCACTCTATCTCATCGCGGTTCTGAATGTAGGACAGCTACAGACTGAGGCAGTAGCAGTGTGAACTTTGGAGTTTCTAAGATTCCAGGTCTACCATTATCTTGCCTCAGACAAATCTAAGACGACTTCTGCCCAAAGAATGCTCCAAGCTGGAAAGCTTGCTGACGAAGACCAAAGCACTATTGACGTAGTAATCAACGATCGTCAGCCAGATGCAGTCGATCGCCAAGCAGTGTGTTGGTAGATCTGGAATTTGCTAGATTAAACCCTGTGTCGCGATTTTGAGGTTCGGCAAATGGTGCGTGAACAATCTCCTCAAGCGCAATCAAATTCAGTGCTGGATTGCCCACCTTTGCAAAGCGGTGATCATCTAACGCGCCCGGAATTTGAGCGACGCTATGCCACAGCCCCTCATATCCGCAAAGCAGAATTGATCGAAGGCATTGTTTACGTGGCATCTCCTCTACGACATGAGCAGCACGGTAAACCCCACAGTCGCATCATCACCTGGCTCGGTGTCTATTAGGCAATGACTCCTGGCGTTGACCTAAGCGATGCGCCAACCGTGCGACTCGATCTGGACAATGAACCGCAGCCTGATGCAGTGCTGTTTATAGAATCGGCAGCAGAAGGGCAAACGCGAATTAGCAGTGACGGCTACATTGAGGGATCGCCTGAATTGATTGTCGAAATCGCAACCAGCAGCGCTGCTATCGATACGGGCATCAAGAAGCAGGTGTATCGCCGCAACGGGGTGTTGGAGTACATCGTTTGGCAGTCCTATGAGAACCAACTCGAATGGTTTGTTCTCACGGAGGGGGAGTATCAACGGCTCCCTTCAGATGCAGCGGGAATTATCCGCAGTCAAACATTCCCAGGATTATGGTTAGCTGTGCCAGCTCTATTAAGTAATCAAATGGCACATGTGCTGGAGGTGCTACAAGCGGGATTGGGATCGCCAGAGCATCAGGTATTTGTAGAGGAGTTGGGGAGAGTGTGCTAGTGGATATTTCATCCGCATCCTCAATTGGTTCTGGGGATGTTATGGATCTAGGTTCAGATTTTTGCCCAGAACTTGCATGAGAATATGGTTAAGCTGAGGAAGCAGAGACGGTAGTTATATTCAGAACTTGGTCAATAATGGCAGTTGCGACAGAATCTCTAAAAGGCAAAGCTCTTTTGAGCAAATTAAAGGAAATTCCAACCCTTTCCAAGTCGGAGAAGGCAAAAGCTTGTGGCTATGTTACAAGGACAAAAGATAAGGAAAGGGCAAATCTATCGGAGTTTATTGAGGCTATTTTGGAGGCTCAGGGCTTAGCGGTAGAGCCAGAGCAAGCAGGAGGAAGGGGTAGGACTCCAACGTATCGTGTTTCTGTTCATACCAACGGGCAGATTGTGATTGGGAAAGCCTACACGGAGATGATGGGGCTAAAGCCAGGGGACGAGTTTGAGATTAAGCTGGGCTATAAGCACATCAAGCTCGTTCATGTTCAATCAGATGAGGACTTGACTGACGGTGAGAGTTAACTTCCCATAGCTACAGATAAGCTGCGCCCAACTTGAACTAAGTAGGGAAGCAGAGGATTTGTCCCTATGGTCTTCGCCCTTCTGCTCTGGATTACTCTTTAACCTGTGCAAGCTACAGGAAATCCAGAGCAAACCTGAAACTCAGGGGCATTCTGACTTTTGCTATCTCACCTAAAGGGGGAATAATCCATGACGAAGGGCGATCGGGATCAGCGTCAAACAAGCAAAGCCGAGCACGCCGATAGCCCCCTGCGCGACACAGCACAGCACGTAGCTGAACAACTCAATCCCAGAAGCAGCCTCAATTGCATCAGCGTCGATCGCAGTCAATGCAGCAGTAGCAGGCAACTTTTCTATCTCAGTCGTAAAACTCATAGATAAAACTTAATAGACACTTTCTCTAGCATCAACACCAACGCGCTGGAAGTAAAGGGATAAGAAATGAGCGTCTGAAATGAATGCCATCACCGATCGCTATGAGCTACTTCGCTACTGTCTTTCATCCGGGTCTTTGTAGACTTTTGTACATTTCTCCCGACTGCTTGCAAGGGCTAATTCAATCATGCGAATCGTATTTCTCGCTTCTTCGGGCTTCACAGCAAGTTCTGCCCCTTGCACGATCGCCCGATAAATGTTTTCGTAGAATGCCTGATAGCATCCCGGCACTGTCTCGATTTGTCCGTAGAAGTGTAACCCATCAATCTCAGTATTTAATGTCCCCCACTGCACTTGTGGCTCCTCTCCCCAATCTGATTCAGCGGGAGTGAGTCCATGCCGTAGTGCTCCTTCTTGCGGGTCCATGCCGTATTTCACAAACGATCCCTTGGTGCCATGCAAAATGAAATGCGGTCCCAGCTCTCTCACCAGCATTCCGGCTTTCAAGGTCACTTTCAAATTTCCGTAGTCCAACCCAACCTCAAAATAATCATCGGTGGTTGCCCCTGCTCTTTGCACTCGAACGTCTGCCGTAATTGCCTGGGGCAGACCGAACAGAACCTGCGCCTGATCGATCAGATGTGATCCCAGATCAAACAGAATACCGCTTCCCGGTTCTGACGCTTCCCGCCATGCTCCGGGTTTTAGAGTGTTTCTAAAGCGATCGTAGTGCGCTTCATATTCCACCAGTTGCCCTAAATGTCCCTGCCTGACGATCTGTTGAACCGTTTGAAAATCTCCGTCCCAGCGGCGATTGTGATGCACGCTCAAGACCTTTTGAGCTTGCTGAGCAAGCTGAATTAGCTGCTGTGCTTGAGCTGAAGTAGTCGTGAAGGGTTTATCGACGACGACATGCTTTTCTGCTAATAGTGCCTGTTTTGCCAGATCAAAGTGGGATGAATTCGGCGTAGCAATCACCACCAAATCGATCGCAGCATCGTTTAATAGGGCATCGATATCCTGAACGACTTCGACCCACGGATAACGCTGGCGGGAAGCTTCACCGTGACGTTCCACAATTTTCGTTAGCTTCAGTTCGGGAACAGCATTGATTATGGGTGCATGAAACACTCGCCCCGCAATACCGTAGCCCACTAATCCTACCTGAAGTTGAGTTGCCATATCTGTATCTGCCTCCAGTTGTCACAGGTGTTTTAACCAATGGGAATTCGTGTTGATTTATTCCTTCTCCTCAACCTGTTCTCTGACCTTACTAGGTGGTGGAGCCGTAGCTCTCGTAATCTGTCTGGGTCCGGCTTTGTAACAAGGAGCTGATGCCCAAAACGATTGACAAATTGAAAGCAATTGCCTGGGATTGCAACCATTTTGAGGTTCTGGGCGATTTGGAGCAATACGAGGAGTTTGTAGCGAAGGCAGGCGAGACCTTGAGGATGCAAGCGAAGGCATTGTTGATCCAATCGCGCACAATCTCATGGAGTCGCATTCTTGCCAAGCTTCTGGTCAAGCTGCAAGACACGCTCTAGCACAGCTTTTTCTTTCGCTCGTTGCAGAGAGGATTGGAGCTGTGCAATCGAAAATCCTGTCAGTAAGCTCAACTCCTCCAGATTCATGCCCCGCGTCAACATCTCGACGCACCAGGTGGATTGTGCCTGCTCAATTACAGGCGGCTGGTTCGTAGACAAATTTGCTGTCCATTCCTGCCAGCGCAGCCGGACTTCCACTTCTGAGAGGGAGCGACCCGCTTCATTGATGAACACTGCTGACTGATCATCTTTACGGCTTTTCAGCCATTGCGTCAGCGGATTGCGCTTGTGGGAACCGTAGCGTTGTCCTAAAATCCATTGGTTCAAAGGCACCTGGTGCAGTTCACCGCGATCGATTTTCAGCAGCATCTGATGCGGATCGATTTGCAAGTGCGATCGGCTCAACCCCGCAACTTCGGCAGCACTCAACCCTGCCGCAAACAAAACGTAGGCAATCGCGTAATCCTGAAGGCTAGTTTTTTTAGCCTGCTGGAGCAGCGAATGCACAATCCCATCAGGTAAATCAGCTTCAGTGATCAGAGCAGGAGACGAACTTAGAACATGAGGAGACGATATCAGTGCCCCCGACTGAAATAGCATTACCAATTGATCTAGAAATTCGGCTCGGTCTTGCCGCAGCCCATCCGAAGGTGCAGTTGCATTCAAGACAGCATCTCCTAGCAGCAAACGGTTGAGCAAGGCGGCAATCGCGGCAATGGGGAGAGACGGGGGCGGCTGATGCTGGAGCACGGTTGCTAAGTACTCAGCGGTATAGCAGTTGATTTCCTGAAGCGTTTGCCCCAGGGCTTGTGCCGTTTCGCTGGAATACTGCCCTGCTTCGCCAATCAGCGATCGCAATAGTTCAGGGGCTCCATCGATCGCCGCTAACTGCATTTGCCCATAGTGTTTAAGTGCCTCTTCAAAATTGGTGGCTTGAGCTGCCTGCTGGCCTAATGCTGCGCCTAGAGGTGTAAGCAGTACGCCATCTTTGAGAATCGCGAGCAGCAAGCCTTGCTTATTGCCGAACTGCCGGAACAGTGTGACTTCATTGACGCCTGCGAGTTCTGCAATTTGTCGAGTGGTCGTGGCAGTAATGCCTTGAGATACAAAGAGCTGCACAGCCGCTTGGAGCAAGCGTTCACTAGAGCGGGGTCGATCGGACATCACAAAAATGCAAGTAGCACTTGCACAAAAACAGAAATTGCTGTTACAGTAAGAATGTAAGCAACACTTGCATTCAATATAGCGGCTTTTCTCCAACTTGGTCGCCGCATTGCTACCGCAAGTGTATTTGATCGAAGCCGGTGTACATGGCGTCGATCGCGCTTGAGCATTTCAATCTTCATCTATTGGGGCAATTTATGACAACTCAAATGCTTCCGTCTGCCCAGGCAGGCTCAAAGCCGCTCGCCCTCAATTGGCGCAGCGTCTTCTTCTTTGGAACAATCCACGCGATCGCACTGCTCGCTCCCTGGTTCTTTTCCTGGTCAGCCCTGGGGGTGACGATCGCGCTGTACTGGCTATTTGGCAGCATTGGCATTTGCCTGGGCTATCATCGCCTACTGACGCACCGCAGCTTTCAGGTGCCCAAACTGCTGGAGTATGGAATCGCGTTGATTGGCTCCCTCGCCCTTCAGGGCGGTCCGATCTTTTGGGTGGCAGGGCATCGTCAGCATCATGCCTTTGCCGAAGACATCGACAAAGATCCCTACTCTGCCCGTCGCGGTTTTTGGTGGAGCCATATCCTCTGGATTCTGTACCCCCGCGCCGAATTCTTTGCAGCCAAAACCTACCGCAAATATGCGCGGGATTTAGCCCGTGATCCGTTCTATCTCTGGCTCGATCGCTACTTCCTGCTGCTGCAACTGCCGCTTGGCATTCTGCTTTATGCGCTAGTAGCCTGCCACATGAATTATGACAAGCTGGCGGTTGGATAGAGACGCTTGAATTTGGTGCGGGCATCGACGGTAGAAAAACGCCAATTGACCGTTGCTTTGTTTTGATT
>NZ_JAMPLI010000077.1:0-13456 GCF_039962475.1 Leptolyngbya sp. GB1-A1 | reverse complement strand
TTGGAGCAATGCTTAGTGCCGCAATTGCAGCCAGGAGATGTCATCGTCATTGACAACGCTAGTTTTCATCATCGTCAAGCGATTGAGGAGATCGTCACTCACGCAGGATGTGAGATTTGGTACCTGCCGCCCTATTCTCCAGACTTGAACAAGATTGAGCATTGGTGGTTTGTCCTGAAGAACTGGATGCGACAGCGATGGGATAAGTTTGAAACCTTTCGTGATTGTGTCGACGCTGCTTTCAAAAACTGCCCTAACGTGATTGCGTAGCGCTATACCTGTACCAACTGCCGCAACAGAAAGTTGTTAACGCAAGTTTTTAATGCAATTTCCAATGCAAAAAGCTCCTAAGTATTGCATCAAGAGCGTTTTAACAGCCTGAGTTTTTTAACAGCTTAATTGCTACTGGCTTTGCGATACCCCCAGGGGAATTCGAATCCCCGTCGCCTCCGTGAAAGGGAGGTGTCCTAGGCCTCTAGACGATGGGGGCGTATCTAATGAGCGGTCATGCCAATCTTTGATGTCAGCCGCTTCACCTTTATTAGGTTATCCAATCTTCAAGGTTCTGTCAAGCCTGCTGTCGCGGGTGAATTTCTAACTGAGATTGGGGACTAACCGGACGGAAAAATAGCTGTTGTACCTGAGGGCTGTGGACAATTTGCCAGACAAAATATCCTGCTACTGCCAATCCGCCCGCTGCCATTAATAGCGATACCAGATCGGGAAACCAATCCGGCACAGACGAGACTTTTCGCATCGGAGTCAGCGAGGTTGCTGAATGCCGTTTGGGAGACGTGCGCTGATAGCCCTCGTTCAGCAGGGTGGTGTTGGGCGGCAGATCGTGAACGACACGAAACTGCTGAAGCCGCTGGCTGACCTGGATAGGACGCTGACCTGTCCGGCTCCATTGCAGCAGCGATTCAACCGGAACGCCGCAGAGATTAACGCAGGGAATGTCATACAGCTTTTGCAGCAGTAGCCGATCTTTAGTGGCAACCACGATCAGACTGCCAGGATAGGTTTGAGCCAGCCCATAACCACAACGACCCACCGCTAGCGACAGCCTTGCCCGGCGAGTTAACGCCTGCCCCGAAGCCACCTTAAACGCCGCATGAGGGGCACTGATATCGGTAATGCGCCAGCCGCTCGTCGCATAAAAGCGGTTGAACGATTTGGCAATGCGCTCCAGATCGGGGTCAGGCGATCGCTCGAACAGCAGCTTCATTTCCTCATAGATCACCTGCGGCACACAGCAGCTCCCCACCCGCGAAAACTCGCGCCATTCAGTTGGGGTTGAGCCAGACAATGCACCAACGTCAAACACCAGAATTACGGGGGGAGTGGTTGCCATGAGATTCACCTCAAAAAGAACTACCAATGCCAAGCCGACCTGCAAGCCCAGGCGTGATAGGCAGCAGCGTCGCCGCCATGAGGAACAGAGCCAGCAAACCCAGTGCAGCCCGGGCATCGTCTGGCTCGGTCAACTCGTTCAGGGCAGGACGTTCCAGGTCGCGCTGCAAAAACAGAATCAGCACTGCCCAATAAAGCGCGAGCGGATTCACCAGAGAAGCCAGACCTAGCACAATCACCGTGGCGATCGTCGTCCGTCCTGCCACCTTTCTGCCGTAGATTGCTTGCACAATGCGTCCACCGTTGAGCTGACCCGCAGGCATCAGGTTAATTGCGGTAACGACCAGCCCGATCCAGCCCACCAGCACCAGTGGATGAATTGCAACCAGCGATTGCTTTAGCGTGTCTCCCAGCACAATTCGCGCCAGGCCTCCCACCAGAAGTGAGCCTTCAAAGAAATTGGCAGGCAATTGAAACAGGCTATCCGGGCGAGACAGCAGCAGCCCAACCACCAACAAACTCAGAGAAACCGCTCCCCCTGCCGCCGATCCAGCAAAGGCAACGTCAAACAAACGATTGCGATCGGGCAAGACCGACTCAAAGCGAAAGAAGCTGCCAAACGAGCCAATTTGCCAGGTAGGAATAAAGTAAGGCGGACTGAGGCGAATTTGCTGTCGCGCTGCGGTGATCCGGTGGGCAATTTCAGTCGCTGCCAGCACGAGCAAAATTCCAGAGGCGACCGGCAACACTTCGCGCCAGCGCGTTAGCTCACTGAAAAAGTCAAACCCCCGCAGCAATCCGCTCGTTTCCAGACAGGTCGCGATTGTGGCTACAATCAGCACCAGCGATAGAATCCACTGTGCGATCGCCACCGATTTTTTCTCTGGGGCGCGAGGCAACACAATCACCACGGGCTTGCCCTCCAGTCCTTCTAACAAAAATAGCCGATAGCGATCGCCCGTCCGCTCTTGCAGATTTGCGGTGAGTCGATCGAAGCTAGGCTGCACTTCACCCCGCAAATTGCCCTTAAAAATCACCCCTTCTTGATAGGGAATCGTTTCGGTTGCAAAAAAGGTTTCAATGCCAAAAATGCCCTTAATAGTTTGAATCTCTTCTGCGGGCATCAGGGGAGCGTCGGCGGTTTTGGCTCCAGGTGGTTGGGTAGTGCGAGTTGATTCTGTCGCAGGTCGATCGATCGTCGCTTCTTCAGAGGATGGGGAAGAGTCAGAAGAGGGGGAAGACGTTGCCGCCTGCGACGAAACGGGATTGATCAGTCCGGCTTGCTCTGCCGATGCCCGAAGCTGCCGCCCCAGCAGAATATACACCGCGATCGACAGCAGCAGCAGCAGCAGCACGATTGCAAGATTAAACGTCACTCCCACAGCAAGCGCGCCAAACACCAGCAGCCAAGGAGTCATCAGTGCGACAGATTGAAGCCAGGCCAGAATTCCCAGCTTGCCAAAGGGCCTTGCGCGATAAAATCCCCAGGCGAGAATGGCGATCGCTGCAAACAGAATGAATAAAGTAATCATCTTCCTAATTTCCCGGTTCGCTGCAACGAACTGCTGTAACAAATTGCTGCCTTAACCACAAGCTAGATCACCGTGGAGCAATGCCAGCGAATCTTATCGATTCCAAGGCGTTACGAAAGTACTCCTAAGATCACTGCAATATGGTTAAGAATACCAGTTCTGCTGGAGTCAGGGGCAGTAAAGATGAAGCGCGAAGGAGCAAGGGTAAAACGTAGGGGAACGGGATTTTTTCTGGCAGGCGATCGACCCGATCACTGATTTGCCTGAATTGTCGCTAGCAGTTCTTCATCTGAGCAGGCAGTTTCCCAATCCTGTGGAAGCTTGACCCGCACCGACTGCGCCCCACCGCTCGGTGTACAAACCACCCAATAAGCCTCTTCACCTTTGACTTTAGCGAGGTCTTCTTTGTCTGTTTTTTCAGCTAATTCTGCGTATGCCTGAACACAGTTCCAGACGGTTCCCTCGCTGTCGGTGACTTCTCTTCCCAGTGCTTGTGCCATAATCAGTCCGTGAATTGCTTGTTCTAAAACAAAAACGACAAGCCGTACCCAATTTATAAAATTTGAGTCGTTTGTACGATTCCGTTTGTATTGCTGGTTTAGCTTTAATGGTGTTGAAAGAAATCTGGCTTTCGGGGTAAGAGATCGTCGTCCGGGTTAGAGTTTCAGTTTAGGAGTCAGGGCTAAAACTCTATCTCCTGGGACTTTGATCGGCGATCGTCCTACGCCTAAATTAGGTTGACTCCTCTAACGTAATTTCCTGTGGACGTTTACATTCTTGAGCTGCTGGTAATTGGGATTCTGCTGCTGTTCGTGACTCTCGGATCGGGCTGGATCGGTCGTTTACCGCTGTCCTACGCGCTAATTTATCTGGTGGTGGGAATTGGGCTAAGTCCTTACGGATTGAACCTGATTCAAGTGCGACCCGAAACCGATCTTCTAGAGCGACTCACCGAAATGGTGGTGCTGATCTCGCTGTTTAGCTGCGGCTTAAAGATGAATCGTGTCTTGACGCTACACGCCTGGGGTTCAACGATTCGGCTGATTGCGCTGCTGATGCCGATTTCTATCTTTGGGATCGCCTGGGCAGGGCATCAGTTTCTAGGCATGTCGTGGGGAATTGCGATTTTGCTAGGAGCAATCCTAGCTCCGACCGATCCGGTGCTGGCATCCGAGGTGCAGCTCTCTCATCCCGACGATCGCGACGAACTGCGGTTTGGCTTGACTTCCGAAGGCGGCTTAAACGATGCACTTGCCTTCCCTTTTGTTTACTTTGGACTGCACTGGATCAAAGATAACCAGTGGCAAAACTGGATCGTGCAGTGGGCAGCCATCGATCTGATTTGGGGGATCGCCGCCGGATTTGGCATGGGCGTTCTGGTTGCTAGGGCTGTGGTGAAAATTGACAAGCGGCTTCAGCGAATTCGTCCGGCAGACAGCCTGATGGAAGATTTCGTCGCCCTTGCCATGATTTTGCTGACCTACTCCCTGACCGAGCTGGTGAACGGCTATGGCTTTCTGGGTGTTTTTGTCGCGGGTATCGTGGCACAGCGAAGCTATCGCAATCCCGACAAGCAGGAGTCCCAAATCGAATTTACCGAAACGCTCGAAAAACTGCTGGAGGTGGGAACGATTTTGCTGTTGGGATCGCTCCTACGCTGGGAGCCGATCATCCGCTTTTTGCCCCAATCGCTGCTGATCGCCGGACTGCTGTTTTTTGTGATTCGACCGATCGGGGCATGGATCAGTACGATAGGCGAACACCAGAACCCGATCCGTCCCTGGCTATTTGGCTGGTTTGGCATTCGGGGAGTAGGTTCGATCTACTATCTCGCCTATGCCCTGGGCGAAGGACTGCGGGCAGAGACCGGAGAGCAAATCGCCTGGATCACGTTTACGACGATCGTCATTTCCGTCATCCTGCACGGCATTAGCGCAACCCCCCTCATGAACTGGTATGAGCGGCAAATGGAACAGCGCAGACAGCAAGTGCGAGAGCGGCAGCATGGACGAGCCATGCGGTAGGAGGATGCAGTAGGGAAATTGCGAACACCAGAATCCGCAAAGGTTCCACTATGATCGAGGAAGCTGCATGATTCAGCCAATCTGAGCAAATCCAAGCAAATTTATGACTTCCTCCAAAGATAAGCAGTTTGAAGTGCAAAAGACCGAAGCCGAATGGCGCGAAACACTGACCTCCGAACAGTTTCATGTGCTGCGAAAGCATGGAACCGAACGGGCGGGAACCAGTCCGCTCGATAAGAACTATGAGTCTGGAACCTACACCTGTGCTGGGTGTGGCACGCCGCTCTTTACTTCAGATACCAAATTCAACAGCAGAACCGGATGGCCCAGCTTTTTTGCCCCGATCGATGGTGGGGTCGAAACTTCGGTCGATCGCTCTTTGTTCATGACGCGAGTTGAAGTTCACTGCGCTCGCTGTGGTGGACATCTGGGACACGTCTTCAGCGATGGTCCTGCGCCTACCGGACAGCGATACTGTATGAATGGCGTTGCCCTGGAGTTTAATCCGGCAGAGCAAACACAGGCATAATCTTTGACCTAAAACCTTACCAAAACTCAGCAGATCATAAAGACCCCCTGACTTTTCTTCAGCACTGGCTGAGACAGAGTATCAGGGGGTTTATTTTACTGGAGATATCGGATGATTGCCGCGTTGGGCTCACAAAACCTGCTTATCGCGATCGATGTAAAAAGCAGTTTGAAAAGCCATTATCGTGACCCAAAGCACTCTTCTCGCTCGTGACCTTGAGATAAACCGAGCATTGTTTTCATCTCGGTGTTTTAATCTTAGTTTTAAGCTCAAAGCCCCCCAGCTTGACAGATTGAGGGGCAGTGTAGAAGAGTTGGGACTTCCACGATCGGACAGTGGAACTACGAAACTAAGTTATCGCCCTTTTTCAGGATCTCTTTGAGGAACCAGCGATGCTTCTGATGAACCTGAACCAGGCGGGTGTACAGATCGGCAGTGCCAATATCGCCTGCGTTGGTGGCAACTTCTGCGTCTTGGTGCATCTCGGTGATGATCAGCTCGTGGGTGACGATCGCCTCTTCGATCATTTGCTTCACCGAGAGCCTGCCTGCGGAGGGCTTCACGCTAGCGGTGGGCAGATATTCTGCGGGGTCTGCAACCGGTTCGCCGTCGAGCATCAGGCTTCTTTCGGCGAGTTCATCTACTGATGCAAACACTTCGCCGCCCTGCTCTTCAAACAACAGGTGCAGATCGCGGAACAGCGGACCAAAGGTGAGCCAGTGATATTTCTTGTAGTTGAGGTAGGCAACTAGGGCATTTGCCTGCTGACGATTGAGGGTGTCAACAACGCTCGATTGCTGAAGCTGAAGGGATGGAACGGTAGCGGTCATAAACTGTGCCTCTTTGAGAATGCTTAAACGAAGGTGAGTCAGCTCTGATTGTTGCAGGTGAATTGGTAGATAGAGCAAGCGATCGATAAAATTCTTTTCCTACGCTATAACGCTTGCTAGAGAGTCTCCGTTCAAATTGAACATAAATCTTCAGAAGTAGCGATTCCAGATGAACGGCAATATTGGATTACCCCTGCTTCACCTTTCTCCTATATCATAGTCGTTATGACTTCACTTTGGCAACCCTTCAAATAAAATACCCCTGCCCGCTCTTCCAAAATGGTAGAGGGAGTAAGGGTAGGAGCAGGCATTCATCCAGAAGATTTAACCTTCCTGATTCGCACAAAGAAGCCCTAGATTTTGGAAAAAAGCTTCAGGCTGAAGTCTTATCGGCAAAGCGTTCCAAGCTCAAACCGGAAGCCTAAATGCCAGAACCTAGAGCCGCACAGGCTCACTGAGCATCCCTATTCATCATCGTGAGCAAAGCGGTTATAAAGGAAGTCAAGTGCCTGGTTTCGCAGCTTGTAGTATTCTGGGTCTTCCATAATACGATCGCGATCGCGGGGACGCGGGAACGGAATTTCCATCACTTCGCCAATGTTGGCGGCAGGCCCGTTGGTCATCATGACCAGCTTGTCTGCCAGGAAGAGAGCTTCGTCAATATCGTGGGTGATCATCAATACCGTGCAGCGATGCTCGTTCCAAATTTTCAGCAGCTCTTCTTGCAGTTCTTCTTTGGTAATCGCGTCGAGTGCGCCAAAGGGTTCATCTAGCACTAGCACTTCGGGACGGGTTGCCAATGCACGAGCGATCGCCACCCGCTGTTTCATTCCGCCGGAAAGCTGAGTCGGCTTTTTTTCTGCCGCATCCGACAGTCCGACCAGTGCCAGGTTATCGCGAACGATTTGCTTCTTTTCGGCTTCAGATTTGTCGCTGTAAACCGAGTCCACGCCCAGGTAGATGTTCTCAAACGCCGTCAGCCAAGGCAGCAGCGAGTAGTTCTGAAACACCACCATGCGATCGGGCCCAGGCTTAGTAATCGGCTTGCCCCGCAGCAGCACCGAGCCATCCGTCGGCTGACTGAAGCCCGAAACCATGTTGAGCAACGTAGACTTGCCGCAGCCTGAGTGACCAATAATGCAGATAAACTCACCTTCGTTAATGGTCAGGTTGACATCTTTGAGAACGACATATTCGCCCTTCGGAGTCGGATAAACCTTAGAAACACCTTTAACGCTGAGGAATGATCCAGATTCATTGGCAACACGAGAGTTGGCAGACGCAAGGCCAGTTTGATTAAGAATTTGCATGGGTTTCACCAATGGAAAATGAGCAATTGTGTCAACAAATTTCTGAATAGGGTGTCAAACCGAGATGAATTAGTAAAAGGATGGAGACAACGGAGACAAATTGATCGATTTTTACAAAGAAGTAAAGTGATCTAAAATCTCGCATTGCGGCTCCATCCCTATCCCTCACCCCTCCTATGCCGCTAGTCGGCGGACATCGATCGCCACTTCTGCCACGCTAAAGTCACGCTTAATGGCGAGGCTGTTCAGGTACCCGATCGGCTCTTCCGCATCAAACGGAATGCCATCAAAGAGTTCGATCGGACCCCGACGATATTTGATGTCCAGCATACCGAGTTCACGTGCGGCAGTACTGAAAACGCTCACGCGACACACTCGCTCTAAAATTTCCATCCAGTTCCGTGGGAAGGGAATATCGCCCCAACGCGCCATCTGCGTCATCATCCACAAGTGCTCTGTCCGGCTTGGGCGATTCACGCCATCGCCATAAAACAAATGGTGAGCATACTCGCGCATCGGCTGATCCAGATTACACACATACCCGTTCGGATCGCCCAGGTGAATGTAATCGATGCTCGTGCTGAGGTATTCCCGACGCGACAGCATTTCGCGAATCTCATCGTGATGGGCAGGGTCAGCACAGTAGCGGCAAGCTTCCAGCAACGCTTTTGCCAGCGCAATGTGCGTATTGGGATAGCGATTTGCCCAGTCTTCGCGCACACCCAGCACCTTCCCCGGATGACCCGACCAGATCTCCAGATCCGTTGCAACGGTGAAACCAATTTCTTCGATCGCCGATCGCAGGTTCCAGGGTTCGCCCACGCAATAGCCGTCGATCGTGCCTGCTTTGAGGTCAGCAATCATCTGCGCCGGAGGAATCGTGGTCAGATGCACATCGTTATCGGGATCAATACCGCCTGATGCCAGCCAGTAGCGCAGCAGCAAATTGTGCATCGAAGACGGGTGAACCATGCCCAGCGTATGCTCTTGCTCGGTCGATTCCAGCAGCATTCGCTTCAGGTCAGTTGCATTGTAAACGCCCTGCTCGTAAAACTTTTTGCTGAGCGTGACTGCGTTGCCGTTGCGGGTCATAGTCAACGAACTTACCACGGGCAGCGGCGTGTCCTGATGTCCGCCGACGGTAAACCAGGTTGGCATTCCGGCAGGCATCTGAGCTGCATCCAGATAACCACCTGTAATGCCGTCTACAATGCCGCGCCAGCTTGTTTCCCGCACTAGGCTCACCTCATCCAATCCATGCTTGGTGAAGAAGCCTTTTTCTTTTGCGACCACTAGTGGAGCGCAAGCTGTGAGCGGTACAAAGCCCAATTCCAGGTTGACCTTTTCCAGACCATGACGGGCGATCGGCTCAGTTTTCTTTGCCCGCAGCTTTTTGATCCGCTTTTGCTGGTTCAGGAAGTAGATAATTTCTGATCGCAGGCTGTAGTAGCTGGGGTGCGTCACCACATCCATCCGCTTGCGAGGGCGGGGAATATCCACTTCGAGAATGCCGCCAATCTTAGAGCCGGGACCATTGGTGAGCATGACGATGCGATCGGAAAGCAGCACGGCTTCGTCCACATCGTGCGTCACCATTACCGCTGTAACCTGATTCTCTTCGCAGATCTTCATGAGCTGCTCTTGCAGGTTGCCTCGGGTCAGGGCATCGAGTGCGCCAAAGGGTTCATCCAGCAGCAGCAGCTTCGGACGAATTGCCAGTGCCCGTGCGATCGCCACCCGCTGCTTCATTCCGCCGGAAAGCTGAGCCGGAGGCTTATCGGCTGCGTGCTGCAAGCCCACCATTTTGATGTGCTGCTCGATAATCGCACTGCGCTCTTCTTTCGAGATGCCCTTCAGCACTTCATCGACCGCCAGACCAATGTTTTCACGCACCGTCATCCAGGGCAGCAGCGAGTAGTTTTGAAACACCACCATGCGATCGGGTCCGGGTCGCTTGATCTGATCGCCTTCGAGGCTGACGACGCCTTCGGTGGGCAGATCCAGCCCGGCAATCATGTTCAGCAGCGTCGACTTACCGCAGCCAGAGTGACCAATCAACGAAACAAACTCACCTTTTTTGATTTCGAGGTCAATGCCCTTCAGTGCAACGTACTTTCCGCCACCCGAAAGGTTGAAAACCTTTTCGATATTATCAACGGCAACAAAGACTGACATAGTGAATTGGGAGATAGAGGGTAAGGGATGAATGAGGAGAAAAACGAGCGATAGAGATGCTGATTTAGAGATGAAGCGAACAGCGATCGAGCGAACAACACCAGGTAGAAGCTAAATCATTCATTCTCTGCATTAGTTTGAGAACCGTAGGATGGGTTAGGTGTAGCCGTAACACATCAATTCTTAAAAAGTCAGTTCTGTTTGTTTGCTCAATGAACTGCATCAATCTTTGGAATTGCATACGTTACGCTTCACTAACGCATCCTACAAGGGTCTACGTGGCCTATTGCAGGGGAGCAATGAGCTTTTGAATGTAAGCCACCAGACGATCAAGAATTAGACCCACCGCACCGATATAAACCACGGCAACGATAATCTCGCTCACATAGTTTTGCTGATACGCATCCCAGATAAAGAACCCAATCCCAGCCACACCCGACATCACGATTTCTGCCGCAATAATTGCCAGCCAAGCCAGACCGATCGCAATTCGCAGTCCAGTGAAGATATAGGGCAGCGCAGAGGGAATCAAGACCTTGAAGAAATACTTGGGCTTGGAAATTTGCAGGACTCGCGCGACGTTCTTATAGTCCTGGGGAATTTCGCGCACGCCCACAGCGGTATTAATCAGAATGGGCCAGATCGAGGTGATGAAAATCACGAATAGAGCCGCAGGTTCGTTTTGTTGCAGTGCAGCCAGCGAGATCGGAACCCACGCCAGCGGAGCTACCATCCGCAAGAACTGAAACAGCGGGTCAAACATTTTGTCGGCGATCGGGCTATTGCCAACAAAGATTCCGGCTGCAATTCCGACGATCGCGGCTGCACCGTAGCCCTGAGCCACCCGACCCAAACTTACCATTGTTTGTCGGAACAGACCCTGATCCAGCTCACTGTTGTAGTAAAAAGGATTAAGGATCAAGTATTGGCTACGCTCGTCGGTTAATACCTGGATCGGTCCGGGAAGTTTGATCAGCCCAACTTGAGACACAAATTGCCAGATGGCGAGGAAAAGTAGAATACCGAGGATGGGCAGAATGATGCTAGCTATCGGACTCTTGAGAAACTTCTGAAGATCAAAAGCAGAGCCGGTCTTCGGACGACTAGTTACTGTGGCAGTCATGAACTTTCCTTAGGTGAGGTAAATGTCGTATTGGACAAAACAGGAGGGAAGTTAACGGTCTTGTGAGGAAGAAAACAGGGAGGGTCACACTCCCCTAACGGGTATCGCCTGCACTGGATGAAGCCGCTACATTAAGCCGCCTTAATCTTGAGGCTGTCCAGATAGGCCTGTGGATTTTCGGGGTCAAACTTGATGCCGTCGAAGAAGGTTTCCACACCGCGACTCGTCTCCTTGGGAATATCTGCGGTGAACCCTGCTTCTTTTGCGGCTTCGCGCCAGAGGTCTTCCCGGTTAACGCGATCGACAATCTTCTTAGCAGCGTCGAAGTCGGTCAACACATTCTTATGGAAGCCCCAGCGCATCGACTCGGTGAGGAACCAGAGGTCGTGGCTCTTGTAGGGGTAGGAAATGCTGTTGCCGTTAGGGTCTTTCCAGTAGCGCGAACCCTTGTTGATATCATTAATCGCCGCTTTACCGTCGCCCATTTCATAGGTGCCACTCCAGGGTCCTGTAAGAACAGCTTTCGGCGCATTAAAATACTGACGGCGAGACGCAATATTGACCATCTCTTCGCGGTTTTCGGGCTGATCGCACCACTGCTGCGCTTCCATTAAGCCTTTGAGCAGTGCTTTGGTTGCCTTCGGGTTTGCCTCAACCCAGTCTGCCCGCATTGCAAAATACTCTTCGGGGTGGTTCTGCCAGATTTCAGCCGTGAGTGCAGACATAAAGCCAATTTTGTCGTTCAAGATGCGATAGGGCCAAGGGTCGCCTGTGCTAAAGGCATCCATCGTCCCGTTTCTCATGCCTTGCACGGTTTCCGCCGGAGGCACTGCCATTAGCTCGATGTCCTTGTCGGGATCAACGCCGCTTGCTGCAAACCAGTAGCGAATCCAGAAATCCTGGTTGGCGTTGGGGAAGGTGAAGGCGGCTTTGAATCGGCGTCCATTAGCGGCCTGGAACCCTTTGATGTACTCGGGGTCGTTGATCTTCAGACCAATTTGCTTGCCCTGGTGAGCGTTTGCAATGGCAATCCCGTTACCGTGGGTGTTGAGCTGCATCAGCACCGCCATCGGCAGCTTGTTTCCGTTGGTGATAATGCCTTCAGTGATCAAGTGAGGCATAGGCATCTGCCACTGACCGCCATCAATGCCGCCGCCCTGCGTACCAATCACCACGTTATCGCGTGCGCCTGCCCAGTTTGCCTGCTTCACCACCTGCACGTCAGTCATGCCGTACTTTGCAAAGAAGCCTTTCTCTTTTGCAACAATCAGGGGGGCGGATTCAACGATCGGCAGATAACCCAAGGTTGCCTTTGTCGTTTCCGGTGCATCTCCGGCTGCAACAGGGCTGGGTGCAGCTGCGCTAGACGTGTTGTTAGACGCAGTATTCGCTCCAGGCTGCGAGCAACCTTTTAGTAAAACTGCACCTGCTGCCGTCGCGCCCGCTGTCACAATAAACTTACGACGAGACAAATGAGAAAAAGTAGACATAGAACCTCCTAACAGCGTGCTTACCGTAGCTGCCTACAAATCGCGATAATGCTGATAAAAATCTGAGCTTTAGCGAGTTATGAAAACCGCAACTTGATCAACGCAGGGTGACAGAATTTATCCCATCACTAAATCTGCAGCCAGAGACCAAAACTTTGATTTTGGCTTAACTCCGATCGCAGCTTGCGTAACTTGGGGTTATGACTGAAGTTTTTCAATCTTGTAAGTAGTGTACAGCTTTCCAGAGCAAAGTATATAGTTAAGTCGATAATTTTTGAAATGATTATCAAATAATCTCTATAAGCATTTGCTTAATTCCCGCAAATCAAGGGCAATTAAGTAATTGTCAGCATCAAGAATGCTCTATTGATCCAAGATAATTCGGATCAATATCTCGTAATTTCCGCAGAAACTCTGTTTCAGCCTTGGCTATCTATCAATAAATTTCTATAGACAAATTGGCTGTGCCGTCTATCAATTAAGAACATTAGGAGTTTGCAAATTAATCTCGATCCAGACTGCGAACCAGGAAAAAGATTCAGGGGAAAAGACAAGATGCAAATCGCAGCCGCACGACTTTACGATGAGTAGGATTAACTTACCATCTTGGTGGAACACTCTGGGTATTTGCTTATAGCTTCTATAGAGCGATCGCTTTCCAATGAATTTTCACTATATCTGTATCTATATAAGGAGCAATCTCAGTAAGAAGCAATTTCAGTAAGGAGCAATCTCAATAAAGGCTGCATGAATAGAGCCCGCATTAACGGTGGATGTGAGGCTGAGCGAAAAGCGTCGCCCAGTCCATGAGATAGTGGGACAATCACCGCAACGAGTGGTGACGGATAGAGTGGCTTCGTATCCTAGAGCTCTCTATAGCTTTACGAGATCAGGTGAGAACGCTAAGCTAGCGAGAAACAAGCGTCTAGGAGTGCCGATGCCTTCCCCCTACAGTGATGACCTGCGGCGCAAAGCAGTTAATGCGGTCAAACGAGGTGAGGGCAAGACTGCAGTGTGTCGAATGTTTAACATTAGCCGCAGCACCCTCTATGGGTGGCTAGAACGGGAAGAGCAAACTGGAGATTGTCGCGCC
>NZ_JAMPLI010000076.1:0-13550 GCF_039962475.1 Leptolyngbya sp. GB1-A1 | reverse complement strand
TGCGTGGCCATGCCGGTGACTTGTGGCAGCGCTGCCTTCAACAGCGGTGATTCATTCCGATTGCCAGGAGCCGAAACAAATGGGGCGATGACATTGCAGTTGCGATCACAGAAAGCAACCACTTTGTCTCCTTTGAGGTGTTTGTGTCCGCTGTATCCGAGATTATCGCCTCCTTTCTTCGCCGCAGTCGTCGTTCCATCGCCATGAATGACGCTGATGTCGAGATGACCCTTCCGATGCAGCAGTGACACAGACCCGGCAAAAATCGCATCAAAACAGCCCTGGGCTTCAAAGCGGCGAAAGGTGCGGTAGATTCTGGTGTAGTGAATTTCTGGTTGCCCATCTTTGTCCTTTTCGATGGGCAATTCTCTCCACTGACATCCGAGGTACAACAGTTTCAAGATGTAGTTGAACATCACCTGAAAACCGAGCTTCGGCTGTGGACCACGAATTCCCATTTTCAGATGGGGCAAGACAAATTCCTGGAACTGCTCTAAGGTCAAATTCGTAGGAATTGCTTGCCAGGATTTAGATTCAGCCATCACTCCTCCAATTCTCATCCCGCTAAAAAGGCTTGTGTCACTTTAGCTTGAGTCGATGAAAGTTGAAGCAGATAGAGGCTTCCAGACAAATTCACCCAGAGAGCAAAACCCGCAACCAGTTGTCAGGCTTTATCAACGATGTTCTTAACTCCGTCCTTGATATCTTCCTTAGCATTTCGCATTTCAGCTTCGGCTTGCTTTGCCTTGCCTTCTACTTGCGCTTGCTGATCACCCGTAATGTTACCGATCGCTTCTTGTGCTTTGCCTTCAATATTTTTAGCAGCTGCTTTTGCTCTCTCTTCTAAGCTCATAATTTACACTCCGATAACTATATAAATTCGATTCATTGAGCCAGTTGGGAAACTTACTCTGACGGCTCAATAATGTAAAAATTACAGGAGTCAATGAATATGCTGCGTCTAACGTAAGGTAGATCCGAGGGTAGTGCGTTAGATTGATGTGGGATTGGTAGAGTAGAGGGGAATATCGCTTAAACCCTATTTTCATAGGAGTATCTGGTTGGCAGAGAGGAAAACAGGCAATTGCCCAATCCCCCATTCGATCGGTTCTTGCCGCAGCGATGACTCCTGAGCATTACGGATGCGGCATTGTGTCCTGCTCCTGAAGCAATTCCGAAATTGGTTTCAGGTAAGGTAAGCGGTAGTGATGATAGTGCATGGGGTGAAGCCATGCTTTGTTCCGATAGCCAGATCGCACTGGCTCCACTGGAGGAAGCAAGGCTTGCAGGTGAGCCGGGTCTTTCAGTGCCAGTACCGATCGCCCATTCATCATAATTGGCTCGGTATAAAGCTCCTGCTTCTGACAATCAAACTCTTTTAAGACCTCATAATCCAAGGCCACAAACTCATAAACCCAGTTCTCCTGGCGAAAGATCAAAATTTGCAGAGGTTGGGTCTCTGGGTCAATCTCTGGCTCACCCAACCCTAAAGTCGTTTCATAAACGCCCCAACAGTCTGCCAGATACTTCCCCTTGTTTGTCGTTGATTTCATCGCGGACTTGTAGAGCACTTTATCGTGGTCATTGGCATTAACGGCAACGACAATACAGGTAAATTCTTTCAGTTGCTCGTCATCATCTTCATCGAGTTCTCGGTAGTATCCTACCCCTAGCGATCTTGCATGACCCTCAAACAGGGAATTCGGCTTATTCATCACTTTGAGAATCCGCGCAAGCTCCTGATGGGGTCGTGACGGTTTTCTGGCGTAGGTTTTCACCCTGCTGTAGTTCAGCAAAGGCTTAAATTGGTCAATGTAGTGTTTCTCCTGAACGTCTAATTCTCTCAGCGAGCAGGGGCAGTAATAAATCTGATAGTTCCGCTTTTTGTTTTGGCGGCTCAGTTGACCATAGCGGTGATGCGATCGTCCACCCCACCGCGTCCTGAGGTTAATTGCCTTGCCTACATACCAGACTTCTCCACCCGCATCGATCACCACATAAATCCCCGGTACATCCGGTAGATTCATTCTGCCGGAGAGCGGAACGTTTGCCCACTGCTGCCATTCGGGTTGAGGCTGGAAAGGTGGAGTCATGATCAGGCAATTTGCACTTAGAACATCAGGGCAGGTGCTCAATGCCACGCCTGGCATCCGCTCAGATCTTTAAGCAGCAGTTGTTCACCACTGATGCGATCGCTTGCGCTTCTACAAGCTACTCTTCCACCCACCATTGGTACACCACATCCGTCTGCGTCCCCTGCCCCACACTAACTGCCAGAGTTTGTCCCTGATTGCCATAAAACTCAAACCGACACAAGCCCATGCCTGTCCCAGCACAATCCACAATCTCCGTATAGCCCATTCCTAAAAAATGATCGACTTTAGATGACATTCCAAAGCGATTCGGCTCTTGAGTGTTGTAGCTGGGACTCCACCCTGCATTCAGGATAAGCTGTCTTGCCTGAGCATAAGGCATTCCCTGTTGCAAATTTGGAACAGACTGAGCCTGAGCAGGCATTGTCCCCAGGAAGGGAACAGTGACAAGAGCAGTGACGATCGGAAGAATCGAAATTCGCATAAACCGCTTCTAGGGCAAGGTACTTCTTGCAGAATGCCCAGACAACACAGCAGGGTAACGGCAAGGGGATTCTGGCTTTGAAGCCCTGACTACTGCCCTTTGCAATCGCCTTAGAAGAAACTGCTATTGAGGGGATGTCGTTCAAACAGCATCATCGGTCCAACCGCACTGATTGCAGTTCCAATGCACCCGATCGCCATCCTCAAAAAACGGGTGGCGGCACTGGGGACACAAGCCTGTGAGTAAGGGATGCCAGAGCAGGAGTTCAAGCTGCTGCGCTTTCGTTAACCGCTCGACGGGTGAAGCAATCCGTTCACCATTATAAAAAGCAGATTCTTCCGGCTCCCACCCATCATCGTTCTCTAAGCCGTTTGGGTCATGCTCGTAGTCCGGGCACTGCTCAAGTTCCACCGCCACACCATACGGGTGCATCGCACAAAATAGGAATGTGCTGTGAGCATTATTGCGGCACTGGTCACACTGAGGCAGTCGTCGAATGGGTTGCTCAGTCATAGAGGATTATGGCATCCAGCCTTGATCGTGCAAATCAATTGCGTCTTCCAACACCTCTTTGCTCACTGCTCCACTTATGTAAACCTGAATGAGCTGATACAGTTCCAGGATTGCGTTGCCCTGAAGCCTGCCTGTCCACAGCAGTTCTTCAATTCGATCGATGTAGCGGCGAGCGTTCAATTTCCTAAAGCTTAAAAAACGATTGCAATCAGAATTCCCACAAACAGAGCGACACAACTCAGTGCAGGCAATGGGAACAATAAACAGGGTATCGATACACAACAATCTTGCAATGAAGCAAATCAAACTCCTGGTTAATTTGCTGCCTATCCTGGTGATCGCTGCTGTGAACTGGGCAGTATTCCAGCAATGGCGCAGTTCTCAGCTAGCATTCCGTCCTGATTACGACAATCCCAATCCGCCGCCTCGTATTGGCTTAGCCCCTGAACCGAAAAATAGCAGACAGGCTGAGGTCATTGAGGTTCAGAGCGGAGACACGCTGACAGTAATGCTCGACGGACGACCAGAGCGCATCCGTCTTTGTGGAATTAATGCCCCTACAATTGGGCAGAGGGGAGGTGCAGAGAGCCGAGACTATCTCCGATCGCTCATTGCCACTGCTCATCACAAAGTGGTGGTTATGATCAACGACACCGATCGTCAAGAGCGTAAGATCGCCGAGGTGTTTGTTGCTGATCCTCAGCCGAATGCGCCGGAGCAGGAGAAATTCCTGAACTATGAGTTAGTCAGTACAGGGCAGGCTGGTACGCACAAGACTTTTGTACGAAGATGCCCCAATGGTTCCCTCCTAACTCAGGGTGAGCAGGAAGCAAAACGGATGGGGCACGGCATGTGGAATTAGGCTGGAGTTTCTATCGAGTAGGCACGGCACTTTGATCACTCTGACTCAGACCCAGGCAGCAGATTGTCTAGCTACGGCTGCAACCGATCGGAGTCATGCTGGTCAATTTCCTTTTGCAGAACGTCAGCCCCGACCCTGCCCAACTCAAAGGACATCAATAGATGATGAAGCCGCATGATTGCCTTTCCTCGAATTGCCCCAATCAGCAAATGCTCAATTGCTTTAGCAAATTGCTCTACCGTCATTGCTTTAATTGATGTCTCTATCAGGGCAATTCGCAGTTCTATGATTCACAACCAATCCCATCCCGGTCACGGTCGAAACCGTGTGGGTCGCCGCCCACGACACGGAAGTTGCGATAAGGAATTTCATCACAGTCCAAGTCAGGGGGAGCTGGCGCGATACAGACATCGGGATAGGAGGGATCGCAGTTCGATTGTGCTTGAATCGGTTGAACGTTCACCGTAAAGAGGACGAAGCTGGCAATCACGAGAGCAAAATATAGTAACCGTTTCATAGTCCTTGTCAAACCTGAAGCATCTGCTTTCAGAATGCCCAAATCACTGCACCTAGCTCAGCACCAGCACATTGTTTTGCTGAAGCAATCCCCTTTTAGCAGTTAGGCGGGAAGCCCCGCCCTGTACTCGAAGGGTCAGGGTCGGGATGAGAGCTGCACGACTGAGCGGAGCGAAGAAGTAAGTTGTTCTGGTTCTCCACATACCGAATGAGAATCGGCAAGGGTGCATTGCCGCACGAATCAATAGAGTAAGAGTCATTCCAAAAACCTTTATCCCAGTTCCAGTAGACTTTCCTCAGTTCTGAGTCAAATTCAGATCGGATTCGCCTACTGGAAACGCTTTTCAGGTTATCGATGAACTTACTGAGTTGAAGTTGCGGGGCATACCGAAACAAGATATGCAGATGGTCTGGTTCACCGTTGCACTCAATCAGTTCGCACTGCCACTTTCCGCACAAATCGCCAACTATGGCAATAAGCCTTTCCAGCATTTCAATAGTAATCACTTTGCATTGATATTTTGGGGTTAAAACCAAATGAGCGTACAGACGGCTTACGCCTCTAGAACGCGCAATATAGCTAGCTTTCGGCATAGTTTTGAAATGAGCGTGTTATACTCATTGTATGAGATTAGCCTACCAATACAAGCTACTGCCATCCACTTTGCAACTTGCCACGATGAACCGCTGGCTTGATATGCTCAGGCATCAGTACAACTGGATGTTGGCAGATCGCTTTGATTGGTGGGAGATGAATTGGTGTCCGGTGAATGCTTGTCCTTTGATTTGCAGCATTGCTGAACCCAGAGAGCAGCCTGAATACTATGGGCAAAAACGCTCTCTGGTGACGCTGAAGCAGGATAGACCCTGGTACAAAGAAATTCATTCTCAAGTGCTGCAAGACATGGTGAAGCGGGTCAAACTGGCTTTTGACCGCTACATCAAAGGGGACTGCAACGGCAAAAGATCGGGTAAACCTCGGTTCAAGAGTGCAAATCGATATCGCTCTTTCACTTATCCTCAAGCCTCAATTGATTGGATTGATGGCAACAAAATCGAACTGCCCAAAATTGGAGCGGTGAAGGTTGTATGGCATCGTGAACTGCCGCAGGGGTTTGAGGTCAAAAGCGCAATTCTGAGTCGAAAAGCTGACGGCTGGTACATCACGCTGTCGTTGCAGGATGACTCGGTTCCTGAACAAACGATTGATGTTGCTCCGACCTGGGACAATTCAATCGGTGTAGACATGGGGCTAGAGCATTTTGCAGCAGACTCAGAAGGCGAATTGATTGACTATCCTCGTTTCTTGAGACAGGCAGAATCGAAGCTTGCCAAGTTGCACCGAAAGCGCGATGCCCGTCCCAAAGGTAGCATCGCCCGAAAGAAGCTGAATCAAAGGATTGCACGACTGCATCAGAAAATTGCAAGACAGCGACATCAGTTTCACTGTGAGACAGCTAACCAGTTGCTTAGTAAAGCTGATGTAATCTTTGTCGAAGATCTCAGCGTCAGCAATATGACAAAGCGGTGCAAGCCAAAGCAGGATGAAGATGGAACGTTTCTACCCAATGGACAAGCGGCAAAATCGGGGCTGAACAAATCCTTTGCTGATGCTGGAATCAGTCAGTTTGTGAACCAAATCCTACCTTTCAAGGCTGAGAGAGCCGGAAAGAGAACGATGAAGGTTGATCCGACTGGCACAAGTCAGCATTGCTGTGTTTGCCTCAACCGTGTCCCAAAAGAGTTGTCAGATCGCTGGCACTTCTGCCTAGAATGCAAAGCAGAAATGCCACGCGATACAAATTCGGGGGTACTGATCAAAAAAGTGGGGTTGGGACTCGCCTCACTCAAAAAAGCTCAAAGAACCTCGGTTCGGAGAGAAGCCCGCGCTGTAGCGTAGCTCAGCGTCGGGAGTAGTTCACCCCTGGGAGTATGTCAAATGATCAATTCCACTTGCAATGCATAAGTGGTTGAACGATCGCCTTTTTCCAGTCATGATCAAGATGGAGTTGCTGAACGGGAACTATGCGATCGCCCTTTCCTGGAATGAACCCTTATCTGGAGAACTCAGAGCTATGGTCGGAAGTTCATAGCCGATTGATTGTCGCGATCGCTGACGAAATTGCCCTGCCGTTACGCCCCAATTACTATGTTGCTGTAGAAAAGCGTACCTACATGGCGGAACCCGATGATAGTGTTTTGGTTGGGATTCCAGATGTCTCAGTCTTTTCAAAGTCAGCAGCCAATCGTCGAGGGGATGAATCCCAAGCTACAACGGCGGTTCTGCCGTCTGCCTCTGAACCGTTGACGGTTACAGTTCCGCTGATGGAGGAGATGCAGGAGCGATATTTAGAGATTCGGGAAGTGAAGGCTGGCGCGGTGATTACGACGCTTGAGGTACTGTCTCCTAAGAATAAACGGGCTGGGGAAGGACGGGATGCCTATTTACGAAAGCGGCAGCAGGTTTTGACGAGTTTGACGCATTTGGTTGAAATTGACCTGCTGCGAGCCGGAAAACCAATGCCAATTCAGGGAAACGCACCTGGTGCAGATTACCGGATTTTAGTGAGCCGGGGCGATCGCCGTCCAACTGCTCAGCTTTACGCATTTAGCTTACGTGATCCGATTCCTAGTTTCCCGTTGCCCTTGAAGGTTGGAGATGCAGAACTGCTAGTCAACCTGAATGAGACCTTGAATGGTGTCTATGAGCGGGCGGGGTTTGATCTGCGAATTGACTATACGCAACCCCTGCAGCCTCCCCTTTCGGAAGAGGGAATTTCTTGGGTTAGTGAGTTATTGCAGGAGGCTGGGTTGAGGTCGTAGGAGTTTGTCTACAATAATCTATGATTTGCCTGCAGTGCCCCTGGCCTGTGGGAATAATAGGGTAAACTTCCCACCAGCTAGGAGCCGGAGGCTGTGGAGCTTCCTAGAAACTGACCTGTACCGAAACGTTTCAGTACAAATCACCATGACAACTCCCGACGCTGATTGCAAGCAATACAGCGCGGGCTTCTTGAACCTCACGATTCAAGTTTCTGTCTCATCGACACATGAACTACACCTACGCTCTGTAGCGTGGGGTTTCTGGCGTTTCTTCTCCCACGCTTGCTTCCACCCCCTAGTTGCCTGTGGATTGGAAGTAGAGGCTTGAAATCTACGCTTGAGGAGGTCAGTTCCTAACCCCCATACCAAATTCACTCTTGCTGCAGCTACGTCTCTATCTTCGACGCAACCGCACTCGCATTGATGAATTCGTGGATCTAATGTCTTCGGTTGAAACTGTCAGAACTGGGTACTCGACTTGAGGGCGGAAGCCCTGACTTGGTAGACTGGCTCCTGTTTCCAACCTCCGCCCAGCGAACTCTTTATGAACTGCCCGGATTGTGGCTCAGCTCGTACCACTCGCTTGCAACGCACAACAAACCTGGGCTATGCTCTGTTTCGCTGCAAGGATTGTTGCCGCAGTTTCAACGAACGGACTGGCACCCCTTTCAATTTCATCGAGGTGCCCACCGATATCGTCTTTCAAGTCCTGCTCTGTCGATTGCGTTACAAGTTGAGCTTTCGCGACATTGCCGAATTCTTCTTGCTACGTGGCTTCGAGTTTACGCATGAAACGGTGCGCGATTGGGAAGAACGCTTTGCTCCCGTTTTTGCCAAGCAGCTGAGAGCCAAACGTAAGGGAAAGGTTGGAAAGATCTGGTTTGCGGACGAGACGTACATCCGTGTCAAAGGTCAGTGGTGCTATCTGTACGGTGCGATCGATGAGTATGGAAATTTGGTGGATGTGAGGTTGAGCAAAAAGCGAGACATGGCAGCAGCAAAAGCGTTTTTTGCTCAAGCGCATGAAGTAGCGGAACAATCACCGCAACGAGTGGTGACAGATAGACTGAGTTCGTATCCCAGAGCAATTGATGAGGAATTGGGTTCAGACGTTGAACATCAAGTCAGAGGTTGTTTGGAGAATCCGATCGAACAGAGCCATCGAGGGATCAAGCAACGTTACTATCCAATGCTAGGATTTGGAGCGATTGAGAGTGCGAAACGGTTTTGTCAGGCGTTTGATGAAGTGAAGCAGTTTTTGCGACCGAGAGCAAGAATGACAGAGTTGGTGTCTCTGTCTGAGCAACGAGAACAATTTATTAAACGAGTGAATGAATTTCAAGAACTCTCTCAAGCGATTTAATTAAATATAAAAGAGAGAAAGCTTGTAATGATAGCAATGTGCAAAAAAAGCCGCCATTTGAGTACTTAGACCTGACAGTTTCTGTTTGTGCCCAAGCGTTATTCTTTGATTTAGCCTGCGACCGTTTCCTTAAACAGTTTGCCTGTGGAAAAGGCAGGAACAGTGCTTGAGGAGGTTGTTCACGCACCATTCGCCGAGCCTTAGAATCGCGATAAAGGGTTCACTCTGGCAAATTCTCGATTAGGGCAACCCACTGCTTGGCAATCACCTGCGCCTGTCCAGCGATCGTTACTCGGTGAACTTGGAAATCTCAAAACCTGTACTGAAACGTTTCGGTACACTCGTTTTCCTCAGAATTCTGAAAATTGATTTGCTAAAGTGGGATTTTTTTGAGAACTGGGTATAGAATTTTTAGAGACTGAAACCTGTACCGAAACGTTTCAGTACACTAATAATCTTTAGCGTAAAGCTTTGCATTTTAGCATTCCCGTACATCCAGGCTTCGACAAGACGTGCCTCTGGTGACGCTCTGCAAAGCACCCAAATCAAGTTTTTATCCATTTTCTGTACCGAAACGTTTCGGTATACCATTCAAGGAGTAAAAAGTATGACGACAAAGATCATTGCCGTAGTAAATGGCAAGGGTGGGGTTGCAAAAACAACGACTGCCTTTAATCTGGCTGCAATTTATTCTCGTAGGCACGAGGTTTTACTGGTGGACTCCGATCCCCAAGGCAGCGCAACGGCATGGGCAAGCCGAGGGAAGCAGCCTTTTGTAGTCGCAAGAGAGAGCAATCCTGAGATTCTTGCTCAGCTAAAAAAGATTGATCAATACGATCTGATTATCTGCGATACCCCTCCGAATCTTGGGTCAGGCACACTCAGCGCGATCGTGTCTGCGGCAGACTACGTAGTGCTACCGACACCCCCATCATTGATGGACTTGATTGCCCTGATGGAAACCGTTACAACCTCGATCGCGCCAACTCAGGTGAAGCATCGGGTTGTCCTGACAAAAGTTGATCCACGGAGAATGACAGATGCCGTTGATGTGCAGGAAAGTTTAAGAGCAGACGGCATCCCGGTTTGCAGTTCGATTGTTCGCCTCTATGCTGGCCATGAGAAATCGGTCGTGGATGGAGTATCGATTCTGGCATGGAAGGGTAGGAACGCCAAGGAAGCAGGCGCAGACTATAAAAACGTGGCTGACGAATTGCAGCGGGAGTGGAACTAAGCTAATGTCAAAACCTAGAAAGATTGGCAGTGCCCTGCATGAGATCAGTAGTCAAAGGGCAACTAGCCCGTCCTCGTCTGGTCAATCTGGGCTAATTGAGCTTACAAGCCTGATCAAGCAAGCTGAAGTGGCAAAAGAACAACAGGCAGCCGATGACCAGTCTGGGGTAGAAAAGCTTCAGCAAGAACTAGAGGCGATCGGGGGTAAGTACAAAGTTGAGTTGCGTCTGATCGACCCAGACCCACATCAACCTCGAAAGACTTTTCCAAAATCGGTGATTGAGGAACGAGCGCAGAGTTTGACCCGAAATGGACAACTCAGCCCGATCATTTTGATCCCTCAACCTAATGGTCGGTATGTGCTGTTTGAGGGTGAGTTGCGCTACCGTGCAGCGACTTATCTGAAATGGAATTCTCTTGATGCGGTTTTTCTGCCTATTGAAGTGCATCAGGCAGTGGATGCCGATCGCTTTCAGAAGCAGATGTTAACCTCAGCTCACGCCCAGCGGCTGCATGACCTTGATCTAGCAGAGGGAATTCTGCGGCTGGTAGAACTTCGCTACCCGGAGTGGGCAGGACGCAGCAGCAATCTTCCTCGTATCCTGAATACTGTCATTACCCGACTCAAGCGGACGAAGCAGATAGACAATCTCAAGGCAATTCGTAACGCTTCAATCGAAGAACAGCAAACCTGGATTAGAGAGATTTTAGCAGAGGACGAACGCCCTGTTTTTCAGGTCATTTTGGGAATGCAGTACAACCCAGAAACAATCTCCAGAACAGCATTTCCTTTGCTAACCCTGACTGATGATCTGAAGGATCTTGTGCGATCAACAGGTCTAGAGTCAAGCAAAATTAAAGAGCTTCAGAAGCTGAACGCTAAAAATCTCGGTGTCGATGAGGACAAAGCTCTAGAGATTCGATCGCAGGTTGCCCAGGAAGCTGTCGAAACTGACCTTTCTCTAAGTGAGATCAAAATCAGAGTTGCTCAGACCCTCCAGCAGCACACCACAGCAACCACTCAGCCACAGATCAGCCCTGCTATCAAAAAGGTGCAATCGATTCCAGTGGTTGGGGTGGAGCCAGAAGAACTGAGGAATCTGAAGGAAGCGCTGCTAGAGAAGGCTAAAGAGATTGAAACTCACTTATCTAACCTTTGACTACTCAAGCATCAGCCAAACTTGAACCTTAATTCAGACAATTGATTCAGGAATTGCTACCTGAAGAAAACCACTGGAAGCCATAACCGCTCAGTTCAAGAGAAAGAAAATCTCCTTGCAGCTAACAATGATCACTGATGTCATGCAGCAGTCCATTGACCCTAACACGCAGCCGACAGTCGAGCGACTTCAAGGTGTGGTCGAACGAATTACTTATCACTCAGCAGAATCAGGCTACACCGTAGCACGGTTGAAAGCACCTCGCACAAGTGAACTTGTTACGATCGTTGGCAGTTTCGCTAACCTTCAGGCTGGGCAAACACTGCAAATGCAGGGCACTTGGCGAGAACATCCCAAGTACGGTCCCCAGTTCCAGGTGACGCAATATCAGGAAACCAAGCCTGCGACCTTAACAGGCATTGAGAAGTACCTGGGCAGCGGCCTCATCAAAGGCGTTGGACCCGTCACCGCAAAACGGATTGTGGCTCACTTTGGAGTAGAAACACTCGATATTATCGAACACCACCTCGATCGCCTGGTCGAAGTCCCCGGCATCGCCAAAAAAAGAATCAAAATGATTCAGGCTGCCTGGGTCGAGCAAAAGGCGATCAAAGAAGTCATGCTGTTTCTTCAGACGCATGGGGTTTCGACTACCTATGCGGTCAAAATCTACAAGCGCTACGGCGATGAATCCATTCAAATTGTTACAGCTAATCCTTACAGGCTTGCTACTGATGTCTACGGCATCGGCTTTGTCACTGCTGATGCGATCGCCCGTAATCTTGGCATTCATCCCAACTCCGAATTCCGCTATCGCGCTGGACTGCTGCATATCCTCAGCGAAGCAGCCGAAGAGGGACACTGCTTTCTCCCTCAATCCGAACTGGTAGAACGTACCGTCGAACGACTAGCTCTCCCGGATCATCGCATTGATGCAAGCGATATCCTTGCCCTCACCACCGACATGACAATCGATGGGGAACTGATGATGCAGGGGGGAACGAGGGACTTGCAGGGACAATTCCTCTGCTATGCCCCGCCCTTCTTTCACACCGAACAGGGCTTAGCCAACCGAGTGAAACACCTGCTGAGCCAGCCTGTTACTGTCGATGTGCCGCGCGTGGAGCGCTGGATCGATCGCTTCGTTACCAGTACCAGACTTCAATTGTCCCAGCAGCAGCGGCAGGCAGTGGTCATGGCAGCCTCCCATCGGGTACTGATCCTTACAGGGGGTCCCGGTACGGGCAAATCCTTTACCTGCAAAACGATCGTTGCGCTCTGGAAAGCAATGGGCAAGACGATTACACTTGCTTCTCCGACCGGACGGGCTGCCCAGCGTTTGAGTGAGATGACCGGGCAGGAAGCGAAAACCCTGCATCGCCTGCTGGAGATCGACCCCAAAACGATGAAATTTAAGCGAGACCAGGACAACCCCATCCCTGCTGAAGCGATCGTGGTGGATGAGGCTTCGATGATGGATTTATTCCTAGCCAATTCGCTGTTTAAGGCAGTTGCACCCAATGCTCATCTCTTAATTGTGGGAGACACGGATCAGTTACCGAGCGTCGGTCCTGGTGCCGTGTTGAACGATTTAATTGCCTCTGGACTCATGCCCGTCGTCCGACTCACTCAGGTTTTCCGACAGGCGCAGCAGTCCGCGATTGTCACCAATGCTCATCGGATTAATGGAGGAGAACTGCCCCAGCTAGAACGGGTAGGCAATCAGCCCAAATCCGACTGTCTCTGGTTTATGGCTGAAAACCCTCAGTATGGCGTCGCCGGAATTCAAGATATGGTAACTCATCTCATCCCGCAGCTCGGGTTTGACCCAGCCCGGGATGTCCAGGTGCTTTGTCCGATGAGCCGAGGCGAGATGGGCACCCGCAACCTGAACCAAGTCCTCCAGCAGCTCATCAATCCTCCCCATCCCAGCAAAGCAGAACTGGTGCGGGGAGGCATGACGTTTAGAGTGGGCGATCGCATCCTGCAATTGAAAAACGACTACAACCGCGAAGTGTTCAATGGCGACCTGGGAATCATCAGCGCGATCGACACTGAGGAACAGGAGCTGTTAGCGCGATTTGGGGAACGGGATGTGGCTTATGACTACGCTGACCTGGATGAAATCACGTTGGCATTTGCGACGACAATTCACAAGTCTCAAGGCAGCGAATACCCGGTTGTGATTCTTCCCATCTTCACGCAGCATCAAATCATGCTCTCGCGCAACTTAATCTATACCGGGCTAACGCGTGCCCGTCGTCTGGTCATCCTGGTCGGTGGACAAAAGGCGATCGCAATGGCAATTAGTCAAGTTCGGGATCAGCAACGCTACACCCTGCTGGCACATCGGCTGAAAACAGCCGCAGCTCTTTGATCTACAAACTCCGCCTCGCATCCGATCGAACCCAGCATTTTTGCCTTAGACCAACTTTTGATGAGAGAAGTTGAGGGAGCTGTATTTTTTCCTATCAAGCTAAGCCTGCTCTTGCTGCCAACTTTC
>NZ_JAMPLI010000075.1:0-13794 GCF_039962475.1 Leptolyngbya sp. GB1-A1 | reverse complement strand
GATAGCTAGGAAAAAACGACATTGATTGAATTTGAATCAAAAAGGAGACAAACCCATGAGCAACACCATCGACACAATGATCGATCCCAATGACAGCGTGCTGCTGCTGATTGCTCATCAGAGCGGACTCTTCCAACTTGTGCGTGACATTGAGCTCCCAGTCCTCCGCGCCAATACCACCCCAATGTGCGGCATGTGCCGTGCGGAGAAGACCTTACAGGAGTAATGAAATGAAAGGCAATCAAACAATCAACGCAACAGAACAGAGCCGCCGAGACTTTGCTGGGCGCGCTGGCCGAGCAGAGTTTGACGTCATCATCGTCGGTGGCGGATCCGCCGGCGCAGTGCTGGCTAATCGCCTGAGTGCTGATCCATCTCGCCGTGTCTTGCTGATCGAAGCGGGCAAGGCCTATCCCCCAAACGCCTATCCCGACCCAGTCCGCCGCCAGGACCTAGTGGGTGGCGATCCGCAGCACGACTGGGGCTTTTACAGCGAGCCTGGCGTGCTGGGCAGAAGGCTTCAGCTCAACCGCGGCAAGGTGCTGGGTGGCTCGTCTGCCATCAACGGTGCAGTGGCGATGCGGGTGCCGAAATACGACCACGATCGCTGGGCCAAGGCGCATGACCTCGACGCCTTGAACTGGCAAAGCTCGCAGGCCTTCTATCGTTCGCTGGAGCGTACCTCCGGCACTGGCGGCGACGGCCGCGACGGCTGCGTCCCCATCCACCAGCTCGGCGATGAAGAAGTGTCTGACCAGCATCGCGACTTCATCGCGTCGGCACTGGCTGCGGGCTACCAGCGCACATCGGGTTTTACGACGGGGCAGCCGCTGGGCGTTGGTCCCTATGTGATGAATACCCGCATGGGTGTGAGGCTTAACACAGGAATGACCTTGTTGGGCGATGCGGTGCGCGCCCGACCTAATCTGACCATCCGCGACGAGACGCTGGTCGATGCCGTGTTAGTGGAGCATGGCCAGGCCCAAGGCGTCCGACTGGCTGACGGGGCGATCATCCTAGCCGGTGAAATCATTCTTTCAGCGGGCACCTATGTCAGCCCGGCGATCCTGATGCGTTCCGGCATTGGCCCCTCTGAGGTGCTGCGAGGCCTTGACATCCCGGTCGTGTCCGATCTGCCGGTCGGTCGCCGTCTACAGGATCACCCGATGGTTCCGACCGTCTGGTCGATTTGTAAGAAAGCAGTAGGCCTTCCGTATCCACCCATCGGCGCAATGCTGTGGACGGCATCCAACCACGCGACGAACGGCGAGGCAGATCTGAACATCAGCACCGCGACCCTGCCCGACGGTGGGCAGACTTCCGACAGCGCGATGTTCCTGCTGTTCGCTGCGCTCGTGAGACCGCGTTCCGTGGGTTCCCTCACCATCGCCAGCCGTGATCCCTATGCTGCGCCCATCATCGATCTCGGCTTCCTGACGGACAGCGGTGACCGCGAGCGCTTGGTCGATGGTGTCGAAGTCATCCGGAACATTGCGCGTCAGCAGCCTTTTGCCGATATGGTGGGTGCAGAACTGGCGCCGGGCGCGGCAAAGAGCGACCGCGCTTCGATCAACGCCGCGCTCGCGACCTCTGTGCAGAGCTATCAGCATCCGACCTCCACTGTACCCATGGGCGGACCGCGCGATGCCGGGGCCGTGGTGGATATTGACGGGCACGTTCGTGGCGTCAAGAGCCTGCGAGTCGTCGATGCCTCGATCTGGCCTGACGTGCCCTCCGTCGCAACGGCTTTCCCGACCATGATGCTGGCCGAAAGCATCGCTGCCCGGATGGCCTAAGAGAAGTACGCAATCAGTGAAAGCAACCCCGCCCGAAAGAGCGATAGCTCTGAGATTTGCCGCAGGGGCAAGTCAACATCATCAACCCCAACTTGGACACAATCACATGAAACAAGATCATCTCACAAGCGACGTCACGCTCGCCACCGCCGCACCCGCACACACGCAAGAGGCTGGCAAGGGTCTGACCGCAGCGCAATTGCTGAAGCGCAGTCTGGACACTTTCCTAGCCAAAGATATTAAGGGCTGGGCCGAACTCTGCGACGAAAACGTCGTCGTCGAATTCCCCTTCGCGCCCGACGTGGCGTCCAGAAAGCTGATGGGCCGAGCGGCTATCTACAAGTATTTGAAGAACTATCCCAGCGTCATTGACGTGCAGCGGACTCCCACGTTGAAGATCATCGCTACCGACGACCCCAGCATGGCCATTGCCGAATGGAGCGTCTCAGGCCGGGTGATCAGCAACGGCAATCCCTATGAAATGAGCTACGCCACGTTTGTGACTGTCAAGAATGGGTTGATCGTCAATTACCGCGAGTACTGGGACCCGATGGTGTTCATGGCAGCCATGAGCGGCGCAAAGTTCTGGTGACCTTGGCGAGTTGCTAAAACCGTTCGTGTTCCTTGACCTAGCCAGTTTTGATACCACTGTGGGGAACCCTTGGTTCCCCATGCACCCGCACTCCGGCATCGCGACGCTGACGTTCATGACTCAGGGTAACTTTCGCTATGTGGACACGACCGGTCAGCAAGGCGTTTTGGCGGCTGGCGGTGTTGAATGGATAAAGGCAGGAAACGGCGTGTGGCACTCAGGCACCCCCGTTGGCGACACGCAGGTTAAAGGCTTCCAGCTCTGGATCGCCTTGCCCGCTGCGGAAGAAAACACGCCTGCGCATAGCATCTACCTGGCTCCATCCGACGTGCCGCAGGAAGGGCCTGCGCGGGCACTGCGTGGGCGCTATGGCGAGGCGCAAACACTGGCGCAGATGACATACCTCTCCGCCTCCATGCGTCGTAGCCAATGCTTGAATTTCTGTTGACTTTCCATCGCAATATATTCAAAGGAATTTACGTTGATTGGCTACGGATTGTTGCGATCGCGCAGCGTGTGCATAGCACGTATCGCCTTTTCCAACCAATCTAAATAAGTCTGTTCCCGTTGCTTCACTAAGTCCAAAATCAGTCGATGCAGTTCTTGTTCACGCGATGCAGTCGGATTACTCAAAGATAGAGCCTCGATCACCTCACACTGGGCTAGCTTTTCTTGCCGTGCTTCCAGTTCCTGCTTTAGCAAATCCACGATAGCCTCGTTAGGCAACTGAGCTGCAAAATAGAGTTGCACCAGCAACGGCTCTCGCAACACGGGCAACGGATGATGCGTCTGAAGCCAGTGGGTTAACTCTGCTTCGCCTGCTTCGGTAATCCGGTAAACCTTGCGATTGGGGCGATCGTGCTGAATCTCAACGGTACAGGTAATCCACGCCTGTGACTCCAGTTTGTCTAAAGTCCGATAAATCTGTGCCTGATCTGCTGGCCACAGATGGGAAATGCAATCGTCAAAGCACTCGGTTTTGAGGTCGTAGCCGGTTCGCTCCTGTTGTTGGAGCAGACCCAGAATCACATGGGCAAGAGACATAGGCGGTTTACCGAACGAACAGGGAGGACAAGCCCTACCCATAGAATTTATATCCTTCTATGTTAGTATATGATTAATCATATATAGGAAAAGTCTTATAAACTGTCTGCCTGGAGGCAACTGTATGACAACTCAAACTCAAACACTCCGAACCGTTGCTGGAATCATTAATAGTGTAGAAACGCTTGAAGGAGCAGGCTTCCTGGTGCGTCGTCCCTTTCCTAAGAGCAGTTTCTCTGAGTTTGATCCGTTTCTCCTTCTCGATGAATTGGGTCCTGTGAATCTGAAGCCCGGTCAAGCAAAGGGCGCACCGGATCATCCCCATCGTGGCTTTGAAACCGTCAGCTACGTCCTGGATGGACGGCTGGAACACAAGGATTCGGTCGGTCATGCCGGACTGCTCAATCCCGGTGATGTGCAGTGGATGACCGCTGGGGCAGGCGTAGTGCATTCCGAAATGCCAGAAGCTGAGTTTACCCGCACAGGTGGGCGACTGCACGGCATTCAACTGTGGGTCAACTTGCCGCAGCAGGACAAGATGATTGCTCCTCGCTATCAGGAAATTCCATCAGTGCAGATTCCAGTGGCTCAGACCAAAGATGGGTCCGTGACAGTGCGCGTGATTGCGGGAGAAGCGTTGGGGGCGAAAGCGGTGATTGAAACCCGCACTCCGATTATGTACTTGCACTTCACGCTCCAACCGGGAGCAAGCATGGTTCAACCGGTACCGAAAGAGTACAACGCCTTTACCTATGTCCTCGATGGGTCTGGTTTGTTTGGCACTGAGCAGGAACGGGGTGAGGATGGGCAAATGGTGATTTTTGCACCTGATGGTGAGGAAGTGGCGATCGCTAATCCTGCGGATGCCACCCAACCCCTTGATCTACTGCTAATTGCTGGAATGCCACTGAATGAACCTGTGGTGCGCTATGGTCCTTTTGTGATGAACACTGAAGCCGAAATCCTGCAAGCGATCGACGATTACCGAAATGGAAGGATGGGACACATTCATGCTTAACACGCTTCAAAACCGCATTACCCAACATCAACTGCTGACCAATATACGCATCAAGTTATTGCATTTGCATAAACTGTTGTTGGATACAGAGCGTATTCGTTACGAACAGGTGCGCGGACGGGTTTCTAAAGGTGAATTGCTGCAACTAGCGATCAATCACGATCAATTTGCCTGGTTGCATCGCCTCTCAGAATTGATTGTGCAAATTGATGAGTTAATCCACTCTGATGAGCCTATCACCTCAGAGGCGATCGCTGCTCTCATTGCTGATGTTCAGATTCTACTCACACCTGATGAAGTTGGAAATGACTTTGCTGTGAAGTATGATATGGCACTTCAGCGTAACCCCGATGTGGTGCTAGCTCATGCTGATGTGGTCACACTGCTAGCGACTAAAGTTCAACTATAAATGAGCAGTCGTCCAGGTTAAATTTAATCTGGACGAACTGCTTTTATGCATTGTGTTTACCGAGTCGTAAGCATTCGCGACGTGTTCAGGTGTTTATTGATTTCCTGATTCAACGATTTGGGAATCCGCCCTATTGGGAGAGAAACGTTTGACTGATGATACTACCTACTCTGATAGTCACTACAAACTGATGTACTCTCAAACAAATCAGTGTATCCGATTCTAACTTAAGTTATAACCAGCCTTCTACTCTGCGATCGCATAGCAACTCTATCAATCTGTACTGTAAAACTTTTAACTCGCTATAGACGACGACTCGAAGGCAATCTTCTATATTGAATTTATGCAAATAGAGATGCAGTCAAGTGATCGAGTAAGTTAATTGCAAGGTTTCCTGTCTGATACGAATGTAGAAAGATGAGCGACGATCGTAGCCACAGGTCTTTACTTGTACCACCTTCAACTCAAGATTGGATGCAAGGTGTGCTAAGTACAAGAGTCGTGCTGGTGATGTATGGAGACTATCAATGCCCTAGAAGTGCAAACGTTTACAAGTTGATTAAAGCGATCAAACGAGAGCTTAGTGCTGCTTTTGGAGAAGATTATTTATGCTTCTTCTTCCGTCATTTTCCACAAGCACAGATTCATCCCCATGCTCAACGGGCAGCCCAAGCAGCCGTTGCCGCCGCCGCCCAAGGACAGTTTTGGTTAATGAGCGATACCTTATTTGACCATCAACAAAGGTTGGAGGACGGTTATCTTGTCGAGTACGCCAATGATTTAGGGCTTGATATTCCTCAATTTCTCAAAGAGTTGTCTAAACAAGTGCATGTCGATCGCATCAATGAAGATATTGAAGGCGGAATAGAGAGTGGAGTGACGATTACCCCAGCCCTGTTTATCAATGGAAGTCGGTATATCGGGCGATGGAACACGACGGAGTTGATGACTGCCATAATTGCTGCAAGTCAGTAAGCTCCCCGATCTTTGCTTCCAATTCATATCTGATTTATCTGTAAGTGCTGTAAGCCATCTAATTTTGATGGCTAGATTTTGCCTGTTTCACTGAACAAAATTGCCACTTTTTGAACCATGACAACAGTTACCATACCAACAACTGAATTCCTGAGTATTGATTTAGTCAATTACAAATCGGTATTTCATTGAGGATAGTTCTATGACGCATTCACTAGTACAAGGCAAGAATAATTCTGGGCATGAAAGTACACCTCAGACTGATTCTCTTCGCGACTCCTCAGTTAATCATGCCCTGATTGCGATCGCACAACAAGTCACTGAGTTGCTGAGACAAACTTATCCGATACAAACTGATGAAATTGAAATAGGAGAAACAGAATGATACTGCAAGATAAAGTGGCGTTAGTCACCGGAGGCACATCGGGAATTGGCAGAGCAACTGCGATCGCTTATGCCCAGCAACAAGCAAAGGTGGTGGTGGTTGGTCGTCGAATGGATGAAGGTGAAGAAACGGTTCGATTGATTCAGGAAGCTGGCGGAGAGGCGATTTTTGTGCAAGCAGATGTCACAAAAGAAGCCGATGTTGAAGCAATGGTTGATAAAGCGGTGAGTGTTTTTGGTCGGTTAGATATTGCCTTTAATAATGCAGGAACTGTCGGCGAAAATCCCTCATTGATTGAGCAAACAGAAGCTGAATACGATCGCACGATGAATGTCAATGTCAAAGGCGTTTGGTTGTCGATGAAGCATGAAATCGCTCAGATGTTGAAACAGGGAAGTGGTTCAATCGTCAATATGGCATCTGCGAATGGAGTCGTTGCATTTCCTACCCAACCCCTCTACGCCGCGAGTAAACATGCAGTAGTCGGTTTAACAAAAGCTGCTGCGCTCCAATATGCCAAAGCAGGTATTCGCATCAATGTCGTTGCACCAGCAGTAATCGAAACAGATATGTTTGAAGCAGTTACAGGTGGGCAGGATGAGGTCAAAGCTTACATAACAGGACTCCACCCGATCGGACGGGTTGGAACACCGCTTGAAGTTGCAAATGCAGTTCTGTTTTTATCATCTGACCTGGCGTCGTTCATAACAGGTGAAACGTTGATGGTAGATGGTGGGTATGTAGCGCAATAGTCGATCGACAGTGCGAAATGTTGCGACCAAGTGGCGATCGACCTGCATCATCCACTCGATCACTCTCCGTGCCGTTGGTTTCTCAGGGGCGTACCGATAGTACGCAGTGTTTGATTGAGCAGTAATACATCTAAATGAGTCCATCATGACGACAACACTTGCAGGCAAAGTTGCACTGGTAACGGGTGGTTCTCGCGGTTTAGGAGCGGCGATCGTAGGGTATGCGAAAGGTGTCCAGCGCGATCTTGGTCCGCGCAACATCACTGTGTGCAGCCAGGTATCATGCCGACGGACATGGCAACAGCCGCAGCCGACAAATTGCCGGAAGCAGCGGAAGCGATGGATCTTCACGCCATCCGCCGGATCGCAACCTTGGGGGAGGTAGTGGCGACCGTTTGCTTCCTCGCAGGTTCAGACACTGGCTACATCAGCGGCAATGTAGTGGATGTGGCCGGCGGATTCTAAATCTGAGCGTCGCAGTTCAGTCCGAAGCAGATCAAAACTTTTACCCGCGCAATCAAAGGAAAAGAGATGAAAATACGCTACGGGTTTCGACAGGTTGGTGATGTCGAAGTGTTCTACCGCGAAGCGGGGGCAAGCGATGCGCCAGTAATACTGCTGTTGCACGGCTTTCCGACCGCTAGCCACATGTTCCGCGACCTGATCCCTCTGCTCGCCGATCGCTTTCGGCTCGTCGCGCCGGATCTGCCTGGTTTTGGGCAGACCAAGGTACCGCCACGCGGAACGTTCGACTACACGTTCGACCGCCTTGCCGACGTAATCGAGGGCTTCACCGCTGCTTTGTCGCTCGATCAATACGTACTCTACATCTTCGACTACGGTGCGCCAGTGGGTCTGCGTCTGGCGATGCGCCATCCTGAACGGGTATCTGCGATCGTCTCGCAGAACGGCAACGCCTACATCGAGGGTTTTAGTGATGAATGGGGGCCGTGGGAAACCTATTGGCGTGAACCGAGCGCAGCAAACCGGGAAGCCTGCCGACCCTCGCTCGCACCAGACACAATCCGGAACTGGCAGTATGGTACCGGAGCCGATCCAAACCTTTTGTCGCCCGACGGCTACGAACTCGACATCGCCTACATGGGGCGGCCAGACGCGGAGGAGATCCAGCTCGATCTGATCCTCGACTACCGCAGCAACGTCGCGCTCTATCCAGCCTTCCAGTCCTACTTTCGCGAGCACCGTCCACCGCTTCTCGCCGTCTGGGGTCGTCATGATCCGGCGTTTCTGCCCGCTGGTGCCGCCGCTTATCAGCGAGATCTCCCGGATGCAAAGATTCACCTGCTCGACGCCGGACATTTCGCGCTGGAGACACATGCGGAAGAGGTGGCAGCTTTGATCCGCACGTTCCTCGACAGAGCGATCGGTTCCACGCTGCGTCTTGAAGCTGATTGCACAAGAACCTGACAAAACACCCTAAGAATTTGAAAGCAACCGAGCCTTGGAACTCATTACATTTAATTTAAGTTAGGCAAGAATCTGAAGCAGCATTCATAGGAGATTTCATTGCCTTACGTTGCCATCAGTCAAAAAAGTTCTGCAACCATCGAACTCTAAAAGGAAACCTATAGCTACGTCTGAAAATCAAAAAATCGGTTTAAAGGGACTGCTTCGTCCAGAAGATAGCATCCTGGTACTGATTGACCACTAGCCCTATCAGTTCACCAACTTGAACAGCCATGAACCTACGATGATCATTAACAATGTTATTGGTCTTGCCAATCGGCAAAAGTGTTCAACGTACTAACATTTCTTACCATCTTATGAAACAGAACTAAGACTGCATCTTCGTCCACAACGTCAACTAAGAATGGATCGTACAAAAATGAGTATTCAGCAATTAATCACACCTGAAAAGCACAACTTAGGTGGGTTTAGTGTACAGCGTATCTTACCGAGTGAAACCCTAAAAATGGTTGGGCCTTTCATCTTCTTTGATCACTTAGGCCCAGCTATTTTCCCGGCTGGAAAGGGCGTCGATGTTAGACCCCATCCACACATAAATTTGGCGACGGTTACCTATTTATTTGAAGGAAGCCTTCTGCATAGAGATAGTCTAGGTACAGTACAAGAGATTTTTCCGGGCGAGGTGAACTGGATGACAGCGGGCAAAGGTATTGTTCATTCTGAGCGATCGCCCGAGAGCTTTAGAGAGAAAGAATCTACTCTTCACGGCATTCAGACTTGGATTGCCCTCCCCGAAATCGCTGAAGAAGTTGAACCCAGCTTTTCACATTATCCGGCGACTGATTTACCGAGGTGGATTCAAACAGGAACCAGCGCGACCTTGATCGCCGGTAGCTACCAGTCTCACCAATCACCAGTTAAAACCTACTCTGCTACTCTTTACCTAGCGCTCGTTTTCACGGAGGGTAGTGAATTTCAGCTAGCGCCAATAGAAGGTTTAGAAAGGGCAGTTTATAGCGTCACATCCGGCCTATTCGTAAATGGAAAGCCTTTAGAGCCATATCGTCTAGCCGTTTTAGCGCCGGATGAATCAGTAAATATCAGTGCGGGGGCTGAGGCAAAAGCAATGATTATCGGCGGGGCACCAGTGGGCGATCGCACAAAGTACTGGAACTTTGTGTCGAGCCGCTCAACGCGTATCGAGCAGGCAAAACGAGATTGGCAAGACCGCCGCTTCCCGGCGGTTCCCGGTGAAACTGAATTCATTCCGCTCCCTGATAATTCAGATCACAGTAGTAGCGCGCCCCCTCTGAGCTGACGATAGTTAGGCGTTTTTGCTGAGCGAGAGAACAGCAGCTTAACTCGTACACCAAGGCTTTCTACTATTTTGGATTAAGTCTATTTCATTCGCAAAACGCGTGGGAAATGATATGGAAGTTGGAATTGACAGTTTTGCCTCGGTTGGGACGAGTGAAAATGGTGAAACGGCGGATGCCACGCAGTCCGTCGCCGAACTGCTGGAGAGAATAGAGCAGGCGGATCGTTCCGGCTTGGATATCTTCGGTATTGGCGAGCATCATCGGCATGAATTTTTAGATTCGGCAAACGCGGTTATTCTCGCCGCTGCCGCCGCACGCACCGAGCGCATCCGTCTAACCAGCGCGGTTACGGTGCTGAGCGCGGCTGACCCGGTGCGCGTGTTTCAACAATTCGCCACGCTCGATTTGATTTCAAAAGGTCGCGCCGAAATGGTTGTCGGGCGCGGCTCGTTCACCGAAGCCTTTCCGCTATTCGGATTTAGTCTCGGCGACTACGACGAGATTTTTGCTGAAAAGCTCGAGCTCTTGCTCAAAATTCGGGACAATGAAACGGTCGATTGGTCGGGTAAATTTCGCCCCGCGCTGAAAAGCCAAGCAATTTATCCGCGTCCGCTGCAAAAGCCATTTCCGATCTGGATCGGGGTCGGCGGTACGCCGCAATCCTTCCTCCGCGCCGGAATGCTTGGACTACCGCTCGTGGTCGCCATTATCGGCGGCGAAACGCACCGCTTTCGCTCGCTCGTAGATTTATACCGCGATGCCGGAGCGCGCGCTGGGTACGCGCCCGAAGCATTGAAAGTTTCATTGCATTCAATCGGTTATGTCGCTGATACGACCGAGCAAGCCGTTGAAGAATTCTTTCCGGGCTACGCCGAAACCTTCACTAGAATCGGCAGAGAGAGAGGCTGGCCGCCCGTTACGCGCGCCGATTTTGACGCGCAGCGCGGCGCAACCGGCGCGTTACTGGTCGGCAGTCCCGAAGAAGTGGCAGAGAAAATCCGCCGTCACAGCGAATCGCTCGGCGGCATTTCGAGAGTAACTTTTCAAATGGACAACGCGCAAATGAACCACGCCCAACTGATGCGCTCCATTGAATTGATTGGAATGCAAATGTCGCCACTCTTGAACGATTAAAATATGCAGGCATAGTTCAACTTAAGTTCCGTTAGGGTAACAAGACAGAGAGACGAACTGGAACACCGCTTGAAGTTGCAAATGCAGTCCTGTTTTTATCATCTGACCTGGCATCGTTCGCAACAGGTGAAACATTGATGGTAGATGGCGGGTATGTAGCGCAGTAGTCGATCAGCAGTGCGAAATGTTTGACACAGCACTTTAAGCGATTCACTAGAGTAACACTGAAATCGGTTCGCTAACTCCATCGGAAACTCCATAGGAATCTGCAAGAAGTTGAGTGTTTGAACTGACTACACTCAAGTGAACTAAGACAAAGAGAACTTAGGAGTTGATGATGATGTCCAAAGTGTCTTCTACCTCCCCACCACAAAACTAAAGAAAGGAATCGTTACCATGAGTACCCAACCGACCGAAGTGATCAAAGAGTTTCTGGCGAATACGGCAACCGAAAAGGTCGAGGCGGCTGCCCGACGGCTCGTCGCGGAGGACGCAACATACATTTCCCTGAATTTCGACAACCCTGAACTGAAGCAAATCTTGCCTTGGACGGGAACCTCCAAAAGTCCCCAAGCGTTCATCGATACGTTCTCCCGGGTTGCGAAATGGTGGACGCATGAGGACTTCGCCGTTACCGCCCTCTTCGGTGAAGGCGAGAACGTTGCTGTGTTCGGCAGGTTCACGTACCGCTCGGTCTCGCTGAGCAAGGCAGTGACCTCACCGTTCTCGATCCACGCAAAGGTGCGCAACGGGAAGATCGTGTACTTTCAGTTCATGGACGATACTTTCGCGACCGCTCGCACTTTCAGCCAGAAGGGGACTTGGACTCATCAAAATTGCTCCGAACCGGCCGGAGTTCGAGGTGTAATAGCAGCCTACGACGCCTAACCATGCGTTGCCCCGGAACGCTACAATTTGGTCGGTTGAGTTTTCAAGGTTATCTGCGTCCGGTGAGCTTGGTCGTTAGGCAGCGAGGGTGAAGAATGAAAAGAGAGTTAGCGATAAATTTTTTGTTCTCGTTTGTGGGCGGCGCAATGGTCTGGGCCTTGTCACCATTTTTATCCGGGCAGGTCGAACCGTGGGATGCGAAAGGTTTTTATTATTCCGCAGCACTTCTTATTGTTGGCCTTATCGTTGGCCTTACTCGGCCTAAACATGTTTGGTCGCACTATGCCGGTATTATTCTTGGTCAACTGACGTATATGCTTTGTTTTCTGCCCGGCGGTCCGTTAATTCCTGTTGGAGCCGCTATTTTAGCGGCTTACTCCACAATCGCTTTAGCAGGAGCAGCAAGTGGGGCCTGGTTTCGTCGCGTCAGCCGGAGTGCGCGGTGATTTTGCTGCCTAACAAGGCGCTGCAGTGAACCCGGCTCTCGCGCTCCGGTTGCAATCCACGCTGTCACCGCGGGCCAGGTCGCTGAGCTTGGGTCGTTTATAGACCGTATGAATCTCGATGCTGGTGTGCGTACCGCGCTGGCTACCGAAGCAGAATTAAAGCCATCTTAGAGGCGGCAAACGCGGCGATCGCGCTCAGGCAACAATGAAGGATTCTTGTCGTTCTGAAGCGATGATACGCAATAGATGCTTGCCCCATCTTGAAGTCTCCTTAACACAGCATTGTTAAGACGGTGCTCGATCGCTACATAACAATTGTGATGCAACAGACAAAAACACATCATCAATTTACAACGGAGAAACCTCTCATGCCTTACATTACGTTGGTCAAGAAAACTCTGCAACCATCGATCTCTACTACGAAGATCTTGGGACAGGACAACCGATTGTACTGATTCATGGATTTCCATTGAACGGACATTCCTGGGAGAAGCAGGTTTTAGTTTTACTGAATGCAGGATATCGAGTAATTACCTACGATCGCCGAGGATTTGGCAACTCCAGTCAGCCCTCATCTGGCTATGACTACGATACCTTCGCCGCCGATTTGAATACACTCATGACCAAGCTTGACTTGCAAAATACCGTACTGGTCGGTTTCTCAATGGGAACAGGTGAAGTCACACGTTATCTTGGCAAATACGGCTCAGAGCGGGTGCAGAAAGCTGTGCTGATGGCTCCCGTTCCACCGTTTCTGTTAAAGACAGACGACAATCCAGAGGGTGTTGATCAAAGTGTCTTCGATGGCATTATGAAAGCGATTGTTGAAGACCGTCCAGCCTACTTTTCTACATTCTTCCAGGGCTTCTTCAATGTGGACGTGTTGCTGGGCGATAGCGAAGCAGTGCCCGCAAAGCGGGGTCGCATCAGCAATGAAGCGATTCAAGCCAGTTGGAATGTAGCAGCAGGAGCTTCTGCTAAAGGGACTTTGGACTGTGTACCCTCCTGGCTCACCGACTTCCGCGATGATCTGCCCCGCATTGATGTGCCGACTCTGATTATTCATGGCGATAGCGATCGCATTTTGCCGCTTGAGTCCACCGCAGCAAGACTTCCAAAGCTGATTAAAAACAGTCAACTGGTTGTCATTCCTGGTGGGCCGCACGCCATCAACTGGACTCACGCTGATCAGGTCAATCCCCTGTTGCTGGACTTTCTTCAGCAGGAGTAATCAGTGATCTGCTGCATTTCTGGCTTGCGAAAAAACTCTGTGATTCACCCCGTTGAGTCAGGCTCAAACAATACACATACTTGTCTAGTAGTTCACCAAATAAACTTTGCCTAGTTAGCATGCTTTAATTTTGGATAGAGATGCCCTAACCGAATGCGCGCATCTGCACTGGAAAATCTCCAATTGACCCTGGCTTTTCGAGCATTGCGTTCAATCTGCCAAGCCTTGACTTCCTCAGCGAGTTTCTCTCGAGTGGGGATACGCCAGGATGATGGATGTTGAGATTGTCTACAACGAGACGGATACAATCGGCATCAGGACGGTAAACATCCACCAGAGTCTTCATTTGCTGGGCAAAGTCAACTTTGGTGCGCTGC
>NZ_JAMPLI010000074.1:0-14056 GCF_039962475.1 Leptolyngbya sp. GB1-A1 | reverse complement strand
ATCACCTTATGCTAACCGCAGCAGGATTATGGAACTTCTACCTGACTGCGGCATAGGAAGAACTTGAAAGGTCGCATTGGCTAGCTCTGTTCTTATTTCCCGACAACTCTATTCTCTCCACTATGATGCTCTCCAGAGGCTGCAAAACCAGGAGAAAGAGGTTGTGAGAATGTGCATTTAAGCAAAAAGGAGCAAATTTGATAGAAGCAACTAGCAGAATTAGCGAAAGGAGATTTTGAAAGGACCCAGCGGTAACGATATTGCTTTTGCTGCCTTTTTTAAGAGCTCCTGCGTCGTCGGCAACTCTGCAAAACGAGCCGCTTCAGGGGAACTCAAGGTAACAGTTCCTAGAGAAGAGCTACCTTCAGGAACAATAATCAGCAAGCGGAACGTATAGCTATCTTCTCGATTAAATGGTTGCAGGCTTAAATCAACCTGAGAACGGGGCTGACCAAAGCTAAACGGTGTGATAGGTTTAACTACTCGATGGCGATCGGGAGACTGAACTTCCATATGTACGATCGCAGCGTCAGACGCCAAGGCAATCCCGAACTCAAATTCATCAAAGTTCTGTCTGGACTGATTGGTTAGTTCCACCTGAACGGTGTGTAGGTCGCGGTAATTGTAGGAATTTTCGCCATTGGAAACTGTGATTAGCGACTGCAATTCCAGTGAACCAAAAAGGTCTTCAAGCTTCGGGATAATGTCAATTCTCTGTGCAATCACAGGTTTACGATCGAGGTAAGCAGCGATCGCACTACATCCCAGCACCCCTACTGCGATCCCACCGAGAAAAATAATTAGGGGAAGCGGTAGAAAGTGCCAGAGAAGTTGCCAAAGCGATTCAAGCATTGAGAGAGCAAAACAACCGTTAACGATGCAATCTTATCGCAGTTAAGGTTGACAATTTTGAGGTGAAGTAGCTTTAATCCAACCGCATACTGATCCCCCGTCTGGTGTACAGTGCCAAATTAGATGACATCGAGACAGATTAGTGCCGCTGAGCAAAACCTTCTCTGTGGAAGGAGCTCTTAGAGAGTTTACTCAATGACTTATCATCAAATCATCGGGATCGCTAAGCTGGCTTTAGGTAGAAAAGTAAACCAGGATTAGCTTCGCTTCTTTAGCAACACTAATTATGTCGCCAGGGCAAACAAAAAGTTACTGTACATTTTTCAAGCGGATGTCCCAATCCCCAACCCCTGCTTACTGCGCTGCAACTGCTGCCACAGCCCCTCGATCTGCTCATACGCATCCTCCGGCGACAGCTTCCCTGCCATCTCCAGGTTGGCAATATATCCCACGCGCTGAGCAAACTCTTGAAGGTTAGCATTAAACACCAACCGTTCTGGCTTAACCTCACCCCGATAACGGCTACAGGGATACAAAAACTCAGATCGATCCATCTATTGCCCCTCCTATCCATCATCCGCGAACGAATGAAAAGTGCTGGGCGTGCAGCCTCCTGACGGTGTCGGAGGCTCGGCGGCTGCATGATGCCGATCACGATGGGGACGGCTGCTGGAATGATGCGGTCTGCCGCAGGCGGCGATCGTATTACCGTAAGGGTCGGGGCAACCAGGTGCGGCGCAACCGCAGCTTGAGGAGGTGGTCGTGCCAATCCCGCCTGTGCCGTTTGTTGTGCTGCACACTTATGTGGAGAAGCCGCGTCAGCCCAACGATGAGATTGTAATTCATGCCCTATGTGCAGAGATGTGGGTGGGCAGTGAGCCGATCGCATTGACCCAGCCACAGCACACGTTTGGGTTGCCGCCCAGACTGGTGAAAGAGTATGCCCGACAGCTTCTGGAGGCGCTCTACCAGCAGTATGGCAACGGGCGGCGCAGTGGGTTTGAACGCTTTGCGCGGGAGGAACAGCACGCGATCGCTCAGTGCCCCATCCGCCCTTGCTCGTATCATGCGGAGCATCTTCAGTTTGTGGGAACGGGACGTAGTGGGTGAAGGCGAAGCAACTGGAATTGGATTTGTGGGAGCAACTGCAATTGGCGCAGCAAATGCCAGAGGCGATCGACCTGGCTCAGATACTAGATGCAGTGGAAGTAACAGCGGCACACCTGCCGGAAGCTGAACGATTGCGATTTGCTGGCGATGCCTTACTCCAGATTGCTGAACTGTGTGAGGCACGAGCTGGAGTGCTGATGACGCAGTGGGAGGAGTCATGCCGCGATCCGATTGTGGAGCAGGGCTTTTTCACTGATGTGGTGCGGCAGACGATGGCGGTGGATTTAAGCGACTTGATGGAGCCAGCCCGACCGCGCCAGCAAAGAGCAAAGCCGATTGCTAAACCGAAAGAATCGATTGCGGCTCCCGTTGACAAAGCAGCAGTGCTGGCAATGGTTGACCAGCTAGAAGCAGAAGACGAAGCAGCGCAGAAACAGTCTATTTTGGTGATCGCCCATTCAGAAGATGTGGCTAGCTGGACAGCAGCGATTTTAGAGTGGCTACAGACCACCCTACTTTCGGTTTCGATCGCCGAACTCAGTGATAGCTTAGAGATGCCGTGGATAGAGGTATGGTTAGGCGTATTGTTCGGCGGTTTTCAGTTAGAGCAGCGGGGGACGTTTTATGAGTCACCCATTTGGGTGAAGTGTTCCGATGACCAGGCAATGACTCTGAGGCAAGATGGACAGCTAGAAGCAGGAAAGTTGGGCTTGGCTGAGTGAGAACTTGCACCAGCAAACTTTGAATCGTAATAATTTAAACTGAGTCTCAAGATCTTAAATTTCTTTGCAAAAATTGTTTTTGAGTAGGTTGAAGTGTGAGCGCGGCTCAAGGATCAAGTGGGCCTCGTACCCCTTTTCCACCCCGAATGAGAACGTAGTAGTAGTCATTGGAAAGCCTTCAGAAAATCCACCCAAAAGCTTAATTTTCTGGATTTTAGCAAGAGATACACTTTAGGAGACTGCTGACAGTTCTTCGTCGGGGAGAGTTTAATGGTCCATCTCGATCAATTGATTGTCACATTGATGCAGGTGGTAATCGAAAATGCAGGAGCCGAAACTGGTACTTTGGTTCTCTTAGAGGAGGATCAACTCACTGTGATGGCTCAATGCAGTGGAAGTAAACAGTGTGACCTAGAAAAGCTTGCTGTTGCTGACTGTGCAACGATTCCTGTCTCCGTCATTCACTTGGTAGAACGCACTCAAGAAACTTTGGCGTTTGATGATGCAGTCAGCGAATCGTCTTTTTCAACTGATCCTTACATTCAAAAGCAACAGACGCGATCGCTCCTCTGTCTACCCATTCTCAATCAAACCCAGTTGATCGGCATCCTTTATCTAGAGAACAATCTTAATGCCGGAGTGTTTACTAGCGATTGCTTACAAGTCCTTAAACTGTTGATGGCTCAGGCAGCAATTTCACTAGACAATGCTCGGTTGTATGCACAATTAGCAGGCTATACCAAAACGCTGGAACGGAAAGTAGAAGAGCAAACTCAAGCCTTGCAGCAGGAGATCGCGGAACGTCAACAAACCGAAGCCGCATTGAGACAAAGTGAAGCGAACTACCGCAACCTGTTACAAACCGCGAATTCAGTCATCATTCGCTATGACACGCAAGGACGGATTCACTACATCAACGATTATGGGGTAAAACTCCTGGGCTATGAAGAACACGAGATTTTAGGGCGAACCGTATTTGAAACCATCCTTCCAGACATCGAACTCTCTGGACGCGATATGAAACCCTTTGTCCGTGATTTACTTCGTAATCCTCAATCGTACCCGCAAGGTGAGGGTGAAAATTTGTGTCGAGACGGTCGGCGAGTTTGGATGGCCTGGTCGAATCAAGCCATCTTCAATGAACAGGGAGAGGTTGTTGAAATTTTATCGGTGGGCAATGACACCACCCAGCGTAGACAAGCAGAAGAGGCATTACAACGCAGTGAAGCCAAGTTCCGTAATATCTTTGAAAACTCACAGGTCGGCATCTTCCGAAACCGCATTTCGGATGGATTAATTCTCAATGCCAATCAACGCCTTGCCAATCTATATGGCTTTGACTCACCAGAGGAGATAATTGGGGTTGAACACACCGCAGGCTACTATGTCAATCCCAGAGATCGCCAACACGTCATTGAGTTGCTGAAGCGGGATGGGGAAGTGCGAAACTTTGAAGCCCACATGCGAAAACGAGATGGGACATTGTTCTGGGGACTTTTCTCTTCTTATCTGAATGCAGGCGATGACTACATTGAAGGGGTGATTGCGGATATTAGCGATCGCAAACGAGCAGAAGTCGCTCTACAAATGAGTGAAGAACGACTACGCCTAGCATTAACCGCTTCAAATCAGGGACTCTACGATCTCAACATCAAAACTGAAGAAATCGTGGTTAACCCAGAATATCCTTTAATGCTGGGCTATGATCCAGCAACGTTTCACATGACCAAATCTTGGTGGGTTGAGAATTTGCATCCTGACGACAGAGAATCAATGGTTGCAACTTACAATGCTTTTGTTACTGGAGAAGTCCCCAATTGTCAAACAGAGTATCGCCATCGTACCCAGGATGGTCAGTGGAAATGGATTCGTTCTGTCGGCAAAATTGTGACCTGGAATGAATTCGGTGAACCCATCAGAGCATTGGGAGTTTATACGGATATCGACGATCGCAAACAAGCAGAAGCGGTGTTGCGCCAGTCCGAGGCTCAGTTTCGAGAACAGGCAATCCTCTCCGCTTTTCGTGCCGATGTGGACAGTGCCCTTGCTCAAAGTGATAGTTTACCCTTGATGCTGCATCGCTGTGCAGAAGCCGTTGTTAAGCACTTGAATGCGGCATTTGCTCGAATTTGGACAATCAATAAAGACCAGGATGTTTTGGAGTTACAAGCCAGTGCGGGAATGTATACCCGTCTTGACGGTACCTACAGTCGAGTGTCCATGAATAGCCCGAAACTTGGACGAATTGCTCAAGAAAGCTTTCCACTGTTGATCAACCATGTGTTTGATGACTCATATATTGATCACGAATGGGCAGAGCGAGAAGGTATTGCGGCATTTGCAGGCTGTCCGATCCTGCTGGATGAGCAGTTGGTTGGCGTGATCGCGATGTTTGCTCGACAATCCATTCCGGTGTCTCACTGTGAGGCATTGGGGTTTGCCGCTCGCGAGATGGCATTGGGAATTAAACGCAAGCAAGCAGAAGCAGCATTGCAAGCTTCTGAAGCAGAGCTGCGGGCGCTCTTTTCAGCCATTCCCGATCCGCTATGTATCTTCAGTGCTGAAGGGCAATTGCTCTGCACAATCAAAGGAAATTCATCCTATGGAGAGGAGTGTACTGGCAAAACGCTGCATCAACTTTTTGCCAAAGAACAAGCCGATGAATTCCTGAATCAAATTCAGCAGGTGCTGAGAACCCAACAAGTCCTCACCGTTGAATACAGTCACTGCTTTGCTGGGCGAGAAATCTGGTTTTCGGCTCGCATTGCCCCGATTCAGCACGAACAGGTGATTTGGCTGGCGCGAGATATTACGCTGCAAAAGCAAGCAGAAGTCGCCTCAATCTTAGAAGAACGCAACCGCATGGCGCGTGAAATTCATGACACACTCGCTCAGGCGTTTACAGGCATTCTGATCCAGGTTGATGCAGCGGCTCAAGTGTTAACCGATGATGTAGAAGCTACCCAAGCGCATTTAGACACGATCGAGGAGTTAGCCCGCACTGGACTGTCTGAAGCGCGTCGCTCGGTGACAGCCCTGCGTCCCCAGTTGCTGGAAGAAGGTGATTTATCGAGTGCCCTTGAGCGGTTGGTAAACCAGATGAGAGTGGCGACCAATACGGATCTCATTTACTCAATTCAGGGGGTCGCCTATTCCTTACCCGCCGAGGTGGAAAATAACTTGCTGCGGATTGGACAAGAAGCACTGACCAATGCAATCAAATATGCTAACGCGAATGAAATTAGAATTGAGTTAGTCTATGACAATGCTCAGTGTCGCTTGCAAGTCAAAGACGACGGACAAGGCTTTGGCGTGGTTGGCGTTCCAATGAGCGGCGGATTTGGATTGTTGGGCATGAGCGAGCGAGCAGAGCGCGTTGGCGCACAACTGGTAATCGAGAGCCAACCAGGGCAAGGAACAGAAATTATTGTCATTGTTAATCGAGGGTGAGCATGATGACGAGCCAATCCACGATGATTCGGGTTCTAATTGCTGACGATCATTCTATTGTCCGGCAAGGATTGACAACCATCATTAACCGCGATCCAGAAATGACAGTGATTGCTCAAGCCGAAGATGGGCAACAGGCGATCGATTGCTTTCGGGAACATCAACCAGATGTAACGCTAATGGATTTGCGAATGCCGCAAGTTAGTGGGGTGGAAGCCATCAGCGCAATCTGTGCTGAATTTAAACCTGCCCGGATTATTGTGCTAACCACCTACAATGGAGATGAAGATATCTATCGCGGACTACATGCGGGTGCTCAAGGCTATCTGCTTAAGGATACTAAATCTAATGAGTTGCTGAATGCGATTCGCATCGTTGCTTGTGGTCAGCAATACATTCCACCAGACGTGGGAGCAAAACTGGTGCAGCGTCTGAATAATCCAGAACTCAGGGAACGAGAGTTAGAGGTACTGGGCTTAATGGCACGAGGGATGAGCAATTCAGATATTGCGACTGCTTTAAGTATTAGTGAGAATACTGTCAAAACCCATGTCAATCGAATTTTAAGTAAGTTGGGCGTGAGCGATCGCACCCAGGCTGTGATTGTTGCGATTAAACGCGGCATTGTCAGTTTGTAAGCCAGTCACCCTTTAGTTTGACTCCGGAGTCCAACCAGAGTTGGAGCGATGATGACATTGACAGAGGGACTGGTTCATCATTCGCTTTGGTGAGCAAAAGTTGCAACTCTCAGCTGACGACAAGTGAGCGGGCAATTGCCTATATTTAGTTCTAGGCAAACACGAATAGCAATTGAGTTACAGCATTGAGTTTGCTTCATCTAGAGCGCAGAAAGAGGGTTGAATCGCTTGCGATTACCATTGCTTCCCTCAGAGGTGTTTAAGTGAATCAAGACCGAGACCGTAGTTTGTTATCTATTCCAGCTTCAACACAGGATCACATGCAAGGTGTATTCAATGCCGACGTGGTGCTGGTAATGTATGGAGATTATCAATGCTCTGTCAGTGCAGACGTTTACAAGATAATTAAAGCGATCAAACGAGAGCTTAGTGCTGCTTTTGGAGAAGATTATTTATGTTTCATCTTCCGTCATTTTCCGCAAGCACAGATTCATCCCCAAGCTCAACGGGCCGCTCAAGCTGCCGAAGCCGCCGCTGCCCAAGGACAGTTTTGGTCAATGCACGACACTTTGTTTGCTCATCAACAGAAGTTAGAGAATGGTTATCTTGTCGAGTACGCCAACAATTTAGGGCTTGATATCCCTCAATTTCTTAAAGAGTTGTCTAAGCAGGTGCACATCGCTCGCATCAATGAAGATATCGAAAGTGGATGCAAGAGTGGAATAACGGCTGCTCCAGCCCTATTCATCAATAACATTCGGTATACCGGACGCTGGAAAATAACAGAGTTGACGGCAGCCATTGTCGCTGCAAGTCACTAAGCTCTATTCATATCTGACTTGTTTGTGAGTGCTAGTAAGCTATCTAATTTGATGGCTAGTTTTTGCCTGTTTTATTAAACAACTTGCCAATTTTTGAATCATGCTAACAACTACAACGTCAACCACTGAATTCAAGCACAAAGGCTTAACGCGCATCCAATTGCAACAAGTACTCAACTATATTCAGACTCACCTTGAGCGAGACTTGTCACTGGCTGAACTTGCAGAAACTCTTAATCTTAGCCCGACTTACTTTGCCAGTGTATTCAAACAAGCGATCGAGGTTTCTCCACACCAGTACGTAATTCAACAGCGGGTGGAACGAGCAAAATTGATGCTGTCGAAAACGGATTTGGCGATCTCTGATATCGCTCTACAAGTTGGTTTCTCCAGTCAAAGCCATCTGACCCAACAGTTTAAGCGCCTGACTGGAGTGACCCCAAAACAGATTCGCTAACTCCATCATGCACGAGTCAAGGAGACAAAGATGAAGTTCAAAGCAATCACAGGAGAGCAGGGAAGTAGAACGGAAGTGAAAGACGCAACTTACGTGGAGGCTGCCGGGTGGGGTAAGTATCGGTGGTGGCGGTATGTTCTGGGGCTGATGATCATCCTCTTTGCGTGGATGGTCGCCGCCAACGTCGCCAGTGCGCTCGTCGCGTTCGCCCTCGGCGGTCAGGAGGGTGTCGCGGCGCTCGGTCAGCTGGATTTCGCTGCGTTCGGTCCTGTGGGGGGCTTCGTCGTGGTCATGGCGGGTTTTCCAGTGTTTCTCGCGGGAATTCTCATTGCCGTCTCCCTCATCCACCAGCGTCATCCCCGCACGCTCGTCACGGCGCGAGAGAAGATCAGTTGGCGGCGCGTCGGTCACGGCTTCGTGGCTGGGTTCGTGCCCTGGGTACTGCTCGGCGGGCTGGGGCAGTACCTCCTCTACCCCGATACCTTCTCCTTCAACTCCGACCTCAAGACGTTCGCGCTCTTCGTGCCGATCGCGCTGATTCTCACTGCGATCCAGACGACCACCGAGGAGCTTTTCTTTCGCGGGTACATCGTGCAGGGCGCGAGCCTGATCTGGTCGAACCGCGTGTTTCTGGCGATCGTATCAGCCGTGATCTTCACCCTGCCGCACGCCACCAACCCGGAGTCACAGGAGGGTGGCTGGATCGGGATGTTCCTCGGCTACTTCGTCGGCACGGGTCTGCTGTATGCGATCGTTTCATTGATCGACGGCACGACCGAGCTTGCGATCGGCGCACACTTTGCCAACAACATCGCGTACTTTCTCTTGTTTAACTGGTCTGGAAGCTTCTTCGCCGCACCAGCCCTGTTCAGCATCAGCGAGTACCATGCGAGATTCTACGACATCATCTCTCTCGTGCTGATTCCCGTTTTCCTGGCGATCGCCTACAAGGTGTTCAAACGCGACGAGGCATCTGAACCCGTTTCCCAGAGCGATCGGAAGGGTTCTCAGTAATTCCATCGAACCCTGAAAACAATCGCAAAAGCAACTAGCGGTCAGATCCAAGCACTACACACATACACGAGTCAAGGAGACAAAGATGAGGATCAAAGCAATCAAAGGAAAGCAGGGAATCGGAACGGACGTGAAAGACTCAACTTACGTGGAGGCTGCGAGGTGGGGTAAATATCGGGGGTGGCGGTATGTTCTGGGATTAGTAGTCATCCTCTTTGCGTGGCTGGTGGTCGGGACTGGTGCCAGCGTACTCGTCGCGATCGCGCTCAGCGGACAGACGGATTACTACATGCTTGGTCCTTTCGGGAAGTTCCTGTTTGTTATGGCAGGTTTCGCGTTTTTTCTTGTGGGGGTTCTCATCGCCGTTACCCGTATCCACCGCCGCCCCCCCCGGACGCTCGTCACGGCGCGGGAGCGGATCGACTGGCGTCGCGTCGGTCAGGGGTTTGTGGCGTGGTTCGTTCCAGTGTGTCTGATAGGCGGGCTGGGACAATACCTTCTTTACCCCGACACCTTTTCCTTCAACTCCGACCTCGCGTCGTTCGCGCTCTTCGTGCCGCTGGCACTGGTCCTCATCGCGATCCAGACCACCACCGAGGAGCTGTTCTTTCGCGGCTACATCGTGCAGGGAGTGAGCATGATCTGGTCGAACCGCATCTTTCTGGCGATCGCGTCAGCCGTGATATTCACCCTGCCGCACCTCGCCAACCCGGAGGCGATCTCAGGCGGCTGGCTCACGGTCTTTTTCAACTACTTCCTCGTTCCGGGTCTGTTGTGGACCGTGGTCTCGTTGATTGACGGAACCACCGAACTCGCCATCGGCGTACACTTCGCGAACAACATCGGCGGCATACTCCTGATCAACGCACCTGGAACCGCCGTGAACACGCCAGCTCTGTTCACAGTCAGCGAGTTCCGCGCGACCTACGCGGCGCTATCGGTGCTGGTGATAGTCCCCATATTCCTGGCGATCGCCTACAAGGTGTTCAAACGTGATAAGGCATCTGAACCCGTTTCCCAGAGCGATCGGAAGGGTCGTCGGTGATCTCGTTAGTCAACAAGGTTTCCTGGTTGCCAAAGGCAGCATAAAGGCTCAGACGAGTAATACCTCTAAACACAATGGAGATAACAACATGAACACAAAGACTACTCCTATTCAAAACACTTCCTCAGTTCTGCTCAAGATGGAAGCTGCAATCAATGCTCATAACATTGATGCATTCGTGAACTGCTTTGCTCCTGACTTCATAGGTGAACAACCCGTCCATCCGGAGCGAAACTTCACTGGTGCAGAACAAGTGCGAAAGAACTGGACTGCTCTCTTCGCTCAAGTTCCTGATCTTCAAGCGAAATTAACCACCCATACGAGCGCGGATGAGTTGGGTTGGTCAGAGTGGCACTGGCAAGGCAACCATACCAACGGCACAAAACTCGATATGCGAGGCGTTGTGGTGGTGGGACTGAGAGAAAACGCGCTCGCATGGGCGCGGTTGTATATGGAGCAGCTTGCCCAAGTCGTACAGGCAGACATCCTAAAAGCGGTCTAACTGCTAATCAGCTTTAATCACCTACAAGGAATAATCACCATGTCAACTGTTGAGAACAAAGTTATTGCGATTACTGGAGCTAGTAGCGGTATTGGTGAAGCAACTGCCAGATTGCTGGCTCATCAGGGTTTACGGGTTGTGTTAGGGGCGCGGCGCACCGATCGACTGGAAGCAATCGCTGCCGAAATTCGCTCTAAAGGTGGCGAAGCAGAATACCGTACCCTGGATGTCACCAACCTCGAAGACATGCAAGCCTTTGTCGAGTTTGCCCAAGATAAATTTGGTCGCCTTGATGTTGTGGTGAACAATGCAGGCTTGATGCCACTCTCCAGGCTTGAGGTGCTGAAGGTCGATGAATGGAACCGCATGATTGATGTGAACATTCGCGGTGTGCTTCACGGAATTGCTGCTGCGCTACCTCTCTTTAAGCAGCAACGATCAGGGCAGTTTGTCAATCTATCCTCGATCGGTGGGCACAACGTCTATCCAACCGCAGCCGTGTACTGCGCCACTAAGTTTGCAGTTTGGGCGATTTCCGAGGGACTGCGGCAAGAATCGACAGACATCCGGGTCACGGTGATTTCGCCTGGAGTGACGGAAACTGAACTTGCTAGCACGATCACCGATGCTGAAGCGGCGGAGTGGGTGGAGGGATTTCGTGAGGCAGTGATTCCAGCAGATGCGATCGCGCGCGCAATTGCCTTTGCAATCGAGCAACCCGCAGAGGTGGATGTGAATGAAATCATTGTTCGACCGATTGGACAAATGAGCTAAATCTCGGAAAGTCAATCTTGATTGAAACAGGAGAAACAAAATGATACCGCAAGATAAAGTGGCGTTAGTCACTGGTGGCACATCGGGAATTGGCAGAGCAACGGCGACCCTTGCGGTATCTGCGAAGCAGCGCGCGCTCGGTGCTGCTGGAGCAAAAGTCGTATTCTCCGGTAGACGCGACGCAGAAGGAGAAAAAACCGCCCAACTGATTCGCGAAACAGGTGCTGAATGCTTATACGTCCATTGAAACAAGTTCACTAACATCACAAGAATCTGGAAGCAGTCAAGCATTGGAACTCAAGACACTTTAGATAGATAGAACCAGGAGTATTTAATCATGGTCAAACAGCAATCTGTAGACGAACAAGCAAATTTACAAGCAACTACCAACTTGACGCCAACCCATGAGTCTTTGCAAGCACTTTGGGAAGAGCATTTACAGTACGAGTTTGGCACTCACAGTACTGAAGATGCCCTCGCTACGATGGTTGAGGATGCTTACGTCAACCACATTCCGGTAATGACTGGGGGAGTCGGGAAACCAGCACTGCGCGAGTTTTATTCCAAATACTTCATTCCACAGATGCCGCCGGACATGGAGTTGACCCCAATCTCGCGCACGATCGGAACGGATCAACTCGTCGATGAAATGGTGGGTAAGTTCACTCATACTGTTCGGATGGAATGGCTATTACCCGGCGTTGCTCCAACCGGAAAACGGGTTGAAGTGCCAGTAGTTGCGATTATTCGGTTTCGTGACGGCAAGATAGCCCATGAACACCTCTACTGGGATCAGGCGAGTGTTTTGGTTCAAATTGGCTTGCTCGATCCGGGTACACTTCCCGTCGTGGGCGTTGACAGTGCGCGTAGGGCGATCAATCCCAACTTACCTTCAAACACACTAATCGAGCGCGACTAAGTGTAGGAGCCAGCAGATATCAATGCCTAAACCCACCATTTTGCAACCAGGATCGTACTCATCCTGGTTGTAGGAGGCGCTTCTTATTGCTGGCTCCTACACGTATTGCTTATTGAGTTTTTGACAAAGTGACACAGCCATTCACAACAAGAGGTAACTATCATGATGCTGAAAGACAAGGTTGCTTTGGTGACTGGCGGAACATCGGGCATCGGTCGAGCAACCGCGATCGCATTTGGTGCTGCCGGAGCAAAAGTCGTATTCTCCGGTAGACGCGACGCAGAAGGTGAAACAACTTCTGCGATGATTCGTGAGACAGGAGCAGAGTGTTTGTTTGTACGATCGGATGTATCGAGTGAACCAGAGGTTAAGGCGCTGATAGAGAAAACAGTCGCAACCTACGGAAGGCTAGATTTTGCCTTCAATAACGCTGGATTTGGTACACTCCCACAGCCACTACACGAGCAGTCTGTTGAAGACTTTGACAGCATGATGGCAACCAACCTGCGGGGTGTGTTCTTATGCATGAAATATGAAATTCAACAGATGCTGACTCAAGGAGCAGGGGTCATCATCAACAACTCTTCAGTAGCGGGATTGATCGGGATACCTGGAATGGGTCCTTATACTGGCAGCAAACATGCTGTGATGGGTCTCACTCGTTCTGCTGCGCTCGATTATGCCAAGCAAGGGATTCGGATTAATGCCGTCAATCCTGGCTATATTCGCGGCACAGAAATAGTTACTCCTAAGAGCCTCCAAGAGATAGGCATGACTTTAGCGCAGTTTGATTCGATGGTGTCGTCGAGCGTCCCGATGGGGCATAGGGGTCAACCTGAAGAAATTGCTGCAACGGTTGTGTTCTTATGTTCTGATGCTGCGAGCTACATCACTGGACAACCTTTGGTGATCGATGGCGGAGTCACAGTGAATTGATTTTTGATTGTCGATTGTGGAATCACAGTGAATCGATCCATTTCAAGAGAGAACAACCGGACTTGATTTTAGGAGAAATAGAATGATACTTCAGGATAAAGTGGTGCTTATCACTGGCGGAACTGCAGGAATTGGTCGTGCAACGGCGATCGCTTATGCCCAACAACAAGCAAAGGTGGTGGTGGTGGGTCGTCGAATGGATGAAGGTGAAGAAACGGTTCGATTGATTCAGGAAGCTGGCGGAGAGGCGATTTTTGTGCAAGCAGATGTCACAAAAGAAACCGATGTTGAAGCAATGGTTGATAAGGCGGTTGGCGTTTTTGATCGGTTAGATATTGCCTTTAATAACGCAGGAACTGTCGCCGAAAACCCCTCATTGATTGAGCAAACAGAAGCTGAATACGATCGCACCATGAATGTCAATGTCAAAGGCGTTTGGTTGTCGATGAAACATGAAATCGCTCAGATGTTGAAACAGGGAGGTGGTTCAATCGTCAATATGGCATCTGCGAATGGAGTCGTTGGACTTCCTGGCGTACCTCTCTACACCGCGAGTAAGCACGCGGTAATAGGCTTAACAAAAGCTGCTGCGCTCCAATATGCCAAAGCGGGGATTCGCATCAATGTCGTTGCACCAGCAGCCATCGAAACAGATATGTTTGAAGCAGCGACAGGTGGGCAGGATGAAGCCAAAGCTTACATACAGCAGTTTTTAGGTAATTAGCCCCTTTTCTATTAAGCTAACGAGTGGACAATCTATCAAGTTGGTGAAATGCCTGTCGCTTACTCAACGGATTTACGCACTCGTGTAATCGA
>NZ_JAMPLI010000073.1:0-14073 GCF_039962475.1 Leptolyngbya sp. GB1-A1 | reverse complement strand
TGGCTTGCGAGAGTGCTAGGCGTTGTCGCGTTTCCCGCACCAGATCTGCTAGCTCTGTTTGACCGATCGTGGGCATAGAGTACGAATCATTGCATTGCATTTACTACTTATACCACGTGGTATATCACTCATCCTCTCCCCTATGGGGCAGGGAATACGGTTGTGTCGCAAATACTTTTTAGTGACAAACGAAGTATCTCGTTTGCGTTTCGTTAAGCGCTAATTCCGAAGAGTGCTTCAATCAATTTTACTTGAGCCGCACTGTCCCCTTTGCTGATTCCCTTGACTTGTCCTTTGCGAATCAGACTCATTGCTTCAATTCCGTTTAAGGTTCGTCTTGCCGTGTTAAATGAGTCGAATCCCATCCTTAGTTAGGTCAATCGCTTGATGTTGCGGTGAGGCTGCTCAATGATATTATTCAGGTACTTGCTCTGCCGTAATTCCGTCTTTGCTGTGAGCGTTTCATCGCCTTTCAAGGCTTCGACTGCTCCTGGGTAGGCAGCGTTCTTGTCCACCGTAATTACTCGCGGCGTTTGAGGATGAGTCGCCTTGAGAACTTTGCGGAAAAATCTTGTGGCTACCTTGCTATCCCGCGATCGCAATTTAGGGTGAGGCTAGAGAAAATTGAGCCCTACGACTATAATTCGGCTGAAGAGCATAAAAGAGGAGTACCTCACGACACGGAGCACTCCTCTTATTATTGAATGGATTATGCGATCGCCAAACTGTTCAAATTACCGCTGTAACCTGTAATTTCGACAATGGCATCTGCTGTGGCAGAAAATCCATCTATATTGTCATTCAACGCTACAAAGGTGCGCGTATTTCCTCCAGTACCAGAGGTAAAGACGGCAGCGTCATTCGCTTTAAAGGTGCCAGCCGTTAATACAGCCGCAATTCCCGTTTCTGTTAAGCTGCTGACTGCACCTAACTTAACGACATTAGCAGCACTGACCACATTAGGACCGTCGATGATGTCTGTTCCAATTTGCAAGTCAGTAATGCGATCGAACGCACCGAGCAGTGAGTCACTGAGGTTGGTATAGCGGAACGTATCAGTACCGTTACCGCCCGTAAGCTGGTCGGCTCCAGCCCCACCGATCAGGCTATCATCGCCATTTCCACCGAGGAGTGTATCATCTCCAGTTCCACCCATCAGCGTGTCAGTTCCGTTGCCACCATCCAGGTAATCTGGACCATTATTGCCCATGAGCGTGTTGGCTCCATTGCCACCTAATTGTCGGGTTCCAACCAACAGATTGACGCTGCCTGTTGTGGTGCCCCCCTTACCGTCACTGAGGCTGTAGGTAAAGCTGCCCGTGCCACCACTTGTGGGACTAAAGGTGACAAAATCATCAGCAAAATTTGCAGGAGTACCGTTGTTGTTTAAGCTTACGGTACCACTGATCACATTATTCACTCCAGTAATGGTCAAGACATTTCCTTGATCAACATCACTATCGTTAGCGAGAAGATCAGCAACGGAAATGGTTCGTGGGGTGTCCTGAGCCGCTGTAAAGAAATCTGCTCCAGCAACGGGTGCTTCGTTGACATCCGTGAGACTCAGGGTGAAGTTGGTGCTGGCGTCGGGCGTATTACCTACAGTTGCATCATCAACGTTGACGGTTACAGCATAGCTAGCTTTTGCTTCAAAATCGAGGGATGTATCCGCTTTCAGGTACAGCGCACTGCCATCAATTTCAAAGAAACTAGCATCGGTTCCGCTGAGGCTCAGGGCATTCGTGCCAACCTCATCATCAGTAATGCCAATATCTGCTACCTTGATGCGGCTGGTAGTGCTGGTATTCTCAACTAAAGTCGTAATCGTGTTGGTGAATATAACGGCTGTTGGTGCCTGGTTAGGAACTGCCAGATTAAACCGTGCTAGCACTGGATCATGGTCGCTCACCTGGTCGGCAAACTCAGAGTTAATGTGAACCACATCAAACCCGTCTAAACGGTTCAACAGGTTGTTGCTGACTAGAATGTGATCGAGGGTCTGAGCATTTCCTTCAAAGTTATAGGTATAACGCTCGTTCGCTGGCAGGGTTTCTGCCAGAGTATTGAGTCCAGCACTTTCTAAAATTGAGAGTGGGTTTGAGAATTCAAAATCGTTCAAATCGCCTGCAACGACAACATTGGCGTTAGGATTGATTGCTAGAATGCTTTGAACAAAGTTCTTAACAAGGGTAGCTTGCTGGTTACGCTGCACTTCGGAGTTGAGGGTTGGCGGTTGATTGGGACCAAACAGTGGTTGATCGCCCCCCTTCGAGTTGAAGTGGTTGCCAATCACATAAACGGTTTGCCCATTAAAGAGAAATTTACCCACCAACGGCTTCCGGCTTGCGTTAAAGGCAGAATTGGTGGGGTCAATTAATCCAGGGCTAGCAGACAAATCAGGAATACCATCACTGCCGATGTCCGTAACGGTTGTGTTGGATGTAGAAGTACCACCGGGGCGATCGACAAAGCTAACTCGATTGGGATTGAACAGGAAACCAACCCGAATATTGCCACCAGGTTCTCCTCCATTGGTGTCGTCTACTGGATTGACTTGACAGTACTCATAACGAGGACCCCCAGCAGCGACGATCGCGTTAATCAATGTTTGGTAGGTCAGACTGGCATCTACCACACTGTCATTGGTGGGACCATTATTATCCTGAACTTCTTCCAGGTTGATAATGTCAGGCGATTGTAAATTATTCACAACCGCGGTTGCCAAGGCATTGAACTTGCCAGCACCATCACCGGGGTCAAGGTTCTCGACATTAAAGGTTGCAACCGTGAGTTGATTTGCAGTGCCCGTCAAGTTAGTCACTTCTCTTTGCAGAGATGAGGCTTGTACGACAGTAGGTGCCGTTGATACCAGGACTTCGTAATTGTTGAAGTCGTAATTAACCACCCCAGTAATCGTACTCAGTTGGGCACCCACATCTGCTGCCGGTAACGTGACCGATCCATTAATGAGGTCATCAATCTGAATCCGTTCTGGATTAAAGTCTGTTTGTGTGATCAGGCTGCCACCCCGAACCGTGCGACTGGAGGCATTCGCTCCATTGTCTGCGAGTACCCAAGTTTCCTCAGAAGTCCCGAAGTTTGCTGTAGGAGATGTGGTGATAGCGTTGTTGATCTGTACTCGCATTCCCTCTAGTCTTTCGTAGAAGTCAATGCCATCCTGCGCTGGATCGAAGGTGGTAGCACCTGTTTCAATATTGCCTGTCGTGTCGTTATCAATAACTTGAGTAGGAACTACCCGTCCACCGTTGCCTAGAATAGTTGCCGTTGGCAGCGCATTACCACTCGACAAGACGGTGATGGAAGGACTGGTAATCCGCGTAACCGTGAGGTTATTGGCATTGTTGCCAGGACGAAATTCCGCTACCGTGCCGCCAACCTGAATCGAGTCTCCTACCGCAACCGTTGGAGCCGAATTGGTGAACACGAAAATGCCTTCAGATGTTCTGTCGTCAGCGTCAGGATTGGGGTCTTGTAAATAAAAGCCATTTGTGGCAACTGCTGTAACGATACCTGCTACATTACTAACCGTTTGCCCAACTAGAGGAGAACGGTGAGATGTGCCTTGAATGTCACGAATGCGGATGGTCGGTGATGGAGGGGTGTCATTGTCAGCGATCGCCACATCTGCCGCAGTCGCTGCACCCAAATCGTAATCAGCCGTATCAACCACCGTCAGAGTAACGGTTTCGCTACCTTCAACCTCAGCGTCATCAACTGGCGTGATGGTGACATCCACAAAAGATTGTTCAGCCGCGATCATTGCAGTACCCGTTAAGGTAGGCGTATAGTCTCCTGCACTAGCCGTCCCGCCAACAGAATAGCTAACCGTTAGAGCATTGGCAGTATCACCAGTGCGAGTGATGCGGAAGGTTCCAGGATCCTGATTTGCTTCGGCAGCATTGGCATCGGCAGCAGTAATAGTGACGGTTGGAGTGGTTGGTGAAGTAAAAGAAGAAGCCGTCAAAGAAAAGTTGTCGATCGCCAAACCGTGATCATTTCCTGCATCGTTGCGCTCAATCCAACGAACCCAAAGCGTATCACCTGGTGCCCATGAGGTCGAAATTGTGCCTCCCCGACCACTGACTAGACCAGCTCCGTTGCCGTCTACCGCAGCAGCGCTGGCAGTGGCAATAGGGGAAAACCAATCAAAATTGCTACCTGGGGCAATCCAGGTTGTGACTGTATTAAAACTAGACCCAAAGCCATACTCTAGCACCATCGGTTGTGCAGATGTATTACCACCATTGCGCCACTGCTCTCCATCAAACGACAGGGTGAAGGATGAGAAAGTTGATTCAGATGTATTGGTTGCACCAAAGGCAATCCAACCTGCGATCGCACCAGAAGCTGGGCTACCGAAATAAGTAGCTCCAGAACCCAACCCCCCTAAAGCGCGATCAGTCATTGTTCCTGTGGTTGGTCCGAAGCTATAAAAACTTCCAGTATTACCAGTTCCAGTGCCCGCTGCATAAGTTGTGATGGTTGTGCCAGAGGAATTAAAAAGCAACCAACCTGGCAATAGTGTGTCGTTAGTCCAAGTATTAGTCGTTCCTGAAGTCAGCAGGCTGTCGAAGTTTTGGGAGTAAGAACCGTTGAAGTTAATAGGCATAAAACTTTTCACAAAGAAGTAAATGTTCAGTCGAGACGGAAGGATTCAAGTTGCGAAGCTAAAAAACAAGTCAAAAAGCGATGCAAGTTAACTCAATGACGCACCACAAACTCTAAAGCAAGGAATCAAAATTACCAAACTGGCTTGTAAGTTTGTTAATCAAAGGCTTGAACTTTAAGAGTTGCCATTACACATATTCTTTAAAGACTGTGGTAGTGGTTAAGCTGAACGCGGAGGTAAGAAAGACACAACAGAAAACAAGCAAAACAAACACCCCCATTTACATGGAGAATTCGCAATTACCGTCAGCTAGTTAAGGTAAAAGCGTAAAGCTAACTAAAGCAAAAGCATAAAGATTAACTGCATTGAAAGGATGCGTGTTCAACTTCTTCAAAAATTACAGCTATAAATATCCTTGACCATTTTTGACGAGTAAGCTAAAGCTAACGAATTAAGCACTAGTAATTCTTCAGGTAATGCGCTTGAAATAACACAAGACATTTTGAGGAAAAATATGAACACCAAAACTGGATTCCGTAGCTATTTAACAATAGGGTTTTCACGGACACATGTTTGCACCAATACAATCTCTATTAAGATTGTGTGAAGTAATACATTTTGTGAGTGGGTTTTAATCTCTTGGTCTTTACTAAGGGCGAGCAGTTGTCTGTCCTTTGAGATTTGGAGTCTGTAGTTGCTGATATCGAGTATCAACCAGAAGATTTGATTGCAGGTGAAGGAGTTTGCAACTATCCCTATCATCGGTTGTGTCGCGAGAACTTTTTAAGGACAAGCGATCGGTATCGTTTGCGTTGCTCTAAATAGCAATGCCAAAGATTGCCTCAATCAATCTAACCTCAGATACAATACCTCAGATCTTGCAGCCTAGCCAGTAAGCCCAATCTGGCAGAGGTTTGAGTATGATTTCAAATCCATAGTTTGCAGCAATGTCAGATCGAGTTGAGATAAGTTTTAGCAACTCGAACCAAAGGACAGAGGGAAACCACACGGATAGGGTAAATTACTCGCTGCTTTCCAATTCAGGACAGGTGGTAGAGACCCTGGGTCAATCCAATGCACCAACAGATAAGCAATTAGTAAAAGCATCAGCCACGATAGACTCCAAGCTTGGTGGATTGACCAAAATAATGCAACCCAAAGCGATGCTTGATGGTTTTGAAGAAGCCCTCAATAGCCCAGCGTTGGCGTCCGAGCCTGACCAAGTACACCCCAGAATAGGGATCAGAGCCATCCCAGAGTTTTCGGTTGCAGCGCATCCCGACTACTGCTCGCCATGACCGCTGCCTGACAGCGGCGAGAAAATCGACCGTGCCAAACTCCGTGTCTGCCAGCACAATCACGGTTCTCCCGTGGTTTAGGGACAATGGTTTCCATAACCGTTCAGTCAAATCTTTCTTACGCCCTTTCTTCCAGATTTTTCCTCCTTTTGCAACCCCTTGTTGAGACTGGTGCAGGATCTCAGTTAAGCTTCATGTCGTCGCTTCAGAACCATTCTTATGCCATGCTTTGGACGAAGCGTGAGCGAGGGTTCTAACACGACTGGCTCCTTGGAGGATAGGCAAAGGCGAAATTGGGATGCGATCGTCGCCACAATGAGTACAGCTTCCATCATGGCAAACGCCTTACCGATACAAATGCGGGGACCTGCACCAAATGGAAAGTAAGTGCAAGGAGGCAGCCGTTTCTGGAAATTATCCTTCCATCGATCTGGATTAAATTCCATCGGCTGGTCAAAGTAACGAGCGTCGTGATGCATTAGCCATTGGCTCATAAACACAGTTGATCCGGGTGGGATTAGATATCCCTCCAACTCACAGGCTGCAATTGCCACCCGGCTCATCCCCCAAACGGGCGGGTAGAGACGCAGCGCTTCCAAAACAACGCGCTCAGTGTACTGTAGCCGCGAAATGTCCTGCAGGGTGGGCGCTCGTCCCTCCAGTACTGTTTGCAATTCCTCATGCAATCTGGCTTCGACTTGAGGATGCTGGTTGAGCAGGAACCACAGCCAAGTTAAGGCATTTGCGGTGGTTTCATGTCCTGCCAGCAGAAGGGTAGCTGCTTCATCGCGCACTTGCTGATCGGTCATCTGGCTGCCATCCTCATCGCGTATCTGCAGCAGGAGCGATAGCAAATCTCCCCGGTCTTCATGGGTTGATCGCCTCTCAGCAATCATGTGATAAATAATGCTATCCAACTGGCGAATTGCATGTTGATAGCGAAGATTGCTGGGTGTTGGTAGCCAATTCGGAATCAAATACTGATTCATTAACTGGTCATTCACGTGAATGACCACATCGAGGACTGCGTGAATGCTTTCTTTCTCTTCAGCAACATCAACGTCTAGCAATGCCTTCGCAACAATCGCAAGGGCTAAGTTCATCATTTCTGAGTGGATATCGCGTACTTCGCCATCCTGCCACTGCTCCAGCAGACGCTGGGTATAGTCAATCATCAGGGTGCTATAGCTTGCAATCCGCTCCCGGTGGAACGCAGGTTGAACAAGGCGACGTTGCCGCTGCCAGAAACTCCCTTCGCTGTTGAGCAAACCATTGCCCAAAATCCGTAAGCCTCGGCGATAGACACTGCTTTTTGCAAACTGATGCACCTGTGTAATCAGGATGGTTTCGATTAAGCTTGGGTGATTTACGGCGTAAGCAGGGAAGGGTCCAAAATTCCAGCGAAAAATATTCCCATACTGCCGTGCACAGTCACTAAAGAAACCAATGGGATCATGGTTAATCTCAGGCAGATGACCAATTACGGGACGGCCCCGAGGTCCAGGTGGAGGACGAAGTGTTGGCATAATGCCTTGCAGGGTTTAATAGAGGATAACCACTACAGTACTCATGTTAACAATTCTGCTACAAACCGCTATTCTGCGGGAGAGGAACATTCTGAATTGATTGATAATCTCCTATGTTTTTGCAACATAGCTTCTTGAGCCTAAGTTTACGTAAATTCACGAAAACAGCCCTCTAGCTTATTGGGGATCGACGATCGCCAAAAAGACTACTACAATGATCGGTATTAGGTTGGTATACACAAGTCTCTTTTCTAAGCGAGCGCTTACGTCATCTCTTCTCGCCTAGCTAAGCTTGCTTAAGCTAATGAAAATAAGCAACAAGCAGTATTGTTTGGGCTGTCGCTACATAACCCTTAACGTAAAACCCTCAACAGCAAAAATCTTAAAAAATTATTTCTGACCAGCAGCATCTGGAGTGTAGTTGGCTCCATCTCTTTTTGATTCATCTTTAAGGGTGAAAGGTATCTGCCTACTTTTTGTCAGTGGTAGGTCATTGGGCTGCTGAAATTCATTTAAGTGAGGCAATTGAATCCAATGTTGAATTTCTCTCAATCCCAAGCATTTATTAAACCAGAAGCAAATTGTCTGGCGAGCTATGTTTTGGAGTTTTTAACGGCGATCGACGTCAAGCCACTCCAGCCTTCTTTTGCCAATTTGCCTGCTGACCCCTATCTGGAGGGCGGTTATCGGTTCCGGCGGCTTTCTCACTTCATTGTGAACGGCGATCGCTTAATTCAGCAGCCTCATCGTCGTCTATTTCAGAGTCGGCAGTATAACCCACTCCTGGGGGACGTGGTTCGAGAGTATGCCGAGCTAGAGGATGAACTGATTCAGCAGGAAGTCTTTCAGCGATTAGTCTGGGAATTTTACCAGTTCTGCCAGCTTTGCTCGCCCTACAAAGAGATTGGCGTGCATCAAATTCGGACGGTCGCATCGGCTCAAAAGATGGGCAATCCTGCACCTGAAGGCATTCATCGGGATGGGGTGGATCTGGTTGGCATTTTCTCGGTCGATCGCCACGACATTGACGGTGCGGAAACCCATCTTTATCCCAGCAAAGAGGGCAAACAACCTGTATTGAGTAAAGTGCTGTATCCGGGAGAATTTCTGGTGTTTAAGGACGATCAATATTTTCACTACACCTCCCCAGTGAAGGCGATCGGTTTTGGTCAGGGCACTAGAGATGTCTTTGTGTTGACCTGCCCAGGGCTGTTCCCACCGAATGAGGAATAGGGGAAAGGATTCATGACGATGCTAGATCTAAATTGGATTCGTGCCCAGTTCCCTGCTCTGCACCAGGAGATAAACCGCCATCCTGTAGTTTTTCTGGATCGCCAGAGGAAGTTTATCGTCTGTTACACACGCTGCATGAGCTAGCAACGCATCCGGTTGCAGCAGGAGGTTCGACCGATGAACAAAATTCTAGTCACAGGTGCGAGGGGACAGCTTGGCAGCGATTTAGTAACTGCCTTATGCCAGCAATATGGAGCAACCAACGTGATTGAAAGCGGTTGGAGAGCCCCCTCTGATCGCTCCAGTTCCTTTGCCTTTGAGGTTTTAGATGTTACCGATCAAGGTCAGCTGCAAAAGCTAATTGAACATTATCACATTGATACTGTTTATCATTTGGCAGCGATATTATCTGCGAAAGGAGAACAATTTCCCGATCGATGCTGGGATGTTAACGTGAACGGACTGCGGCATGTTCTGGAGGCTGCACAACGATTCAATCTGCAAGTCTTTTTTCCCAGTTCGATCGCAGTTTTTGGACCCCATACACCCAAACTCGATACGCCCCAGGTCACTGTGGAAGATCCAACCACCATGTACGGCATTACAAAGGCGACGGGAGAATTCCTGTGCCACTACTATGCCCACCGCTACGGGGTTGATGTACGGAGTCTGCGCTTACCCGGCATCATCAGCTATAGTGCTCCTCCAGGCGGGGGAACTACGGACTTTGCGGTCGAAATGTTCCAGGCAGCCCTGCGCTCGGAAACCTACACCTGCTTTGTTCGTCCGGAGACGCGCCTCCCCATGATGTATATCTCTGACGCGATTCGTGCCATTTTAGGCATTATGCAAGCAGACTCCAACGCTATTAAAATCCGGTCGAGCTATAACGTGACCGCGATCAGTTTTTCTGCCGCAGAACTGGTTGCTGAAATTCAAACCCACTTGCCCCACTTTACCTGTCGTTACGTTCCCGACTTTCGGCAAACGATCGCCGATTCCTGGCCCTCCGTGATTGATGATTCAAAAGCGCGAGCTGATTGGGGTTGGCAGCATCAGTATGATTTAGCCGCGATCGTGACCGAGATGCTGGAGAAACTACGTGCCCACAGTCAGAATACCCAGAGTTAGGATGCTTAGAGCCAAAAAACAGGAGTTCTGCGATCATGAACAAAACTGCCGTAAATAAAACTGCACTTTCCTTGTTTGGTACGTCTCTTGATGAAATTCAGCGAGCAAATCTGGCAAAGGAAGAACGTCTCTTAACCACTCCTCAGGATGCCGAAATCAGAATTGAGGGCGATCGGACGGTACTCAATTTCTGTGCAAATAATTATTTGGGACTTGCCAATCACCCGGAAATTATTGCAGCAGCCCATAGAGGACTCGATGAGTATGGGTTTGGTTTAGCATCTGGTCGGTTTATTTGTGGCACTCAAACCATTCATAAGCAATTGGAGGCAAAAATTTCCGCGTTTCTGAATACAGAGGACACTATTCTATATACGTCCTGCTTTGATGCGAATGGAGGATTATTTGAAACGTTGTTGAATGCAGATTGTGCGGTTATTAGTGATGCGCTGAACCATGCCAGCATTATTGATGGAATCCGGCTTTGCAAAGCGCAGCGCTATCGATTTGCCCATAGCAATATGCAGGAATTAGAACACTGTTTACAACAAACCCAGAACGCCAAAATTCGCCTCATTGCGACGGATGGCGTGTTCAGTATGGATGGTGATATCGCCAGGTTAGAACAAATTTGTGATCTGGCAGAGACTTATGATGCGTTAGTGATGGTGGATGACAGCCATGCCACGGGTGTAATCGGTGCCACGGGACGCGGTTCTGCAGAACACTGTGGCGTTATCGGACGGGTGGATATTATTACCAGTACTCTGGGTAAAGCGTTAGGCGGCGCATCGGGCGGTTTCACCTCCGGGCATAAGAGCATTATCGACCTGCTGCGACAGCGATCGCGTCCCTACCTGTTTTCTAATACCCTGGCTCCGACGATCACCTACACCAGTCTCACGGTTCTTGACCTGCTGGCTCAATCCAGTGAACTCCGCGATCAACTAATGGAAAATACCTGCTATTTTCGGCAGCAGATGCAGGAACGGGGCTTCGAGATCAAAGCAGGGGTTCACCCCATCACGCCGATCATGCTCTACGATGCGAAGTTAGCTCGCGATATGGCGCAGGACTTGCTGGCGGAGGGCATTTATGTCATTGGGTTCAGCTATCCCGTTGTGCCTCAGGGACAGGCTCGGATTCGAGTCCAAGTTTCGGCTGCCCATACGCGATCGCACCTTGATTGCTGCATTGAAGCATTTACAAAAGTAGGACAGCGCTATGAAATTCTGAGAAGTCTGACGAGGAGCATTTGATCGAGAAAAAGCACCCATTCCTTGTGGAGAAGCCCCTTCTCAAGGATTAAACTGGTTTATAGTGCATTGGAGGGTATGCGACAATAAAGGGTTCAGATTCCGACAATGCAGAGACAGCCATCGGCAAGGGGTTGTTGATAGGATTGACTGGGGGAACCTGCTTGACTGACAGAACTAAGAAGCTAGAAAGCGGCTGAGGACAGTAAATTCACGTTTGAAGGAATCATTTTGTTGTCGCTTAGATGCGATGGCAGGTTGAGGATCAGGCGAACTTGAGAGGAACGGATAAACCTGCATTTGCCATTGGTGAGTAATGACAAGGCGAATCCAGTTCTAACCGATTTTCAGATAACTTATGCCGCGATACCAGTGAGCATCGACTTGGCGACGCTTGCCAGAGGCAACCACCTGCCCCCCCCAGTACTAAAAACAGCATCGTCAAGGCAATCACCCCGCACAACTGAGAGAACGCAAATCTGTCCCGCAACCTGGAGGCTTCGAGATTGAATCCATTTGACTTTAGATCCAAAAATGATTCCTCCACACAAAACCTGAGTCGGTATTGAGCAAAGGTCTGCAAGTTTGTCGGTTCGTCGCCCACAATCGTTCAATCGCTGTAGGATGCAACTCACATTCTCTTATCCCACCTTTCTGCATCGCTCTCACCTTTATTGATCTTCTGTGTCACGATGAAAGAAGAGTGATTTTCTGCATCGCGATGAACTGCGAATAGTAAAACTGCGGCTTGAAATCCCCGATGGCTGAGCCTGTAGCTGAGTCATCATTGCCCAGCTCACACCTAAACATTCGAACTCGATCGCTCTACCGATAACTAGTTTAGAACTAGCCAAATCACAAGATTAGTGGAACAAGATATGGCACCGCCAAAAATCAGAAAGACTGCTGGAATCTGCAATGGAGCTGCTTGTATCGGGCGGACGCAGATTCCGGTGTGGCAGTTGATTGCTTTACAAGGGCAGGGATGCTCCGAGGCAAACTTGCTCAGCGACTACCCTCAGTTGACCCGAGACGACTTGAAAGCTGCCCGCACTTACTATGCTCAGAACACCGAGGAAATTGATGAGGCGATCGCTGAGAACTTAGAGAGCTAGGGTACCAACCCCAGTTTCCCCAGCAGTTGGATTCAATTGAAGCTGCTCGTACCGAGATTGTCAGAACTGAGTATTCAAATCTCAATTCTTAATATGGTTGAGAATTTTCTCAATAAGTTAAACGAAAAAATCAGGGTTTCACTCGAAAAAATGAAGTGAAATTCTCAGTAAGGAATAATGATGAGTATTCAGTTCTGGCACTTTCATGTTGAGTCTACAGATTGAGTCGTAAACTGAAGGAAATTCAGACCATCGGCTATATAGAAGACTGACTGAGGCGCTCACCATGCGGATAAAACTGAAGGAAATTGGGTTTGCCAATGGGGTAGTGTTCGTAGACCTCTATAACATCAGTTTCAGGGTTAAAGCTTTTGTCAATACTCAGCATGTGAATGGAGAAGCGGGAAGCATTCCTGGTTCGCTCTTACAGGGGGAAGAGATGATGGTTGAGCGAGTATTGACGAATTCTGGTCGCTTATGGGTCAGCGGCAAAAACCCTAGAGGCGAGCGAGTGGATTTGAACCCCAAAGATTTGATTTACATGGAGCAGTAGCGTCGCTAACCAAGGGAAACTGTCAGAACTGGGTACTCACTTGAGGACAGAAGCCCGTAATTGATAGACTGACTACTGCCCCCAATCTGTGCTCAGCAAGCTCTCCATGAACTGCCCTGATTGTTGCTCAGCCCGTATACCTGCTTGCAACGCACGACGAACTTGGGTTATGCTCTGTTTCGCTGCAAGAATTGTCGTTGTACCTTTAATGAACCCACAGATACACCTTTCAACTTCATCGAGGTACCTACCGATATCGTCTTTCAAGCCCTACTGTGTCGATTCCGCTACAAGCTCAGCTTTCGCGACATTGCCGAATTCTTTTTGCTGCAAGGATTTGAGTTTACCCATGAGACTGCACGGAATTGGGAAGGGCGCTTTGCTCCAACCTTTGCCAAGGAACTGAGAGCCAAACGCAAGGGGAAGGTGGGCAAGATCTGGTTTGTGGACGAGACGTACATCCGAGTCAAGGGGAGGTGGTGTTATTTGTATCAAGGCATTGATGAAGATGGGAATTTAGCCGATGTGCAATTGAGCGAGAAACGAGCTATGGCAGCGGCAAAAGCCTTCTTTGCTGAGGCTCATGAGGTTGCCCAACAACCGCCACAACGAGTAGTGACAGATGTCTGGCTTCGTACCCAAGAGCAATTGACGAGGAATTGGGAATGGATGTTGAGCATGAAGTGAGGGGTTGTTTGGGAAATCCGATCGAATAGAGCCATCGAGGGATCAAGCAACGGTACTATCCCACTTTAGGCTTTGGGGTGCTTGAGAGTGCGAAACGATTTTGTCAAGCGTTTGATGAAGTTCAGCAATTTTTGCGACCAAGAACAAGAATGGCAGAGTTCGTGTCTTTATCTGAGAAACGAGAACGCTCTATTAAACGAATTAGCGAGTTACAGGAGATATTCCAAGCTATCTAATCGAAGATAGGAAAGAGAAAGTCTGTAATGATAAAAATTATAAAAAAGCGGCGATTTGTGTAATCAGTTCTGACAGTTTTGGCAGGGGTAGCCTGTTGGGTTGCTTGGCTTACGATCTCGATCGCAGAACTGGGACTTCCGACTGCTGCGATCGAAGTAGCCTGAGCTTTTACCCTTCCCATCAAAAACACAACCAAACCAATGACAACCAGAAGAAGCACAGGAAACTTCTGTATACAGCAAATTTCATGTGAATAGACCACAGTGATTGAACCAACCAATGGCGTCATCTTCAGTAATGAACTGAACTGCTTCCGTCATCGCTTGGTCGAGGGCTTGATCGGTGCGAGCCGCTTTTGAGCGAAGAAACTGCTTGAGTTTCGACCAACAGAGTTCAATCGGAGATAG
>NZ_JAMPLI010000072.1:0-14560 GCF_039962475.1 Leptolyngbya sp. GB1-A1 | reverse complement strand
TGAGAACGCCGAACCAGCCGATGTAGAGGCGGTTGTCGGTGGAGGTGATCCAGGTGCAGAACTGCTCCCACAGGTTCGCGGAGTCGCGACGCTGTAAGGTAGTCGTCATATTTCGATGAGTCCGTTGTAAAGGTACGTAAACTTATGTATGTCATTCAATGTAAACGAAAGCTTAGAAAATGTGAAGGAAACTAAACATAAACATTTTTTATAAGCAGCATAGGCTCAGCTAATCTATGGATGTAGTGAATGATCCCTTGATGGAAAAATTGGAGCTTGCCCTGGCAGGAATCGTATTTCTGCTCTCTAAACTTGCCGCTGTCCTTCACGCACTATTCCAGAGCGCTAAACTCCAGAGCGCTAAACAAACTTTCGAGCGTTCGGAAGCGGAGGCACGATTAAAAAATGTTAAGTTTGAGACTGTTCAAGAATTGTCTGCATTCTCTAAGAATTTGCTATGCGGGTATTTCAGTTGTTCCTGGGTCTAATTGTCTTTTGTTATGTGATGCTGACGGCTGCACCGCTTCCGGTCATCGCTGCAAGTTCTGCTGCAATTCGCGCCTTTGATGACGTTCAAGCGGATACGAAAGATTACGCCGGACAGGATCTTGTCAAAGCGGAATTTGCGAACGCGAGATTGATCAAAGCGAACTTTAGCGGTGCAAATTTGCGAGGAGCAGTCTTCAATGGCTCTGTCTTAACCAATGCGAACCTTCACAGCGTCGATTTTAGTGATGGCATTGCTTACTTAAGTGATTTATCTGGTGTTGATTTAACTGATGCAATTTTGACTTCCGCGATGATGCTTAAATCAAGCTTTAAGGGTGCAAAAGTAGATGGCGCAGACTTCAGCTTTGCCTTACTCGATCGCGACCAAGTTCTTGAGCTATGCAAAACTGCAAATGGCGTGAATCCATTAACGGGTGTGGATACGCGTGAATCCCTGGGTTGTCGGTGAGCATAAACGATCGCCTGTAATCTCCTACAAGCGCGGTGTGAAAACCTTAATGCTGCCCATGAATCCTTAATGCTGCCTATGAATGATTTGTTGAAGCGAGCCGCTCACTTAACATCCGCGAAGCGATTTCACCAATTATTGGTTTTATTACTAGCAGGGTGTTTGACTACAATGACCGGGAGTGTAATCTTTCCGGTGTTGCCAGAAATGGTGCAGCAGCTCGCACTTGACCCCCAGTGGGCAGGAACACTCGCTAGCATTCATGCGCTAACCTCTGCTTTGTGTACCCCAATTCTAGGAGTCGTGGCTGATCGCTTGGGTAAGCTCAAAGTGATGGTTCCTTGCCTAATTCTGTACGCTATTTTTGGGCTATCTACCGCGTTTCTTACAACAATGCCCTTACTTCTAACCAGCCGAGGGTTGCTTGGGGCTGCTAGTGGGGGTGTTGCTGCTGCCACGATCGGCATATTAGGCGGCATGTATGAAGGAGAAACGCGATCGCGCATCTTAGGCTACGCAACGAGTGCCATGACAACCGCGGCGATTTTCTTCCCGTTGTTGGGTGGCTGGGTTGGTGGTATTCAATGGCAGTTTGCTTTTTATCTGTACGGGCTGGGCATTCCCCTGGCAGTAATTGCGGCCCTTGTCTTGAGGGAAAATGCTTCTCCTGCTGTGTCAATGATCCAGACAAGCCAAAATCAGCAGCTTAGCCAGTTGATTCGTAATCGCAGTATTTTAACGGTGTATTTATTTATCTGGGCAGCCGGGCTGATGATGTATGCCGTTGTGGTTTATACGCCGCTCTACCTTAAGCAGGCGATCGGGGCGACTCCTGAAATCAACGGTATTGTGTTAGCAGTTCGTTTGGTTGGAGCCGCTTTAATTTCTGCTTTTGGGGCAAGTCGAATCAGTCAGCGGATTGGGCCGAGTCGAGCGGTTGCTTTTGGCTTCAGCTTAATGGCAATGGCGATCGTGACCATTCCTTTTTTGACTGAGCTGTATTTGATTATTCCGACCGCAATGCTTTTTGGGGTAGGTTTTGGCATCATTACTCCTAACCTGTATGACGTACTGGCAGGTTTAGCGCCCCTCGAAGTGAGGACGACGGTTTTGGCGATCGGAACTGGGTTTAACTCCTTAGGGCAGTTTATTTCCCCTGTGATTTTAGGTTCTGTCTGGAAATATGCGGGTTTACCGCCCGTGTTTTATGTGGCAGGCGCAATTGCAGCGATAGCGAGTGGGTTAAGCCTCACCGTTGTGATGCAGCCAAATCGGGCATCTAGCTAAAGCCGCTGCGTTTGGACAAGCCTTTTGGTTGCACCCAACTAAACGATGATCTTCAGGCGGGTAGAGGGTTGGAAGAAAGAGCTAGCGCAACATTTCCTCAAACTGTTTTTCCCAGTTTTGATGATTGCCTTTCGCAACTTGAATGATCGGAGAAAAACCAACCAACCGATTCACAAGCCAGTTAACGATCGACAAGGGAAAGCGCAGCGGGCGAGCAATATCAAGAAATAGCACAACCCGATAATCATTCGTGTCGTTCCAAACTTCGTGGGGATAGGTGTCGTCAAAAAACAAGGTTTTGCCTTCCTCCCAGTAGGCGACCTGCTCGGAAACACGAATGCGGCACTTTTCTCTGGGTTCTGGCACTTTTAAGGCTAAATGACACCGAATAATCCCCTTGTGTTTGCCCCGATGCTCAGGAATATGTTTTCCCGGAGCCAGAATTGAGAAGAAAGCAACCTTTAAACCTGGAATTTGTTCCAATAGCCGAGTTGTTTCTGGACACCGATCGCAATTTTTTTGGGAGCGATAGCCAAAGGCAAAAAAGAAGTAAGTCTTCCAGAGATTATCGGGGGAAATGCGGTTCTGGCGAGGAGAAATATCCTGGAAATTGGGGAGTACATCTGTGTAGGGAAGCACTTGATCTAGCTCTTGGCGAATCCCCTGCCAGTTAGCTTCTAGTGCTTCTGCCCAGGGAAACTGGTCTTTAGAGAAAAACACTGATTCGCCAACAAGAGAATACTCAGGTACGAGGCTCTCAATTTTCTGGATCAGGTTTTGGACCAGGTTAATGTTATTAGGGCTAATACTTTCCAGTTTCATGGTAGTTGATTGAACGAACCCTTTCATGCACGCCTTACACTAAATCATCTTAGAAAGTAATTTGGGGCAATCTTATTTTAGGCAACTTTATTTTAGGCAGAAGCTTCACTCCTCCATTGCAATTTCTTGCGCGATTGTAAGTCCCGTTAGCAGATGGCGATCGTCGCTAATATGGGGAAACTTCAATTGGGATTCTGGAATGCCGCGCTTTAGCAATCGCTGTTGCAATGTGGCAAAGCTTCCAGAGGCTAAAATCCGAAGACGGGGGGGTGGAATTGTACCCGGACGCTTGACGGCATAAGAAGGCTGAACCTCCTGAAGGTAGCGATCGAACTGCTGAATGAAATCCTGGGAGTGGGTAAGCCGTTCTCCAGAAGCCAGTTCAATATTGACCAAATAGTGAGGTGGAATTTCGTGTTCGGATAAGGTAACGCAGAAGTTTTCTAAGGCGAGATTAAAATTTTGCTGTAGCCGCTGCATGACCTGTGCGACGTGAAATTCTGTCGTCTTCTCCGTAGTCGAAGAGAGTAATCCGCCCAGGCGATGTCGAAAAACAATGATTGGTGCTTCGTTGTAAAAGCCCAAAACCTCGACAACATCATTAATGTCATAGCGATAAAGCCCGCTGTAATTTGTTACAACAATTCGGTAGTAGTTTCCGGGTGTGACTTCACAAGGCAGCAAAGTTTTGGGTTGAGCGGCTTGCCACTGATCTTCAGCGATGAACTCAAAAAAACCTGCGTTCACCGCTAGCACAGCTCCCTCGTTGTTCAGCTCATAGTAGGTGCCAAAAGCTGCTTCTGATGAGGCATAAATTCCACCGAAAATGGGAGTGTCACCAAAGTAAGACGGAAATCGCTCCAGGTAGAAGCTAGATGTACCGCCCAAAGCCGTCACGACAGCAGACAAATTCCAAACCGAGTGGGGCGTCAGCCGTCCTTCTGTTTTTAGAAGATGGCGCAGTTCAGCCGCTCGTTTTGGGTGACTCGACCAGCATCGTTCCAACTTGGCGCGAATCTCCGGCTCTAACTTCAACCAATGGGCAATCTCGCCTGTTTCAATATCTTGAATAAAATCTTCCGCGTAGGATTCCAAGTAATGGCTGAGCTGCAAACCCAGCACTGGAAAGTTTGCCCCAATGATGCGCGTTTGTGGATCGCTTAGCGCAAACAGCAAGCAAACATAGTGACGAGCCAGACTATCAGCCGATTGCAGGGCTTCAAAAGGCTGGGCAGCAATCTGCCGGTAAAGCCCGCTGTTGAGCCGTAAATCACCTGCGCTCACAAAGCCATAGTCGATACCGCTGCTGGTCTGCCCAACGGCTCGTGCTGATGTGGTTACAAGGATCTTACCGATCGGCAGTTTGCGGCGCTGCAGTGCTTCAATCAGGAATCCGGTGCTGGTCTGATTGACTTGACTACGAACTCGGCGAGATCGATGGGTAACAGGAATGAGTTTTTGTTTTCCGGTTGAGCCACTGCTCAGGTTCAGGTAAATTATAGGGTCAGGAGTCAGAATATTGGGCTCGCCTTGAGCGATGCGCTCTACATAAGGCTCGTAATGGCTGTAGGACAGAACAGGAATCCGATCGCGAAATTGAGCAACGGTTTTAACCTCTGCAAGTCCATACTGCTTGCCAAACTCTGTGTTCTGGTGCAATCGCAGCAGTGATAGAAGAAACTTCTCCTGGGCTGCGGTAACGTTTTGAGTATTTCGGACAAAGTTGGCTTTGACTCGCTTCGTTACTGTAGAAACCAAAGATAGCACTAGGTTGCTCATAGGCTGGCTGTGGCAGAAAGTTAGATGAGTCAGTCTCAAAGGAGTCAATGGTAGGTGGGCTAACAAGCGTCAGCCTTCTAGAGAACGTCATCGTACCACCCATCGCCTTATCAGCACAAAATAACAGCCCACAATAAAACAGCCCACAATAAAAAATGGGTGAGCTATTGCCCACCCGATCGCATGACTAAGTTATTGAAATTAAGACTAAATTAAGGAGCCAGGGCATTTCCGCGCAGCAGGCTTGCGATCGTCTTTGCAGTGATCTTAAGCTGCACTATGGGATTAGCAGGCACGACTGTTTTATACAGGTAGCTGTCAAATGTCAGCTTCTGCACGTCGATGTCAGAACACATTTCGACGAAGGCTTCGCGAGTTGCATCTGAGCGGTAGAACACGCGCTGCAAGATGTCTAGCACCAGATAGGTTGCTCCATAGGTTTTGTCCCATTGTTTCAGGTACACCTTGAGATCAGCCTCGGTGGGAATGCGCTCTCCCTTGTTTGACAGTTCGACAATGGTTTCGGCGCACATCCGACCTGACTTCGCAGCAAAGTAAATGCCTTCGCCCGAAGACTTGGTAACATAGCCTGCGGCATCGCCCACTAGAGCCACACGACCCACCACACGACGCGGACGGGGATGCTCAGGAATGGGATGCGCTTCGACTTTGATGATTTTGCCGCCTTCCAGCTTTTTAGCAGCGCGGGTGCGGATGCCAGCTTGCAGGTCTTTGATGAGTGCCTTGTTCTTTTTCATCGTGCCTGTGCCGACCGCAACGTGGTCATACTTGGGGAAAACCCAGGCGTAGAAGTCTGGAGAGACATCATCTCCCACATACATCTCGGCGAGTTCCTCGTAGTATGCCATTCCTTCTTCGGGCAAGCGGATGCGCTCCTGGAAGGCGATCGCGTAGTTGTAGTCTCCTGCATCGATCGCTTTGGCAACGCGGGAATTTGCACCATCTGCACCGATGATCAAATCAACTTGCAGCGTTCTGGCTTCACCTTCCAGCGCACCGTTCGAGTGATCGGCGTAGTGAAGGGTGTAAGGAGCCGTGCTGCTTGTAGGAAGGTCGATGCCATGCACCGTTCCGTTGATTAGCGTTGCGCCCAGTTTGGCAGCCCGATTTCGCAGGAAGCCGTCCAGCACCTCGCGGCGGCACATTCCAATATATTCATCATCTTTAAGCGTCTGACCAATGTTCACCTCAATATTTGAGGGAGAAATCATCTTCATCTTGCGAACTCGACGATCGATGATTTCTGGCGGCAGATCAAACTCGCTGACCATGCAGAGGGGAATTGCCCCACCACAAGGTTTGGCGTTATCTAACTTGCGTTCAAAAAGGTAAGTTTCAATTCCAGCTCTTGCTAATGTCTCGGCAGCCGAGGAACCTGCCGGACCCGATCCAACAACAGCAACCCGTAGTGTCAAAGGTCTTCTCTCCTATGTCTCCCAGAGGCCACGGAGTGCATCCTATCACGGACACTCCGCTGGATTACTGTCTGAGGCCGGAGATAGGAAAGAAATGAAACAGAGCTTAATATATTGACCCTGAGGGAGCAGCGATAGCAGTCATCATTGAGAATTCACAATTCTAATCATTCACAGTGCCATTGGTAAAAGGAGCAAACCGTGAAGTGCGACTGCAAGATCAGGCAGCAAGGGGAACAGAAGGGCAAAAAGTAGTTTGAGCAAGCACGATCGTTTCAGAAGCTTGAACGGTGTCTTGACCGCAAATCGGCAAGCGCAAAATCAAATCGACCAGTTCTTCAAGCTGCTCGAAGGGTTTACTCACGAAAATTGTGTTCTCAATCCAATACAGCAAAACATCGTCTTGCCCACTCATGTTTAGACTGCACCCTCTGCTAAACGCGAGCTTAGAAATTTCAGCGGCACCCATAAGTTATGTTTCAACTCCACGAATGGCGATTGGCGATCGGGATGAACTGGTAGTTATTCACCCTGTCTCTAATAGAATCTATTATTTAATATTTTCTTTAGATTCCTATCCGTATTCTTCCGTGTTATTGCCCGCGTAGCGATTAGAAATTCCGTTGAAATACTGACTGTAGAAATCCTGTAGGCTATTGAAAGCCCTGTTAAAAGCTCTGCTGCGATCGTCATGACCCTGAAGCCGTCTCAGATTCATCAAATTCTTACGAACAAACGCGAGGAATTTACTGCCTTTAATCGGGAGGTGTGGGAGCAGTTGCAGCAGTATCGCAGCGCGCTGCACGTTTTGTCTGCCCAGGGAGAAGCCGATGTCCGGCAGCGTCTTGCTAAGTATTCTGGGGCAACCGGAGCGCGGCTGTTAGAGTCGCTGTCTGAGGCAAAGAACGGCGTGATTTCCTGTGGGCTGGTGTGGCAGAACAAAGAGCAGAGCCTTGCTTGGGTACGCGATCGGCTCACTGGAATCCGCACGTTTGCGGTTGATGGCTCCCAAATCTATCCGGGGAAAGATCTTTCGATTCCGATCGCTCTGGTACAGATTGGCTGGTTTGAAAATCCTCACCTGCCGACGGGCGGCTACGAGAAAGACATTGCCTTGGATGTGATGACCCCGATCGATCTTCAAGCCGGGAATAGCGGCGAACCTGTCGATCGACGAGTCAATATGCGGCGGTTTGAGATGGAGACGCAACGACTGGTCGATTACATCAAAGACCATGCCCATGCCGAAAACTGTCTGGTATTTCTGGATGGCTCTCTGGTGGCGACCTTTGCTCAAGTGTTTGATGGGAGCAGCCGTCAGTTTTATGTCGAATGTCTGCTGAATTTGCTGCGGGCAAGCGAGAAATACCGAGTTCCTTTGGTTGCCTATATCGACACTTCCTACGCGCAGGATCTCGCGGTAATGCTCCGCACGCTTTATGCTCTGCCTCCATCCGACACCATTCACGATGCTCAGTTGCTCAACAAATTTATAACGTGGGGCGATCGAACTCCCCTGTTTCTGTGTCAGCGATCGGGCATTTTAGACCAGTATGAGGAGCAGCGCGATCGGGTTGCCTTTACCTACTTAAAAACCACTCGCGACAACTATCCTGCCCGGATTGAAATGCCTCTATGGATGGTGGAAGCAGGGATTAGCGATCGAATCATGGACTGGGTACGCGGCGAAGTGATTATTGGCGGCGGCTATCCCTATGTGATCGAAAGCGCAGACCAGACTGCTGTGTTGCAAGCAAACGATCGACAGATCTTTTTCCAGATTTTGCAAGATTGGGCAGAGTCAGAGGATTTAAACCTGCGATTTTCTCGCAAAATGGTGAGCAAAGTCAGGCGACGTTGAGTAACGGTTAAGGAATTCAGTTAAGGAATTCAACCGTTTTTCCGGAGCAAACCGTCAGGACTTCGATAATGCTGCCATGGGGTTTGTGAGTGGGTGATGAAACGATCGTTGGTGAAATCGATAACCGCGAAGGGGGAACTGCTCCATCTCGCGTTTGGGGCGATCGTGCCTGGGTTGCTTGTTTCTATCCCTGCTCAGGCAGTGGCTCCAGCAGAAATGCTGGCTCAGACTCCTGTTCCCACAAATCCTGAGCCTTCCTTGCTTCAGCCTGTGCAGCCTGTTCCCTTGCCTGCTCCTACTCCAGCCGAATTGATTCCGCCTGCGCCTATGCCTGAAACTGCTCCGGTTCAGATTCCCGTCCAGCGGATTGAGGTGGTGGGAAGTACGGTTTTTGACGAAAACGATTTTGCGCCGATCGTCCAACCTGTGCAGGGCAAATCGCTCACTTTAGAAGAACTGCGGCAGGTCGCGGATCAGATTACCCAGCTTTATCTAAACGAGGGCTATCTCACCTCTAGAGCAATTCTGGTCGATCAGCAAATTCAGGATGGCGTCGTGCAGATTCGCGTCCTTGAAGGCAGCTTGGAGGCGATCGAGATTGAAGGAACTCGCCGAGTCAATCCTGCCTATGTTCGCAGTCGAATCCAGTTGGGCAGCGGTACGCCTTTGCGTCAGAGCGATTTGGAAGATCAGCTTCGTCTGCTGCGAATCGACCCTTTATTTGACAACGTGGAAGCCAGCTTACGCGCAGGCAGTGGGCTGGGGCAAAGCATTCTGTCGGTGCGCGTAACCGAAGCAGAAGACTGGATTCTCGATTTGAGTGCCGATAACCTGTCGCCGCCCGATGTGGGGTCAGAGCGCATTGGGGTTGTGGTAGGACAACATAATTTGACTGGAAACGGCGATTTGCTGACGGCGGCTTATTTTCGATCGACCACAGGTGGATCAAACGTTTTTGAATTCAACTACGAAATTCCACTTAATCCGCTTCAGGGCACCCTTGCGCTCAGGTACTCACCCAGCAACTTCGAGTTTACACGCCGTGATCCTGACGATCTCGATATTCAGGGCAGCGCGAACCTGTATGAAGCCAGCTTTCGGCAGCCCGTGATTCGATCGCCCCGCGAAGAGTTCGCCCTTTCTACCGAATTCACGCACCGCACCGGACAAATCTTTGTGAGCGAATCGCTGATCGACGATACGACGACCAGTGTTTTCACCTTTGGTCAGGACTATGTGCGGCGTGACCCCCAGGGAGCCTGGGCAGGGCGATCGGCATTCAATTTCGGCACTGGATTATTGGGTGCCACCACAGACCCTCCTGACAACACGCCAGACGGGCTATTTTTTACCTGGCTGGGACAGTTTCAGCGCGTCCAAATCCTGAATCCAGGCAATTTACTGATTGCTCAGCTTGATGTGCAGCTCACGCCCGACGCGCTCCCGCCCTCACAGCAGTTTGCGATCGGGGGTGGACGATCGGTACGCGGGTTTCGGCAAAATGCCAGATTGGGCGATAATGGCATTCGCTTTTCTGTGGAAGACCGGATCACGCTTGCCCGCAACGAGGCAGGAGAGTCAGTGCTGCAAGTTGCGCCTTTTATCGATTCTGGACTGGTCTGGAACGATAGCCGCAATCTAAATGCTTTGCCGCGTCAAAATTTTCTTGCGGGCGTGGGGTTAGGCATCCTATGGCAGCCCTTGGCTGATGTGAATGTGAGAGTAGATGGCGCAATTCCCCTGGTGAATCTGGACGATCAGGGAGTGAATGCTCAGGATTTTGGGGTTTATTTCAGCGTGGATTATCAGTTGCGGTAGGTGGATGAGTGGATGGGAGAGATTGTGCGATTCAGTTTGAGCTTGTGGTGGCGTTGCGATCGACTTGTTTGGAAATGGATTTATTTTTGCGGTTCTTTCCAGCCTGTTTCTGCCTGGTCGAGAACGTAGGCGGCGACATCTTGAATTTGCTGCTCAGTGAGGCGATCGTGAAAAGCAGACATATTGTTTTTGCCATGGGTGACGATTTGGGCGATCCCCTCTAGAGAATCCATACCGTTGCGTTGCAGGGCGTTGAGTTTCAGGGTTTTGCCGCGTCGGATAATGTTGCCGCCGTTAATGTGGCAGCCCTCGCAGTGCGCCTGAAAGACTTGAGAGCCGCTTGCTAAATCCGTTGAATCCGCAGCGATCGCAGCAGGCATGACAAGGATTGTTGCAGCCCCAATCAGGGTCATGCAGGCAAGACCTACGAGTCGCGTGAGGAGAAATCGGCTTTCGGTTCCCTGACTCCACCGATCGCATTTAGACATTAGCCAGCCGAACACCAATCGAATATCGAACACAGGAGAAACCTCTCAATTTTCTTCTCCAGTTTATCGATAGGGTCCACAAAATAGGGTTTACGAAAGGGTTCACCAATAGGTTGTGAAAGCTCTGCTCCGAGGATGTTTGAAAAGCGTTCTCTGTTCTACATTGCCCCCTAAATTCCCCATTGATTGCTTGCCGCTCTAAAAGAGCGAGGGGAGACTTTGAATTTTGAAAGTGAGCCAGGTTGCTTGAGCATTAAGCAAGTTGAGTGACGGTGGCGATTCAAACATCCTCTCAGTCTTGTAAGGAGATTTGTTTAACGATCGAATCGCGATCGAATCCAGCCCAGCTTGAACTGCAATGCTCATCCGCACCAACAGAATTTATTGCTGGAGCAGCAGCGTCCACTCTTGCTGAGTCGCATTCCACGTTGGCAGGCTCGTTCTACCAACCACAAACGGACCCCAGTAGCGGCGTGAACCGTCTTCTGCAAATGCCATCAGCACATCTCCCGCTTTGACTTGCAGGTTGCTATCGGGCAGTGAGAGTAATAAGCCAGTATTTCCCCCTTCGCCCGGTGCAAAATCCCAGTGAACGGGCTGGTTGTAGGATAGTTGTGCCGTAGATTTACTGTTTGCCTGCTGAAACAGCAAAGCCACCCGTACCGGATGTGTCGTTTGATTGCTGACTTTGAGGTTTCCCAAACGATCGCTTGCTGCCGCAGGATTGGGCGACTGAGAAACGGGCGGTGGACTAGGAATCGGGGTCGGACTGGGGGATGGGGTGGGAGAAGGTTCGATCGCCGGAGTTGGGGCAGGCATGGGAGACGCGGCAGGTTCCGGGGGAGCGGTTTGCTCGGGGGAAGTCGGCAGAATAATATCAATTCGGGTAAAGAGCAGTGCCAGCAGACAAACGCCCATGACCCCGATTGCCACAGGGTAGAGCTTGAGCTTTGTCTCATCTGATATCTTCACTCCCGTTCCCTCCCGCGTGTCATTTCTAATCTAGACAGGGATCACGGTCTTTGCACGTATCCAAAGAGAGTTTCTGCGGCGATCGTTTTCCCTAAGCGATGGACTGGGGACGGCAATCGGAATCAGGGCTTTCTGTCCTTGTTTTCTGCTTCTCTACCTTTAAAATGCTGATATTCAACTTCCGCCCCGATTTGTCCCCAATTTATCCCCAATTCATGCAGAATACTCGGCTCAGTACGGTTGTAGACAATGCGCTAGGACGATTTAGCCGATCGCTACAAAATCCCTGGCGGCGGTTGTCGCTGCTGCTGATTACAGTTTTGACCGGAAATTTTCTTGCTTCGACGATTTCGACCGTTGCCGGACAAAAGGCAGAATTAGACGTGCTGGCAGCGTTTCTGCTGGTGTTGTTTAGTGAGTTGATTAGCTGGCTAGTTTATCGCGGCGATCGTTCCCGTTCTTTGGGACAAGAGCGACCCGCTGCCCGATCGCTGTTGCTTGATGTCTTGAACGGGTTAAAGCTGGGACTGATTTATGGGCTATTTCTGGAAGCATTTAAGCTGGGCAGTTAGCGAATGAGCGAATAAAGGAGCGGTAAACGATGGCAGAAAGCAGGTCAATTCATCAGCAGGACGAAGCTTTTTTTCAGCGAGTTTTTCTTCGGCTCCAAAACTTTTTTTATCAGCAGGGCTGGCAAGATAGTCCGATTACCCCCAAGGAGGAACTGCTTCGCATCGAGCTTCTACAGCAGTTTTGGATGCCTCTAGCACAACAGATCGCTGAGTGGCGGCAGCAGAAAACGCTAATTCTCGGTATTCTGGGCGGGCAGGGAACGGGTAAAACGACCCTTGCCGCTATCCTGACTGAAATTTTGGCAGAGATGGAACTTCAGGTTTGTCGTTTATCGATCGACGACCTTTATAAAACCTATGCCGATCGGCTTCAGCTTCAGCAGTTTGACCCTCGCTATCGCTGGCGTGGTCCTCCGGGCACCCACGATGTCTCGCTGGGATTATCGGTTCTGAAGCAGCTCAGACAGGTTAGCCCGCAGCACCCGGTTGCCGTGCCTCGCTTTGACAAGTCGCTGCATCAAGGGGCAGGCGATCGAATTGTGCCAGAAAGGCTTACGGCTGCTGATGTGGTGCTGTTTGAAGGCTGGTTTCTGGGGGTGCGTCCGATCGATCCGGCTTTGTTTGACCATGCCCCGTCGCCGATTATCAGCGAGTCTGACCGTACCTTTGCCCGTGACACCAACGATCGGTTACAAGACTACTTGCCGCTGTGGGACGAACTCGATCGCCTGATTGTGCTGAATCCAGTAGATTATCGATTGACGCTGCAATGGCGCAAAGAAGCAGAACAAATGATGAAAGCGACCGGGAAGCCGGGCATGAGCGATACCGAAATCGAGGAATTTGTGCAGTATTTCTGGCGATCGCTTCACCCTGAGCTGTTTATCCCGCCGCTTCTGTCTCAGCCTGAATGGGTTGATTGGATCATTGAGCTTGACGAAAATCGGTTACCCACTTCGATTTATTGTCCGTACAATCCCGGTTTAGACTAAACGCTTCGCAAATTTTCGACCAGTTGCTTCGATCGCGCCTCAACGATTGACCAGTCGCCTGTCTCGATCGCCTGTTTTGGAAAAAGCTGTCCTGCCAGCCCTACAGCGATCGCGCCTGCACGAATGAACTCTGCTGCATTGTCGATCGTGACACCTCCGGTTGGAATGAGCGGAATCTCGCCGAGCGGCTCCTGCAAACTGCGAATATAGCTTGCGCCGCCCACTGCTTGAATTGGAAAAACCTTGACACAAGCTGCCCCTGCCTGTGATGCCCTCATAATTTCCGTGGGCGTCAGTGCCCCTGCCACGATCGGAATCTCCCGCCGCACTGCCGCTTCAATCATCGAAAAATCCGTATGCGGCGAAAACAAAAACTGTGCCCCCGCCTCGATCGCCTGCTGCACCTCATCGGTCGATCGCAACGTTCCGGCTCCAATCACACAATCTGGCAAATCATTTTGGATCTGTTGGATTAGATGATGGGGACGATCGCTGTTCCAGGTAATTTCAATCAGCCGCATTCCGCCTGCCGCCGTTGCGTTTGCCATCTCGATTCCCACTGCCAGTTCGAGGGCGCGAATCACTGCGATCGATCGATGCTGTTTCAGCAGTGCAAGCCATGCTGCGGACATAACCTAACCACCCAATTTCGAGTCAAAGAACCGAAGCCTGATTTTGCCATGTTTTAACTCATTTGACAGTCATCTCACGGCTATGTACTGCTTTATTCCATTCCTGCGGTATAGAAAGCTACCCTCCTCTAGGTGTAATAAGTCGTTGGTACTGAATGGCTATTTTGGAACTACGGGTGCAACAGATTGGAAATTTCCAACAACAAGATCTGTTGAATGTCAAAAGGATTCTTGTTTCATTACACACGTTTTTGTACATCCCAATGCTTTTGAGATCGAGGAGGAATTGAACATGAGAAATTTACGCGATCGGGAAGTTTATGACAATGAGCTACGGCGGCAGGCTCAGATCGATCGAGAGAACAGCAGTGCGGCAAGTGGGGTTGCCCTTGGAATTGCGATCGCAGGTTTAGTCGGTGCAGGAATTGCAGCTTACGCCTTTTTTAATCGCCCGTCCGAATCGCAAGCTCCACGCCAAAATACAGTCATTGAGCGAACCCGAGAAATTGTTCCGGCTCAGCCTCAAGCTCCTGATGTGAAGGCTCCTGATATCAATATCACAGTTCCTAACCCTGCACCGACTCAGGAGTCTGAGCTAACTCAGCCGGAGTCAAACGCTCAACGGTCTTCTGACAGTGACTCGTCAACGTCCAGCCCAAATCCTGCACCACCCTCTGAGAATCCATAATTGGGTTTTATCTGTTTCTCGGATTCTCGCAATTAAATAAATCTCACTCTGGAAATTTTCTCAGCCGCCCTAGCTTCACTCTGGGGCTGGCTGATTTTGCAAAAGGCATAAAGAACTGGGAATGAGGGCAAATTTGGGACTTATACCAATTCAATAAATACCTGCTACAGATAAAGCATTGAGAATGTAATCCCAACCGGTTAAAGACGCAATCGTCTGGCGTTGCAACTGCTGCAATTGCTGAGTCAACTCTTC
>NZ_JAMPLI010000071.1:0-16799 GCF_039962475.1 Leptolyngbya sp. GB1-A1 | reverse complement strand
CTTTGTAGGACACGCGGTTTATTTTGAACTTGAGCATAGTTGAGCATGGTTCCTCGCTGCCTCACTCTTGTCAGGTCGTGCGTCAAACTCTATCTTATTTCCGATGAAGTCTAGTATATGGTGTGCCGCCAGTCATTGTTGCGATTTTATACCTCCCCCTGATCGCAACCCTGCTCTCAATTGGATTGCCGTTGGTTACCGCATTAAGCTGGAAAGATAAATACTGGTCTGGGCTGAAACGATGGCACTATTCCTTAATTACCTTGGCTGCCGCCATTTTTGTTCTCGTTTTACTTTATTGGAATCTTTTAGGATTTCAATTTTAGCTGAATTGGTCGCGACATCGAGGCAGTTTTAAAGGATGAAGAATTGAAAGCTGGGCTACTCTCGGCTCCTAATCAAGGCTAATGTATGCATGAAAACTCCTATCAATATAGCTCGGTCCTTCACGCCTCATTAATCCTTCAGTATTAGAGATTTTGAGTCTTCAATTATTTAGCTTTTCTGTTAATAAAAGGACGTCTTACAAAGCAGCTACTATCTCTTAAGGATTGTATTCAGGCTTGCTGCTAGTTTTTCCACTGTTTCTTCACAATTGAACTTTATCTTCAAATCATAGCCAATAGCAATTCGTTTCTAGGTAGGTTCAATTATTTTTAGGAAGTGAACTTTGAGACTGTAATTTAGAGCAGACGAGTTATTTCCACACTTCTAAATCCATTTTCTATTCCATGGAACCTGGTCATCACATCAACCTAGCTATTGGAGTAATCATCAAGAACAACGGCTTAGAAAAGGATGAAGATGCTGTAGCCAATGTTCTGTTAAACAGCAGAAAGGAGTAAACGATGATGAATCGACTTTCAGATTTTTGGCAAGCTATTTCTCGTAAAAAAATTCGGATAGAAGCGATCGCGGCTGCATTCCTTGCTGTTCTTCCCGCTCTTTCCATTACGGAGAGAGCCGTTGCTCAAACTTCTACCCATCAATATCTAAATAGCCAGAACGCGACAATCGACGATATTGTTGATAACCCAGCCGCTTACACGGGTCGTTTAGTGACAGTTCGCAGCGAACCCGAGGAAACGGGCGATCTGCAGTCCTTTCTTCTGGACGACACAGATGGCATTAACCTTTTTGGTCTGGACTTTGATGATGATGAACTGTTAGTGTTCAACTACTCTGGTGCACCGATCGCCCTGCCAGAGGAAGACGATGTTGAGATTCAAGTAACGGGAGTTGTGCGTCCTTTCATTCGGGCGGAAGTTGAGCGGGAATTAGGAATCGCGCTTGATCCTGAAATTTATGCGGAGTATGAGTATGAACCCGCAGTATTCGCTCAATCATTGGCTTATGCTCCCGACCCCGATGATGTCACGGATGAGCCAGAAAAGTTTTATGGCCGAGCAATCGCAGTTGAGGGCAATATTGATGACATTTATAGCCCTTATGCCTTTAGCTTAAATGATCCGGACTTGTTTGAAAGCGGAGATGTGCTGGTCATTAATACCAGTCCACAACGTTCCTCGGAAGAAGGCGCAAGCGTTGTTGCAGTGGGTGAACTTCGTCCCTTCATCGCAGCGGACCTTGAGCGAAACTTGAACCTGGGTGTCGATTTAGGACTACCAGGAGACGTGGTAGCAGAATACGAACAGCGACCTGTGTTGATTGTTCGTGAAGTCTATCCATTGCCAGAGTAAGAACAGCAAGAGACACAAAATAAAAAGGAGAAAAACGATGAAGCGTAACTTGATGCAAAAAATTGCTCCCTGGCTGGTTGCAGGAGTAGTTACGATGGGTGCCGTTGCTTGTGAAGCTGGTTATGAGCGGGAAGTTGGAGAAGAAGGCATTGGAGAAGTGGAAGGAGGGGTAGGCGAAGAGAGGGAGATTGAGGAGGAAGATTAATATTTTGAATTAGCATCTGTCTAGCACTGTCTACCCTTCTCAAAGAATTCCTTCAAGAAGGCTTGTGGCGAGAAAAATTTATCTCATCACTCCTTCAGGAGTGCCGGACAGATTTCTATTCAAGTAGAGCAGAAATTGATGAGTATTGTGCAATGCATTTGAGACTCATACCAATTCCTTTATAACGCTGCATAGAACAAGGGGTGTAGGGCATCTTTCCCCTGTGGCAAACCTAAACAGGAACAAGACCCCTGCACCTCACTTCTCTGTACTTCATCCGCTTAAAAAAGGCTGTATTTCAAATGTGGAATGGAAATGGTATCAGTGTAAGGAGATGAAAACCTTTAGAAAAAAGTTATCCCTCTGGCGACTGGGGTTAGGGCTTTTTGTTGGAAGTTTGCCTACATTTGCAGTTCGTCCAGTTTTCGGAGCAGAGCATATTTCTCTCTCTTACGGAGTCTTCCAGCAGTCTATTTCGATCGGCGCTCTCGAATCTTACGCAGCGACAGGCAAGCCAAATGGTGCTTTCATGGCTTTTGCCCATTTTTCGAAGCCTGATCAGTTAATGCAGCTACGGCAAATTCTAACAGCTCGTGTTCCCCTCGATTCTGATAAATTTAGACAGTTCCTCCATACAGCGATTGGTGAGCAGTTTGTCCGTGATTTAGCGGGTCTGATTCAATCGAATGAACCTCAATTAAGTATTTCCACACTGCGATCGGCATTAATTCGCGCCAGCACTGAACCAGGTGGGTTAACGCTCTTAAATGTACTGCGTCAGTTTCCAGGTGATTCGGTTGAAATTGATTTAGCTCGTAGTCTAAAACTGATCGCGGCATGGCAAACCCTGATGAATCAAACAAGTCAGGCAATTGCTCAAGTGGATCAAAAAGCAAAGCTAGAAGCTGCTACAAACCCTCTTCCCTCACCTCTCCCATCTCTAGATTTGCAATATCAGGGAAGTTTCACTTGGGAACATCAAACCTTGACCCTGACCGATCGCACCCGCAATCGGACTATCCCAGTTGACTTGTATCTGCCTCTGGCTCAAACTCCTCGTCCCATCATTGTGATTTCCCATGGCTATGGGACGGATCGAAACAGCTTGGCTTACCTGGCTCAACATCTAGCCTCTTATGGTTTTGTGACCGCCATTCCAGAGCATCGCGGCAGCAATTGGCAACAGATTCGGGCATGGTTAACTGGAGAGACAGAGGCCTTAACTCCCGCTCGTGAATTTATCGATCGTCCCCTGGACGTAAGCTATGTATTAGATGAACTAGAGCGTCTAAGTCAGCCTAAGCAGCGGTTGCAGGGGCGATTGAATTTACAGCAGGTAGGCGTTATCGGGCAGTCGTTTGGCGGCTATACAACGCTTGCGCTGGCAGGTGCAACCCCTCGCTTTGAGCAGCATGGGACCTACTGCTTAGACTGGCAAGACTCCTTCAATTTGTCGCTAATGCTTCAGTGTGAGGCGCAGACTTTGCCCCAACTCATCACTGATCGTGCTGATCCAACTGATCTTGCTGATTCAAGAGTAAAAGCAGCGATCGCAATCAGCCCAGTTGGCAGCCAAATTTTTGGACAAGCCAGCCTCAGCCAGATCAAAATCCCGGTGCTTATGATAGCGGGCAGTGCAGATAGGATAGCTCCTGTTTTATCTGAACAGATCAAACCTTTTACCTGGTTAACAACTTCCCATAAATATCTAGCACTTATTCACGAAGGCACTCACTTTTCGAGCATTGCACCCGCAGCCAATTCAGAAGTTGTCCCGCTTTGGGGATCTGACCCGGCATCTGCCCGTCGCTATGTCTCCGCTTTAAGCACCGCTTTTCTGCAAACCTATGTAGCGGATCAGCCCCACTATCGCCCTTACCTCAGTGCTGCCTATGCTGCAACAATCGGTCAAGATCCTTTGTCAGTCAGCTTAGTGCGATCGCTTTCGGCTGCTTCGTTTACTCCAGTATCCCATCGTTTTCCTCTCACAGGTTCCCTCATTATTCTTGGTGCTGGCACTCAAGCATTGGGGTTCGTCTACTTCCTGAAAACCCGTAATCGTTCTGTGTCCTGAAGATAATTATTTGATAAACCAACAGCGTTATCTTTAGATTGGAAGCGTTGCTGAATTCGAGTATGATTTGCCCCCTAGCCCCCAACTTTGGGGGGAACTAATCCTCAAAGTCCCCCAGCATTGAGGATTTAGGGGGCAATGCAGGAGCTCAATTAGGTTCTTCATATTTCGATTCAGCAACACTGCTTTGAATTAGGAGCAAAGGCAATGCTTGAACTATCGCTAGCTACTTACAACAGTGCCCCTAGAATACTCCTGCTTTAAGTGTCAGTTTGGGACGATCGCCTTAGCGCGAGTCAGGGCAATAATCACTATTGCTAACCATAAAACGCCTATAATAACGCTAGCGATAACATCCGTGATCCAGTGAACACCCAGTACCAGCCGGGAAGCAGCAATCAAGCTAATCCACAGCAGGGACAGTAGGGCAATGACCAGCTTTTCGACCCAACTGCGGGAAGCTCGCCCCCCAAGATAAGCCAGCAATCCGTAGACTGTAACCACCACTACGGCATGCCCCGATGGGAAGGAGTGCAGCCCCGATGCAGCAACTCCATTCGCAATCAAGGAGGGACGATCGCGGTTCCAGTATCCCCAGCCGATCCACACCAGGGCAAACTGCGATCCGTAAGCGGCGACCATTGTGACAGCAAGCAGGGGTTGCGATCGCGCCACCATAATTCCCACAAACACTGTTACAACAGGTAACATCCCCAGTAAATTGCCAGGCGATTCCCAGGTAATGGCACGGGAAAAGCTCATCGGGATATGTTCAGCCAGAATTGGCAGCATTCGAGCATCCCACGCCTACAATCCCTGGTCGATGTGTCCTTTAACATAAAGGGTCATGGCAAAGGTCATCGCAGCGCAAATCCCTAAGCCTAGAGCTAGAATGCCAGCCCATCGCTGCCAGGCTTGACTCGGTAAGCGGTGGCTATCCTGCCAAAAGCGATACCATCCCGTTTTGAAAACCTGAAGTGAAACCTAGCGTGTCATAATTTGCTCTTATTGTAACAATATTGTGCCTTACTCTAGTTTGAGCAGACACCCCTCTTCAGCAGACTGATCTTTGAATGTATCGATCGCTCAGTTGTGCTGCAAGTTTTTCGTGACGCAAACGTCGCCATCCAACATATCGGTTGAGCAACTACTCCAAAGATTGTTTCATGACGCAGTTTGCACTAGAGAGTGAGGCAACACGGCTGACCCTACCAGTTTTGGCTCTGCAGGATGCATCCGTATGTCTCAGTTTCTCCCCGATTTCCCCCCGATTTATTTTTAAGTTCTCCTCCGTCGGTTAATACAATAATGCTCAGGCTGACGATAGGGGCAGCATCCCCTTACATCCGCATAGAACTAGACTCCCGATCATGACCTCTGGTCGGGAGCTTTTCTCAGCCGGGCACTAAGCTTTAAAGGTTTACTAAAAGCCGCATCGTTTATGCGATCGCAAGAAATAAAAGCACCAAGCTGAATGGAATTCTTCTCATGCCGTAACGTTTCATTCGTCCGCTCTAATCACTGTGTTTTATCTTTACCAATAGAATGTGCGCTCTCTGGCGGCAATACTCGCTCGTATCCATCCCAGTCATCAGTATTAAACTTGTTTGCAATCGGTCTTTCCTTCAGTACTCATCACGAATTGCTCAATGAATGCATACTACCGGGTAGTTCTTTTGCTGCATACAATTCAGGGAATTTTTAGAGAGGAACTGAAGCAGAGCTGAAATGCTAACCGATTTTCTTCCGTTTTCTCTTCTACTTCTCAACCTAGATGTAATAAACTGTCATCAGTATTGAACAATTAGTCGAATTAATTGTAGTGAGTCTCCTCATGTCGAGAAAAACAGCTATCCAAAATTCGGTCTAAATTGAAACAGAATCCTGGATATCTTTCCTGATTCCTTATTTTAGGTTTAACAGCAGGATTAACCGGAAAAGAATTTACCAAAACTTAGAACCATACACATACACAAGACTATGCCTAAGGAGGTACATAGTGGCTCTCGTAAAGATCAAAGATTTTGACCCGCGATATGCTCAGATCCTGGGTAGTAGAGATATCACCCGCTACAGCTTGTATTCTGACTTGACCAATGAGGAGATTGGCAAGGTCAAGGATATATTGGTGGATGAAGACAACGGTGAGTTTCGTTATCTGATTATTGATATTGGCTTCTGGATTTTTGGTAAGGAAGTCTTGCTGCCTATTGAGCGTGCTCAGTTCAACTTCGGTAAACAGCGAGTTTACACCAAAGGACTGACAAAAGAGCAAGCAGATAATCTGCCTCGCTTTGATGAATCACTGAGAATTGATGACGCCTACGAAGAAAACCTGAGGAAAACCTACGGCTCTCATCCATTGAACACAACGATTGCTCCACTAGGAAACTCAGCCATACCGCTTGTTCCCTTTTCGCCAATTACGATCGGAGCACTAGCTTCCCTTAGCTACCCTAACATAGCTCCTACAGCGGGAACAGGCTATGTAAGAACCGATAGAACCAATCAAACATTTATCGATCCCCATAATCTGTAGAAGTATTCTATAGCAAGGTGATTTGAACGAGAAAATGCTTAATGTAAGAAATGAATACGGTGTACAACAAATTTAAGGAGATTGTGCAAGATGTCTTTGATGAAACTTGAGGATTTCTACCCTGAGCATCCAGACTTTTCTTCTAATAAAATAAACCCTAGCCTGGATGATATTAAATCCTATGAAGTCTATGCTCAAGGTGATGAAAAAGTAGGTTCCATGCATAACATTCTGGTAGACGATCAAACAGGAGAATTCCGCTATTTTGTCGTTGATACAGGCTTCTGGATTTTCGGCAAAAAAGTTCTGCTACCTGTGGGTCTGACAACCTTTGATTCCCCGAATCAGCGCGTCTATGCGCTCAATCTAACCCGTGATCAGGTTGAAGCTTTGCCTAAGTTCAGTAACCTGGAAGAAATCGACTACGACTACGAGGAAGAAGTGCGGGGTGTTTATCGTCCGTCAAGCAATACCGCAACTACCTCGACTGCAACGAGTATATCTACAGCCGCTGACAAAACTTACGAGCGCGATACCTACACCTATGAGCGCGATTCTAATTTGTATGGCATGAACGAGCGCGATCACCAAACGCTGAAGCTGTATCAGGAACGCCTGATTGCCAACAAGCATCGTCAGAAAACAGGTGAAGTGGCGATCGGCAAAACGGTTGAAATCGAAACTACGCACGTTGCAGTCCCCATTGAGAAAGAGCGCGTTGTCATTAAACGCAAGACTTCAGGTCGGATTGTCACAGATAATATGAGCGATGCTTTCCGGGAAGATACAGTGCGAATGGAAGTCTACGAAGAAACACCGGATATCCGCAAAGAAATTGTGTTGCGTGAGGAAGTTACGGTTCGCAAGGAAGTCAATCGTGACACTTTGACTGCTGATGAAACGCTGCGCCGTGAAGAGCTAAACATCGATAATGACGGCGCCCCAATCGATAAGTTCTAGGAATTCCATCGCCTGGAATTGGGATACCTTTCCAAAACTGGAAGCAAAAAGGCAATTGAGGCGATCATGGAATGGCTACTTCCTTTACTGAGAGGGAGCGATCGTCTCGAGACTGTTCTGAATTTTGTGTAAGCGGTCTAAAATCCCAGTAATTCAGGAGACCGCATCATGGCATGGAAGAAGAAAGAGACCAACCACGTTGATGAATTGCTCGATGACCTGTTGGCAGATTGCCAGCCCCCCGAGGATATCCTGGGCGAATCCGGTTTACTCAAACAACTGAGCAAATGACTGATTGAACGAGCCTTAGCAGGGGAGTTGAACCACCACCTCAAGTTGGAGACCCACGAGCTTGACGATCCCGCTTCAGAGATCACACCTTGAGGAAATAGCTGTAATGGCTACTCGAAGAAGACCGTTCAGTCAGACCACGGTGAGATGGAACCTGCGATCCCCCGCACCCGCAAGGGCGAGTTTGAACCCGTGCTGGTGCCCAAACACCAACGCCGCATTAGCCGGACTCGATGAGAAGATCCTGGTGTTGTATGCACGGGGATTGAGCACCCGAGATATCAGTGCCCAGCTGGAAGAACTCTATGGGGTGAACATCTCACCCGCCCTAATTAGCGAGGTGACCGATAGCGTCAGCGACGAGGTGAAAGCCTGGCAGGTGCGTCCTTTAGACGAGGTTTACCCCATCTTTTACTTAGACGCCCTGTACGTCAACACCAAGGTCTCCGGGCGCATGAGCAAACGAGCGGTGTACGTGGTTTTGGGCGTCAACCATGAGGGCAACAAGGAACTATTGGGGTTGTGGATTGGAGAAGCAGAAGCAGAAGGAGCGAAGTTTTAGCTGAAAGTGTTGACAGACTTGAAAAATCGAGGGTTGAAGGACATTCTACTTGCCTGCTGTGATGGGTTAGTGGGGTTTCCCCAAGCCATCGAGGCACTCTATCCCAAAACTCAGGTTCAACTGTGTATCGTGCATCTGATTCGTAATTGCCTGCGCTACGTTCCCTAGAAGGACAGCAAAGCCGTTGCGGCTGACCTGAAACCGATTTATCAAGCGGCTACCCTTGTGGAGGCAGAGGCTGCCCTCGATACCTTTGCTGCCCAGTGGGACCACCTTTACCCAGCGATTAGCCAGATCTGGATTCGGACTGGGATCATATCATCCCCCTCTTTGACTACCCGATGGATATTCGCAGAGTCATTTATACGACCAATGCAATCGAGTCGCTGAATCGCTCATTGCGTAAGGTGATTAAGACCAAAGCGGTGTTCCCCGATGAAGAGTCGGTATTCAAGTTAATGTATTTAGCAATGAACAATATTGCCAAGCGATGGTGTCGCGTACGGCGATAACTGACCGTGATCCGCCGCTCTTTGACCTTGATCGATCGAGGGTGGAATGCTGACTGGGAGGGGATTTGAGTTATGTAACACGCCTTTTTTGGGTCGTCCCGCGCTAATTGACCGCAGATTGAGGGTTTAAGATTCCACGGTATTTGACCGCGCCTTTGGGAATTTGCTTGGGTTGTAACGGATTAGATCGAGATGTTGAGCGGGGTTGAGAATCTGGACTCAATGAAACCGTTCCACGCTAATTGACCGCGCTCCCCCTATAATCAGTGACATTCTTTCGATCGAGGTTGCGCGATGGACCCTGCAACCGAACTGATTTCAGTCTCCCCTGCCGCTGCTCCTGCAACGCAGCTTGCTCTGCGGTTGCCTGAAACGGATACAGACGATTCGTGGTTGATCGTCGATGGCAGCAGCGAACTGCCGGATTATGTGCAACAGCGAATGCGTATAATTCAGCAGCTATTAGCAGCACGCGGGACGAAAACATATACGCAAGTGCAGCGGCAAGCTGCCCGCAGTTTAGGGATTAGTGTGCGGAGCCTGCGACGACTGATGAAAGCGTGGCAGGAGTTAGGCGTTGCTGGGTTGTCACGTCAACCGCGATCAGATCAGGGCAGCATCAAAGCTAGCCAGGAGTGGCAGGATTTCATCGTGAAAACGTATAAGGATGGCAATCGTGGGAGTCGGCAAATGAGTCCGGCACGGGTTGTCGTTCAAGTACAGGGGCGTGCCCAAACGCTTGGGGTGAAGGACTACCCTGGACGCACAACCGTTTATCGCATTTTGCGTCCACATATTGAGAAAGTTCAGCAGAAGCGATCGCATCGCGCTACGGCGCTCGCGTAGCGGGCAAGCCGATCGCTGGGTTGGCGACAGGATCGATTGACGCTGCATACGCGGGAAGGATTAGCGATCGCGATCGAGTGGTCAAATCAAGTGTGGCAGGTGGATCACACCCGCGCTGATGTGTTGGTCGTCGATCAAAGCGGAGTGGTATTGGGGCGACCGTGGTTAACGATCGTGGTAGACACCTATTCACGGTGCATTATGGGCATTCATCTCGGCTTTGATGCGCCGAGTTCCGCCGTCGTATGTTTAGCCTTACGCCACGCCATTATGCCCAAGCAATATAGTTCCGCCTACGAATTGCAAGGGAACTGGGGGACGTATGGATTGCCGCAGTATTTGTACACCGATGGGGGCAAAGACTTTCGCTCGCAGCATCTAGAGCAGGTCGCAACGGAACTAGGAATTGTGCTGTGTCTGCGGCGCAAGCCTTCAGATGGCGGGATTGTGGAGCGACCCTTTGGCACGTTTAACACGCAGTTTTTCTCGACTCTCCCTGGCTATGTGAACAGTAACGTGACTGAACGATCGCCCGTTGCCGAAAGCGAAGCCTGTTTGACGCTGATGCAGCTAGAGCAAATGCTGGTGCGTTACATCGTGGATCACTACAACCCGGCAGTTGATGCTCGGATGGGGGATCAAACGCGGATTGGACGATGGGAAGCGGGACGCATTGCTCAACTCCCCTTGCTCGGTGATCGAGAGCTAGATTTGTGCCTGATGCGACGCGACCAGCGCAAAGTGTATCGCAGTGGTTATGTTCAGTTTGCGAATCTGACGTATCAGGGCGAGCATTTAGCGGCATATGCAGGAGAAACCGTGATTCTGCGATATGACCCGCGCGACATCACGACGGTCTTGGTCTATCAGGTGAAGGGGGCAAAAGAAGAGTTTCTGACTCGCGCCCATGCTCAAAGCTGGGAGACGGAAACCTTGTCGTATGCAGAAGCACAGGCAATTAGTGAACGGAAACGCGAAGCAGGCAGAGCGATTAGCAACCGATCGATGCTGGAGGAAGTGCGGGATCGCGAGACTCGCATCAAGAAGCTCCAGAAGCAGCAGAAACAAAGTGGGAACCCTTCTGCAACCCCAGACGTTGCGGTGATTGATGCTGCAATTGATGTCTTGGCGGTTCAGGTGAGTGCGACCGTAACCGAACCTGTTGTCCAGCCGGAGCCAGAAGTTGGGATAGAGAAGCCGAAGAAACCCGTGCCGTATGTGCGGGTGGTGGACTATGAAGAGCTGAAACGAGGAGCAGGGTTGCTATGACTTTAGAGGGTCGAGAACAGATCACGTTACCTGTGCGACCGATCGAGCCAGGGGCGCAAGAGGAGATTGCCCGGCTCCAGCGGCAATGTTTTGTGGAATTAGCGACGGTACAGCAGTTCCACGCCTGGTTAGATGATAAGCGGCAGTGTTGGCAGGCTTGTCGGGTGATTGGGGACTCACGCACAGGGAAAACTATAGCCTGTGAGGCGTATCGGCTGAAATATGCGAGCCAAACTGCGAGTGGAGATGCCCCAATCGTACCTGTGATCTACTGGCACGCGACCACAGAGACGGGGCAGCGAGAACTGTTCGTGGGACTTTTAGAGCATTTGAAATATCGTATTACCAACGGCACAATTTCTGATTTGCGCGAGCGGGTGTACCGATTGCTGCGCTCGTGTCAGGTGGAGATGATCATTCTGGATGAAGCGCATCGGTTTCGCCCCAAAACCTTTTCTGAGATTCGGGACATCTTTGATCTGTTGGGCATTGCGGTCGTGCTGGTGGGAACGGATCGCCTAGATGCCGTGGTGCGACGGGATGAACAGGTGCATAACCGCTTCATGGCGTGTCACCGCTTCCCCACGAAATGCGCAACGCCTTCGAGAAAAAAGGGATAGGGAGTAGGCGTAGAGGGGATTTTGGGATGAGATAATCAGGTGAAGGGAGAAAAAGGGCGAGCGGGAAATGGGGAGTGTAGAGATCGGGGTGGAGGGGAGCGGGGAGAAGCGGATACCGGAGTGGTTAGGGGAGGCAGTGTTGTATGGGAAGTACTGGAGCGAGAGTGGTTTAGTGGATCGGTTGGGATCGCGGGTGAAAGTGAATCGCGGGCGGATGGGGCAGTACGAAGTGAAGGATTATGTGCTGCTATTGAATAGTTATGCGATCAGCGGAGAAGCGAGCTTAAAGGAATATTTCAAAGTCAGAGAGCCGGTGAGCGAGCTGCTGATGGGGCTGTGGGAGCGAGAACGGTGTCCGGTGGCATCGAGTTTAAGCCGATTTTTGAGGGATGTGGACGATCGATCGGTAGAAGCGCTGCGAGGATTATTTGAGGAAGAGATGGGGCAGAAGGGCATCCGAGTACGAGCGGGGATGTGGATGACGGATCGGATGGGGAACCGGTACTTAATGTTCGATGTAGACGGGACGGTGAAAGCGGTGAGGCAGCGGTATGTGAGCGAGAGCGACCGCTATCCTAGAGCGCGACGACGAAGTGCTGAGGTGAGCAATCCAGGGTATCGGGGACGGAAACGGGGAGAAGCGGTGCGAACGCGAACGACTGTAGCGGTGGCGCATACGAGCGAATGGATCGGGAGCTATGGGAGTGCGGGGAACGGAGATGTAGCGGGAGACCTGGGACGGTCGCTTGCGCGGATGCAGGGCTACCTGGAGACGCAGAGCTTGCGAGTGAGTCATGGCATCGTGCGGTTAGACGGATTGTATGGCAGCCCGAAGCTGGTGAGTCAAGTGCAGCAGAACGGGATTGGCTACCTGATGCGGAGTCGGGATTATTCGTTATTGAAGCATCCGGTGGTGGTTGCCCGAATGCAGGAGACAGAGGGATGGGAAGCGGTTGAGGGGCGGGAGTTGGAGCAACGGAAGGACATCGGATACATCGAAGACGCAGGACGCGGGTACAGCAGCCCGTTTCGATTAATTGTCGTCCGGACTCCAGAAGCGCAGCACAATGGGCGGATCGGGAAACGATACAAAGGGCAAGTGTATGAACTGTTTATCACGTCGCAATCGGCATCGAGCTTGCAGAGCGGCGACGTGCTGAGCCTGTACTTTGGACGGGGTGGGTTTGAGCGGCGGCTGAAAGAGGAAGATGAAGAGCAGGAAACGGATCGCTGGTGCAGTTGGAGTGGGAGCGGGCAGGAATTTTGGCAGATCTTGAGTCAATGGGTGTGGAACTGGCGGGTGTGGATGGGATGGCAACAGGCAGAAAGCCCGCCGGTGCGACAGACGTTGTGGTCCGAGGTGAAAGCGTTACCGGAAGTGGAGCGGCTAGAGAGTGAGGAAATGCTGCCCTTGTCGTTATGGTTATTGCGGGAGCAACACTGCCCGGTGAAAGTGCCTGCCGGGAAAACACCGCCTACGCCGATGGTAGCGAAAGCGTGGGAGCGGTATGGACCGTTCGAAATGAAGACGGAACGGGTTGGGGAGGCGGGTGAATTGAAACGGTATGGGAGTGAAGACTTTCAAGTGATCGATGCTGAGAGGGTAGTGTGTCCAGCGGGGTATGAGATGAGTCAGAGTTCAAGCCGGCAAGAAGAGAACGGGGATCGTCGGTATCAGTTCAGCTTAAGTGGGACGATTTGTCAGAAGTGCGAAGTGAAAGGGCGATGTTTATCGCCGCAGACGCAGGGAAAAAGCGGCAAACGAGTGAGCGTGGTGCAGCGGCAGTATCGAGCAGACCCGCAAACGATCCGGATATGCTCAGCGTTTGTGCGGTCGGTAATCGAGCGATTATCAGAGCCGAACATTAGCCCGCAGGCGATCGTCTGGCGAGATATAGCAGCGACGCAATTACGGCGGGAGTGGCGGCAGCAGCTAGCGGGGCATGAGATAGAAATCCAGCTTCTTCCGTCAGAGACGAAACGAGATGAGCCGGGTGCAGTTGGGATGCAAAGTCGTCACCAGCGAGAACATCATCGACTGAGCTGGGAGGAACGCGAGGAACGGAATCGGCGGGACCCTGATGCGCTGCGCTGGAAAGTGATGCTATGGGATGGGGTAGAGACGCTGGTACAGGCACTTCAGCGTTTAATAGCGCAAAAACCTGGTGTCAGCGAAGTCAGTGCGGTAACCGGTTAAGTGCTGGGATGGATGTCGCTTAACGCGCTTTTTATGGTCGTTCAGGGATTGAGGGTTTGTAAGGTTTTCAGTCTAACCTTACAAAATTCATTAGAGATAAAGGTTCAAAGCCGCTACTCCTTGCTCGAACGATTGGTAGATCGCTTTCAATTCCTCTTTTTCCTTGCCTCGATTATGGTGGGGGTTAGTGGTTTGCATGTCATCGTTGTGTTGATCGATCGCGTGTGCGACATCGGGGTGGTCATCGAGCCAGGGTTTGACTTTAGTCGCGGGGTTTGTTCCGGACATTTGAGCGATCGTGTTTCCAGAGATAAACCAACGGTCATTGGGGTGGGTGCATTGTTGGTTATGGTGCATCAAGGCTTGCACCGCTAGAGCAATGCGTTCTTCGGGCGACATTTTGGTGGAGGCTTTGGGCTTACGCTCAGGTTGCTGCTGGGGTGGTTGAGCAATCTGAGCGGGGCTGTCAGGTTGATGTGGAGCGACCGCGACGCGCTACGGCGCGAGCAAGAGCGGCAAGCCGACCCGCAAGCTTGCGGTAGCGTGAAACGATCGCCCCAGAGACTTTGGGAGAAAATGGACAGGGGGTCGCTAAGGGGCAGGGGGATGCCAACCGGCTGCAACCCAGCGTCGTCGGGCAACCACAATGGTCGGGTGATTAAGTTGCAGAGCGAGGACGGTCGCCCGACCGATTGCAGATCTGCCCTCAATGCGAGTCCCATTGTCACTTAACGCGCTTTTTAGCCTCGTTAACAAATTAGACTTCCACATGTCCGATCGCTAGAAGTATTGCTGTATATAGCTTTCAAGGCGATGCAGTGGAATTAGCAGATTTAACAGATTAAGCGTCCGAAAATTCAGGCAAGAAATTAACACATTATTTGACCGTTTCCGCGTGTTACTCAAATTGCCGTGCGATCGAGTGCAGTTCTTCGATCGCCTTACCCTCAGTGAACTGCTGATAAATGGTTTTCAACTGGGAGCGATCCTTCTCTTTGCCATTACTCCTGGCATTAAGCCCGATCGATGTGTTGTGCTGGTCAATCTGGCTGACCGCGTTAGCGTGGCTTTGCAGCCAGGGAGTGACGACTAAGGCGGGATTTGCCCCAGCGGCGGTAGCGATGATATTACCCGATAAATACCAGCGATCGTTGGGGTGGGTGTTGAGGTTGTGATGCATCAGAGCAGAGATCGCCAGTGGGACACGATCGGATGGCGATAGCTTCCCTGCCGGTGGTCTACCTGGAGCCGGGCGTTGAGTCGGTGCAGGCGGTTGTGCAGGTGGTTGTGCGGGTAGCTGGCTCACCGATTGTTGCTGCTGAGGCGATGCTGCTTGGGAGGCAGGCGTGGGAGTAGACTGGATGCCTGCCCATTCTTGAGCCGTCGCAGCAATGGTCTGGAGCCTATCGTTCGCTTGCTGGAGTTCGGCGCGGAGGCGATCGATTTCCTGCTGTTGCTGTTCAGTCTGCTGGCGCAATTGCTCAACCTCCGTTCCCGCTTGTCCAGCATTCATTTGCTGTTTGATAGCAGCCAGTTCTTCCAGCAGCGGAGCAAGCAGTTCACTCGGGTTCGGTGCAGCCGGAGCCGGTGTAGGCTGAGCGGCAGCTTGCAGCACTTGTTCGAGTAGAGATTGATAGCCCGCTCGGACGGGTGCATCGATCCCCAGGCGATCAGCAGCAGCCGTCAAATCGACCACATTCACGCGCAAGTCGCGATAGCGGGGTCGGTTGCGCTTAGGCTTGCTCGGCTGCTCAGTCGCCGCCGGTGCGAATTCGGGCAGCGGTGCTGTCGTCGATCGCGGCTCCGGTTCCTGGTCAATCAAAGTTTGCAAATGGGTCGCGATCGTCTCAACCTCGTGCTGAGTTGGGGACATTGCTTCTTCCTCATCGGGAGTGGGGTCAAGTACTGGGGTGCTAGAATCCAGGCGATCCGCCTCTGGCGACTGCGCGAAGCGGTCGTTCGCTTGCTGCTGAGTGTCTAGCTGTTGTGGGGTCGGACTGGGTAGGGGATTCGCCATCAACTTGATCCCCGTCACCGTAATTGGCTTACCCTGGTCATCCACCAAGCGATAGCCGAAATAGTGAGCAGTTGAACTACTGTTGGCAGCATCGCGCATATCAGCGGCAGCGACGTGCCCTAAGTAGAACTGCAACCATCGCTGCTCATTCACCCCCTGACCCGGAAGCCAGTAGTGGATCGCGACCCTGGCATAAGCCGCCCGGAGTCGATGGATCGACACGCTTTGGAATCCCGGCAGCAGCGGCAGAATTTGAGTGTCCTGGAAGGAGCGACGCACCCGCGTGTTCACCCTCGCTCTGAACGCAGCCACCTCCTGATCCTCGCTCTTGAGTCCTGCCAGCGCTTCAACTGGAAGCATGGCCCGAAAGCGGTCGATCGCCTCCTTCACCTGAGCAGCCGGAAGCAGAGTCAAAATGGCATACTCTACAGGGTCAGCCTTCTTGAGTTGCCCGTCAAACATCAAAACGTAAGAGTGCTGGGTCGTGCTGAACTTGCCCGACACCACAACCTCTGTATGCCTGCGTCCCGTCACCGCAGCGATGCCCACTGCCAGCGTTTCAGGTTCTTCTGATTGCAGCAGTTCAGCTGCTTTTTGGAGATAGCGATCGGGGTTGAACGGCTGGGGGGTGTCCTGTCTCTGGTTGTTGCCAACGTGGGTCTGTTTGCGGTTCGCCACATAGATCGCGTTATCATAGCGCATCAAATCGTAGGCAAGATGATTGAGCAACTGAATCGGCTCACCCGTCCGTTGTTTGTGTCCGTTGAACCGGTAAGAAGTCTCGTCCGTCATCGGCAATTTTCCCTGCTCAGCTGCCTGGGCAATCGCCTTACGATAGGCAGAAAGATAGTTCGTCGTGCTGTTCGTGCCAGCCCCATACCCAGCTTCTAGCAGTTCGATTTCATCGCGGCACAATTTTTCGATCGCCTTTGCCGATCGGAGAGTTTGCAGTTGATCGATGAAGTCTTGCACCAGCACAGCGCGCTCCTCAGTGCTAAGCTTTCTCT
>NZ_JAMPLI010000070.1:0-17361 GCF_039962475.1 Leptolyngbya sp. GB1-A1 | reverse complement strand
CTTCAGCTCTGCTTCGCTCTCCGTAATCTCAATTTTGAATAGACGGCTCATCGTTAGCTTGACTGCTTGACTTTACTGCCCATATTATGTGCCCTTTCACATTAAATTGGTATTAAACAATTTATGTACAGTGCCAAAATAAATGACATTGAGACAAATTCGTGTCGCTGAACAAAACCTTTTTTGTTGCAGGATTGCTGAGCGAGTTCGCTCAGTGATTGAGCATCCGACCATCAGGATTGCCAAGCTGGCTTTAGGCAGAAAAGTAAGCCAGGTTTAGCTTTGCTTTTTGAACGACGCTAATCTGTCTCCACGACAAATAAAAAGTCACTGTACACTTACAATCAAAACATCCAGCTTCTGATCCACCAACCCCATTAGGACAAGGAGCAGGAACAATGATGATCGCCCGACTATCCCTTTGAAAGCGAATGGAAACTCCCGCTGAACCCAAATCGACCAACATCTGGCAACTGAAGCCCTGGTGGTGTCAGCCCTGGTCGATTGTGTTGACAGGGGTAGGAGCAATCGCTACCACAAATCTTCTCTTCAAAACAATCTGGGTCACCGGACTGGTCGCGTTGCCAGTTCTGACCTGGATGGGCTACTTTTTGCTAATTTACCCCAAGGCGATGGCACAGATGCTGGCGCAGGAGTCTGCACCCTCCGAGGAAGTTAGATGAAGGCGACCCACTTGGGGATTCTAGCTAGACTTCAGCAAACCCTTATCGAATGTTACTGTCGCGTCTCTCGCTTTTCGGACTCCTACGCAGATTTAGTGAGAAGGGATGCGATCGGGCACCGCTGCGCGATGCGCCGTAGCGCAGAAGCGATCGTTGAGAGCGCAAACGTCAGTTCAAGGGTTCAGGGAGCTTCCAGCTTCAAAATCACCGAATTTGCGTAAGATTCTTTTTTGGGCCCTGACACAGATTTGGTGGAAAGGGGTGGGATTGCTGAAGCAGTCCACGTCGGCTTAAGAGATCAAAGCACTTCCAGTCTTAACTCTCTCAAAAGCGCGTAAGAGCCAGCAAAGTTAAATAAACTGCTCCCGCAATCGTTCGTGCGCTTTAGATCAGCCGTCCTTGGCGCAGGTCAAATTCACAGCAGGTCAATTCTTTGAGAAGCGGTTTAAGAGCCTGCGCCAGGGACTTTTCTGACTCTGCCGGAGCGATCGCTGCTGTTAAACAAACTGTTGGACAGATTGAACAGGATCGGGCTGCATTGGCATCCGGGCAGCGGCAACGACCAGATCTGAACCCCGTAACCTAAGCCGTTTTGGAAGCTTGAGTAAATTCAATCCACTGAGTTTGGATTGCCTCAGTTGCTGCTTGCCCGATCGCCTGCCAGTCTACATCAGACAGCAATGAATAAATTACTGACTTGAGCTGGGCACGAACTGGCTTATCGTTGGGCTGCTGCTGATCTTCATCTACCAGTGCATCAAAGTAAGCCTGCTGCTCGTCGGTGAGGGCTGCAAGATGCTGACGAATCCGTCGTCTGCCTTCAGCGATCGCGGCTTCAGTTCCCCCACCCAGATTAACGGTCTGAATCAGCTCTGTAAAAGTGGTCAATACGATCGACTGCAATCGCACCGTTCTCAAGACTGAGGAGGACTGGGCAGGAGTCACGGGGTTGGAACGGGTTGAGTAAGCGGGAAATCCTGCTCCAATATCGCCGCATTCTGCTTCAATCTGCATGACGGCTTCCAGCGTTGCAGAATCTTTCAAGACATCCAGCAGGTTTCCGGTCTGCTCGTATTGCTGCTGTAGTGTTTCTTCGTCCATGATCCAATCCTCTAGCCATCTACAGATTGCAACAATCGTCCATATTCAAAGTACCTTAGATTCTCCCTGTCCGGATCTGGCCCACCGTCCATCATATTGCGTTGTCGGTAAAACTCTTCTGCGGCAGGAAGAGCATGAAGCCCAACGCGCCCCGCATACCCTAAAGCAAGACTGCGCTGTCGAGCGAATAAAAGCAGGGCAGTGCCAACACCATAGAGATAAGGGGGATTCTCCAGGCTTTTCCGATTCCAGGGAGCGGAAGCCAAGGCTTCAACATAAACCAGTGGGTAACGTTGGGGCAACCAAGAGCGATGCCACTGCGTTTCAAGCCATAGCAGTCCTTGCGTGAGTCCTTCATACTCGATTGCATAAGCTTCAAAGCGACCGTCGTTCAGAGATAACCGCTTTTTGGTCGCCCAACTCCAGAATGCATCATCCTGCCCAAGCTCTCGAAGAATATCCCGCCAAATACCTTCAAAATCATCCACGTGGTTTTGTTGCATTTGGCAGAATTGAGCCTGGACAGTCTGTCCTGATCCAGTTTTAAGATCAACCACTTGCAGCATAGTTTCCACAAGTTGCCAAACTTACTAAAGCGATAGACTCCTCCTCTACTACTGCACCCAAGTAAAGGCGCAGAGTGCAACAGCAGGATCAAGCATTACGATCGCTCCCCTCGATTTCTGGCAATAATCTCGTAGTTCTCATCCCCAATCATCTTTTCGTGCAGTTCAATGTCGCTACGATACTGAAAAGGTTTTCCGATCGGCATTCCCTGATCGTCAACTCGCCAGTATTGCTTCAACCCTTTGGGGTGAGGTTGGCTTGTGCTTCAGGTGACAGGCAGTTGCCCCAAACATAGATTCTCATTGATTCCAGCTCCTACTCGAATTTCAACAATAAACGAGCAAGGGGATTTGCTGGGGATTTGCGGATGCTACTTTTGGATGAGTGACAGCGCCAACCTCATGAACCGTCCTCAAACGATCGTCTCCATTGCCGCAGCTCTAGAACCAGGCGATTTGATCGGCTATTCATGCAAGACAGCAGAGTTTTCAACGCGCTGGCTTCAATCTCCGACAGTCACTACAGGCATTATCTGGGATATTCATACCTGGGGAATTCAATGCGTCCCCCAGGATGACGACCGATCCACGGTGCTAATTGCGGTTCAGTGGCACGAACTTTATACCCCGTTCTAGCTTTGCTTCTTCCGTCCTCTGCCATTGCTTGCTGTTGTGCGAGGAGCAGCTTTTGATTTAGCAGCAGTTTTAGTCGGTGCTTTGGTGGTGGTTTTAGTTGCCGTCTTTGTACCTGGCTGTCGTCCTCGACGTTTTTTAGGTGCCGCTTCTTCAGCAGGTGCCGTTTCAGCAGGTGCTTCAACCGGGGCAGGAGCAGGTTCAGGCGTGCTGACGGCTTCAATGACGGGAAGCGTTTCAGTCTTACGAGGGCGACGGGTGCGGCGCTTAGGTTGCTCTTTCTGGGGCAGATAAGCTTTGAGAGAAGCAGGAGAAATGGGAATGCCATGAGCGTGCAGGATGACTGCAATATCAGCATGGCTATAGCCTCGCTCTAATGCCGTACGAATCGGGTCTGCCAGGGCTGCAACAGCTTCTCTCAGGGTGTATCCTTCCTTTGTCTTTTCAGGAAGCGTAGTGAGGCTATCGGCAATGCTGCTGATTGACGTGGGGGAAACGGCAGAAGAAGAACGAGGCATAATCTTGAAAATTAATGTGACAACTCTAACTTAGTGTACCCTCGAATTTTGACTAATGAATCTTTCGATAGATTCATCAAAAGATCCATCAAATTAAGAAGAAGCGTTTGATCAACGATCGAAGACGCTATCCTCCAAATAGGCACAGGCAGAAGCAATATGAAGTGCTGGGATTGGTCAGCAGCGTGATCAGAACGTTATCTAGGAGGATTAACCATTCAAAGATGCTATTGAGTTATGACAACTCGCCCTGGTTCGGGTTCAACGGTCGCAACCAGGATACCGAGAATTTGGTCTACTTCGCTGATGAAATAACTGCTGCTGTCAATGTAGGCAGTTTGCTCAATCAGCTTAAGGAACTTCCACTCTGTTCCAGTCGTTACAACTCCATAAAGGGTATGGATGGGTTCACCCTCCTGCTCGTTGAATTGCTTCGCTGCAATCATGCTGGCGATGCACTGCCCCAGCCCAGAAGGAATATTCTCTCGCTTGGCTTCTACAATCGTCACAACAGGTTGAGTAACAAAGAACTGTTCGGGCGATCGGGCCAGGATAAAATCACAGGTGCCGTTTAATCCACGCTCCAGATCCACATTAAACTCAACGCCCGAGAACAAACTGACCTGCCCCTTAAGAACTCGCCTGACTTCTGTGAGCACAGGCATAATAATGAGTTCCGACCGGGCTTTCTCGGTGTTAATAGCGGTTGCCAGTGACAGGTTTTCCTTCAAATTCAATGTGAGCAGTTCACCGGGCTGGACTGGCTCAATCTGAGGAAAAAGCGTCTCAGTTTCAATGGTTGTGATACGAAAGTCGCTTTTGACTTTATTCAGGGTGAAGTGGCTGTAGAGCATGAGGGTCACTCCACAAGTTGTCCCAACCGTTTGAGGATGGCAAAAACGCTAATCAAATCGTCCAGTTCTCTAATTCCAAATAGCTTGGAGACTGCATATCGGGGTAGATTTTCTTTGTCGAGTTTGACAAACATGAAGCTGCCGCCGCTGGTAATCATGCCATAGCAGGATTGGTCAGGATTGGGGCTTGCCATCATATACGCCAGGATTTGCGCGAGTCCTGCTTCGACGGAATAGGAAGCGCGTTTGGATTCCACTACCAGTACCCACAAACGGTCTTTGAGAACTAGGGTATCGAGACTGCCCGTAATCAGAATGTCCTCTTCTTCGGTTTGAATCTCGATTGACGGTTCCGATCGCACATGAAACGGTGGAAGATAGAAGCCCCCCAAAAACAGGAGGGGATCGACGACTGACATTCGGATCACGCCTTCCAGGAGAGGCGGATAGTTGAGTAGATTGACAAAGCCATCCCGAATGCGTCTAAGCTGCTCCTTTTCCAGATCGCTGACTTCAGGCAGATTGCCCTGCCATTCCCGGAAAAATGACTGATCGTCAACGAACTGAATGCCAAAATCGTCGATTAGGGTTCGCAGCGTCACGGTCTTCGCCTGGATTATCTGTACCATCGTCTTCTCTTTCCCCAGTTCAATCAGTTTTCCTGACGCAGCCTTGTTTGATCCAAGATGCTCTTTTATTTTGATCGGCAATCCGGTTAATGAGGGAAGCGAGCCAGTTTCTGCACAAATGCTGCATGTTCTGGCAATCGCGTTCCTTGCTGCACTACCGCTAACACTTGCTGCAAATCGCCGGATAGCAGAGCCTCGACCGCTAACCACAATCCTGGAAAGACCTGGCTTTTGATCATGCCATCTGCGTCTACAGGCAAGCTCAGGTAATCGCCTTCGCTCAAATAAAACCAATCCAGCTTGTGGTCTAAGACCTGCCAGACGATGTATTCTTGAACGCCATTTCGCCGGTAGGCTGTTTTCTTCGCATGAAGATCGATCGCTGCACTGCTCGCAGCAATTTCAACGACCAATTCAGGCGCACCTTCGATATAGTCGTCTTCACTCAATCGCGATTGTCCTCCAGATGCCTCGTCAATCAATAACACGGCATCGGGCTGCGGTTCGTTGTCAAGATCCAGCCTCACGGTTGGCGCATCTGCCGTTGAAACGCCGGGGGTTGCAGCAGCATAGGTTATCAGCCAGCCAATCACCCAGCTATGCGGTTGACCATGACTTTTGAAACGCAAAGCAGCGGGCATATAGACAATTCCTTCGATCAGTTCAGCTTTCTTCAGCTGGGGCATCGCACTGTAGCGTCGCTCAAACTCGAAACGAGTGAGCCGATCGCCATTTTCTAGAGGAGGAATTTTAGAGCCTTGCGTTAAACGGTCAACCATATTTCAGTTCTCCTACAGCGACAAAAGCAATTTCCATTACCGTGAACTCCATACACCACCCTCGTAGAGCAGTTCGATCGACTTGTCGCTCTTGCTCCGCGTCGTAGCGCGGTGCGATCGCCCTCACTTAGAGCGGTTGGCTGAGGCTACTGCTGCATTTATGTCTAAGAGGGTTCTTATTCTGAAACTTTATCCTTGAACAGTTTGCCAGCCGAGAATGCTGGAACCTTGCTGGCAGGAATCGTCATCACTTCCCCAGTCTTGGGATTGCGTCCTTCCCGTTCCTGCCGCTGGCGTGGCTCAAAGGAGCCAAAGCCCACGAGCGTCACCTTATTTCCCTCTGACACAGCTTCCATAATGGAGTCGATTGCCGCCGTCAGAATTGCGTCCGCTTGCTTTTTGCTGACGTTGGCTTTCTCTGCAACCTTGTCTACAAGCTCACCTTTGTTCATGCGAAAGTCCGAACTCAACACTGGAATTGTAGTGCAAACGATTCGAGGCTGAAACCCGCATTCTCTCGATCGTAACAATCCGAAACCCGCATTCTGCCGTTGAGCAGGCACTCTAAAGCGCGTGAGTGAGCTTGTCGCTGATGTCCTTCTGCATAGGGCAGCTGCGAATTGTCATGAAGCATCAGAGTTTGGATGTTCTTTTGTCTGGAGAGCTTCTGCACCGCTCTGACGTTGCCATCGGTCAGACTCAATGCCTCAACGATGCCGGAATGTCGGCTGCGGCGGGGAGACCTCTTTTTGCTGATGCCAACAGCGATCGCCGACTCACTAACCAGATTGTCGATTCCTTGCTCAAACAGAGTCATCCAGCCAGCCACAGTTCGAGCAGTCCCAATGCACTTGAACTTGATGAGTCGAATCAATCCAATCGGCATCTCACAAGCAGGACATCGCCCTGTAAATAGGGGATGGGTATCCAGTAAGTCCAGTTGCTCCGTTGACGCCCGTTGCCTGGGCTGTAGAACCAACTCTCCGTTGTAATGCTGCCCCTTCTGGTTGCTATTGTTCTATGATGTACCCCGAAAACTAGACAGAGGAATAAGATAGAGTCGCTGCTTATAGAACCAGTAGACCTACGGAGATGACCAGGATATGCAGCGAAAACAACACAGCGCGGAGTTCAAAGCCAGAGTCGCCCTAGAAGCGATCAAAGGACTGAAAACGGTAAATGAACTGGCAACCGAACATGGGGTGCATCCGACGCAAATCCACCAGTGGAAGAAACAAGTCCTCGACGAACTGCCCGGTATCTTCTCATCGCGACGTGCCCAAAGCCAGAAGGAACAGGAGGACTTAACGGCGAGCTTGTATCAGCAGATTGGGCAACTCAAAGTCGAGTTGGACTGGTTGAAAAAAAAATCTGGCATTGTCTCTCGATCATAAACGGCAATTAATCGAGCCGAATCATCCAGACATCAGCGTGGTGCGTCAATGTGAATTGCTCGATTTAGCCCGTTCAAGCTGGTATTACAAGCCGGTTGCGGTAGACGCTTACGAGCTGCATCTGATGAATCTGATTGACGATCAGTACACCAAAACGCCGTTCTATGGCATTCGTCGGATGACGGCATGGCTCAGAACACAAGGGGAAGCCGTTAATCACAAGCGAGTGGCGCGATTAATGCGGCAGATGGGGATTGAAGCCATTTATCCCCGCCCCCGCACAACGATTCTGGCTGACAATGTCAGACATTATCCCTACCTGCTCACAGGACTGACGATTGATGCACCCAATTTGGTCTGGAGTACCGATATTACCTATATCCGGCTTGCTAGAGGCTTTGTGTATCTGGTTGCCATCATTGATTGGTACAGTTGCTACGTTCTTTCGTGGCAGTTGTCTAACACGATGGATGTCCACTTCTGTCTGGTGGCACTGGAGCAAGCTCTGCAAATTGGACAGCCTGTGATCTTCAACTCCGATCAGGGCAGTCAGTTCACAAGTCAAGCGTTCACAAGCTACTTGGAAAGCAGAAACATCCGGATCTCCCAGGATGGCAAAGGACGAGCGTTTGACAACATCTTTATCGAACGACTTTGGCGCAGTGTCAAATACGAGGAGGTATATCTCAAGGATTATTCAACGGTCGCAGTTGCGATCAAGGGTTTGGGGAATTACTTCGAGTTTTACAATCATCAGCGATTACATCAGGCGCTGGATTATCAAGTGCCAGCCGCAGTGCATTTCAGTGGGCGAGGTGATTGAGATGTATTAAAGCAAACAAAACAAGAACAAATGAACCAAGAAGAGATTCTATCTTAAAGTTTTATAGAAACTGTCTAGACAATGGGGTACACCTTATTCCTCCGCCTCAGAAGCATAGGTGATGCAAAGCTGTTCTCCTTGTGGGACGATCGCCCTAAAGTCACAACACTCCTCTGACTCCAAACCCAACGGGTGCAACGTGCAACGGAGATGCGGATTGTGGGTATGGAACTCACAGAGCTGACACTGAAGCGAGTAGTAGGGATCGGGTGGACTGGGCAGGGGCTGATTAGGAATTGGATCATTCGTAGTCTTACCCGTCATACACGCCAAGACTCAAGGTACTGACTTGGCAAGCTGTAGGTATTCCCAAACGTACTCACCATAGTACTTGCCACTTTCATCTCGAAAGCCCTGCTTAAACTTTTTGGAAAAGTCTACACTTCCACGGTTGTAGGCAATTGCAACATAAACTTTTTCTTCATCGGTTAACTCCATTTTACTGCTACCATAGGCGCGTCTCATGGCTGCTTTTAGCTCGTTAACGCACTGAGCAAGGCACTCATCAAAGCTGTACCACTTTTTTTGAAGAAAATAATTAGGGTTGTTCTTAAAGAACTGCAAGTCGAGTTGAAAGATTCCATAACCTCTGCAGAACTTATTTGGAGAAGAATCTGCAACACGCTTAAACGAGGGGACGAAGTTAGCAACCGCTTCTAAGGCTGCACGAGCGATCGCAAACATTTCATCTCCCTTGTCGTAGGCTAACAATTCTGCTTTATTTTCTGGAAACGCAGACCGTCTAGGAGCATCTAAAGTGTCTCCAGTACAGAGTTGCAGAACCTCATCAATTGATAGTTTATTGTACAAAGTTCCCCAGATGTAATACGTTTCCTGCACTGCGATCGCAACCAGAAGATCCAAGCTAAACGGAGTGCCTGAAATGGTAGCATTAATTTTGTCCCCAAACTGTCCTTTAAACCAGCCAATCGCTTGAACTAGCCTCGGTGCAGGCTCTAAAAAACGACTTGCAACAAACCCTTCTAAAGGTTGTCCATCTTTGATCGTTAAAATTTTCCACCACGCATCATCGTCAGCGATACCCAACTTAACGATTACCTGATTTTGAGGAACAGACGTAATCTTATTGCTATCCTCAACTTTAGGCGACGAGCGGATATTAAGACTAGTGGCTTTGACACTATAGAGATTGACCATTACTGTAGCTCCTGAGAACTAGATGGGTTTAGATGCCGTATTTTCGGTTTAGGTCTTGTATCTGTGATGCACTGAGGATTTTCGCTACTTCAAAATGCATTCCGTCTTTGCGATTGTTAAAGTGACCGCCCCAGTAAAAGCCATATTCGTTAGCAATGGGAACTAAGAGTCGAACAGATCCTTTTTGTTCAACTAAAGCGGGCGTGTGCCCTAAGGGATTCCATGCAACATTAATGTCAAATGCAGAGCCAAATGCATGATTGCTCAGAACTGTTCGACTTCCTCGAATGAATCGAGGGACAAAACTTCCACCGAATGTGAGGATGAGGGACAGTAGATCTTTCGCTTGCCATGCTTTCCACAGTCCCTCTAGTTGAGGTGCTGCTAAACGATGAAACGTCATTTTGCCACTACTGGGCGCACCTGTGATTGTTTGAAAATCAGGTAGTTCCACTCTGATAATATTGTTGCTTTCCCAGGTTCCTAAAATCTCAATCGCCTCAGGATTATCTGGTCTTGGATTAGCTCGGTACTCGAACTTACCAAAAATCGCTTGACGATCGCTCGTGCCAACTAAGGGTGGAAAATTCGGTTTAGGAGGGAAGTCCGTGTCGATCGTCACGCCATCAAAGCCATCTTCTAGTGCTTTAGCATAAGTTTTTGGACCGACGCGACCATCAGGCGTCAAACCTTTTGAGCTTTGGTAGGCTTTGGTTGCATTTTCTGTCTTTTGCCCGAAACGACCGTCTGCTATATCCTTTAGCATATCTTGCCCAATGAGAAAGTTTTGCCAACGTTCTACCGCTTCGCCAATGCTGCCACGTTCTAACAAGGGAAGAACCATGCTCAACTCCTAGAAATCAATAAAATGTGCAATAAATCAGTTATCAAGAAAAATCTTCGGTTACAATCCGCCGAACAATTTCTGTAACAGCAGTAGCTATAGCTGTATCCACTTCAATTGCCACACCGTTCCCTGAAGGTTTGCTGGTACGCAATGTTAAAGCAAAAGATCTGAGTTTTGGCTCAGTTGGATTCTGTTTATCAATGAATTGAGCAAATGCAGTGTAAACTAACTCCGCTACATTACGTCTTGGCGATACTCCAAAGCCCAGTTTAGAAAGAACGACAAGCGAATCTATCACATTTTCAAGTCCAAGCGTTGAAATTGCTGTATCCACATATCGTGCGGTGTCTGTACCTAGCGCAATAACTGCTTGCTCGATGCCTCGATCTGAAATGCCGGGTAATCTCTGTGTATTAGATAGTAGTCCGTGCCACCCAACAAAGGAAATAAACCTTGTTAAGTCATAAGCAGAAATTAAATTCCCTCCAGTAGCAGTCGATTGAGAATCTAAGATTGCTGGGCTGTGGGGAGGGCTGGAGCGATCTCGAATTTCTGGGACTCCAATTGTTGCTGTAACCCCATATTTTCCACCAAACTGAATTGCTCTGGCATTACCAGTTTGATTTTTTATCCATCGTTCTCGATTATCTTCAAAAGCATTCAAAGTTGCAGACAAAGCATTAGAATGATCAACACTGATTCTGTAAGAACAGATATCGACTAGTGCGTTAGGAAGTTCAAACTGTCGTCCCGCGCTGCCTGTATTCTTCAGAATCAAGTCATTTGGGTTGCCAGGAATTCTATTTCCAACTTTACATAGAACGTTCAGAATGGGGATGATTTTGCTAGCGCTCCAACACTCGACAAGATCAAATGTTTTTTTGCCCAACCAGCTTGTAGTTAGCTGTCCCCCATCAAAATGCCCTAGACAAATACAGGCTTCTGTAATGTCAGACCCTAAGAAATTTAAACTGCTAATGTTAATCGTTGGTTCGCTTCCAATATTTGGGTAATTAGAAAAACTGAGTGATATGGGCGAGCTACTCTTGACTCCTGCTGACCTTGTTGCAGCTAAAAACTCCTTGCCGCGATAGATGCTTTCCTTGAAAGGAGATTGTTGCGCCCCCATATCTAAAAATCCCAACTTGGCATCATTAGCACCAACAGCTTTCTGAAAATCGAGATATTGTGTTGAAATACGACCAGTGTTTTTTGCATCATTTAGGACAGAGAGGATTTGGGGGGTGGTTAATAACTTATCTGCGATTGCAGGAGTCAGTTGCAAAGGTGTAGTAACTGAAATACCAGATCTATTACAAAAATCTTTTAGTGCTGCTTGACTGCGTGGACCGAAATCACCATCAATCAACTTTCCACCTGGGTATAACCCTAGCCCTCTCAAGCATCTTTGAATTGCCAAACCTAATAGTGGGTTTCTCCTAAGAGATGCCATATCTAAAGATCGGGAACCCAATGCAAACGTTTTCAAGGCATCTTGTCCATCCAACTCTGAGAGAGCATCATTGATTTCACTCAGTGTCATATTACCCACAACGCCATCAATCAAGAGCCAAGGGCGTTGAGCTTGAAAGTTTTTGACAGCAGATTCTGTCTCTGCATCAAACGTTCCAGATGGACTTGAGCTTAAAAAGCCCAGTTTTACAAGTTTCCCTTGCAAATCTCGAACGTCAGAACCAGTTGAGCCACGAGAAAGCACCATGTGTTCTACTCCCAAGCGTTAACTAAAATATGATTGAGGAGATTACTACCAGAGTCTTGGTCGCATTTACGACGAAAATGCTTGGATCAAACTCAAGCAGCTCTATCTCTGAATTCATTTTTGACAGATTACTAAATTTCCAATTCTGCTGATTTAGAAACTAATTCATAGAATTGTTCTTGAATTTTGGGTAAATTCTCAGAAATTTCAGCATCTGCTTGAAGAAATCCAACTCTACTTTTTAGGGACCAAGCTTGGCTTTCAATAGCCCGATAGCCACCGGCTCTTTGCTTCACGGGAAAAGCATTCCCGACAGACTGAATCGCTATGACAGATCCACTCAAAATAGCAATCAAAGCATTTTTTGCATTTTCGTTTATCGAAATTCCGTCTGTCCCTAGAATAGCTGTAAATAGGGTGAGAACAATAGTTGTAATAGTTAGGCTACCATCCCATCTGCTATTGAGTTGCCTTTTCTCTTTCCATTCAAGATGCTTTTCACTAATCTGAGCCAATAATTCCTTCTTCTCTTGTTGTTGCTCAGTTAATTGTATTGCATTCAAAACTCTGACTCCCTATTGCTGTTAAACGATTGTCCATGAAGTTATGGATTCTGCTAATTCTGCTTTAGGCGTTAGTAATAACAAATGCCCCAACCGTACCAATAGGCATACCGCCAAGGTCTATATTCGGACGTGCATCAGAACCCCGAACTGCTATTACACTTCCTTCAACTTTTGAGACCTTATTATCTTTACCCCGAAATGCCCAGCCTAAAAGTTGATAGGTTGCTCCATTTGTCTCTGCAGAGTCGCTCTTCGCTTCTCCAGTCGCCTCAAATTTTACTGGTGAAACACCTTCCTCCACAAATGCTTTTACGTTCAACTTTATATCTCCTCTAGGCGTAGGAAACACAAGAATTCCTACCGCATCAGGCGCAGGAGATGGATCAACACCCGTTTCTAAATACAAACTTCCCTTTGCCCATTTTCTAGATGTAATGCTAGATCCGGGAGGAGATTCTTTTTCAGGATCAGTAGGCAAGATTAAGAAACTCTGGTAGACCCAATTTTGCATTGCGAAGGAAGGAGTCCAAACAGGAGCTGAATTACTTGTCATGATGATTTTTCCTTGTAGTCTTAGGTGTACTCTGAGTACATTAGGCAATTCCTAGTTTTTCGTAGGTTTTTGGACCTACGATTCCATCAATCGGAAGGATACCTTGATCAGTTTGAAATTGCCGGATCGCAGCTTCCGTTTCCGAACCATAAATTCCATCCACATCGTTATCGTCTAGAAGCAGCGGAGGACTGAGTTGTCTCAATTTCGTTTGAACCAATCGAACATCGCCACCTCGCATTAAAGGTCTGGACAATCGCAGAATTCTATTCGTTCCAGGTGTGACCCCACCAAATCCTTCTGCCGGTGATATCTGTAAGCGTTTGTCAGTGTCACGGCCTTGCAAGTAAATACCATCTTCAGCAATTTGATCGCTCAGGTGATTTTTGTTCCAAAGGCGCTGAAATCCTAGCACTCCTACATTACCGATAATCTGGATGCCCCTACCACGGAATTCAAAGTGAAATGGATCTCCAGGTAGTCTTGCCCCAGTATGAACCCAACCTTGTGCTTCGAGAAAAGGTTTCCAACCACTGACATCCGGAATATCTAAGGCTAAACCACTTTCATGCAGACTATTTCCTGGCAATGCGGCTTGAGCGATACCACAACTCCCGAGTTCCTTGCGCCGCCGAAGCAAGAACTGTTGAGCGCAGGTCCGATAGGCTGAATTGATCACCATACGTTTCCCTCTAGCCGCAATTGCTCTCGCTAAAGCTTCTTTGGCAGGACGTTGTAGAAGTGGGAATTGCTTCGGATCAATCGAAATATCTAAATCAGAACAGTCTAGAAGAACGCTGGGAACAGCATTGTTCATCTCAGCAATAATTTGCCGGGACAATCCATCTGCGATCGTCGTTGATGGACACCCAGTAATATCCTTTAGCATCACCATTGTCTTGCCTGCCCTTAATTTTTAATCTTTAGCCCACATCAGTTATTCCAAGTTCTAGTAGACCCAGGGCATTTAAGGTCATCAAGCCAACCGTTCCGTCGGCTGCTAACCCATTGGCTTCCTGGAAGTTTGTAAGAGCCTCTTGGGTTGCTCCATCCAAAGTGTTTGTGAATTCTCCCTGGTAGTAGCCAAATTCCTGTAGTCGCTCTTGAAGCCGTTTAATTTCTTCAGATGATGTCTCTGGAGTAAATAGTTCCATCAAATTCTCTCCTGCAGTTGAAATGCGTGGGTTGTAACTCCATTGGACTTCTTAGTCTTAATCAGGGATTAAGATTAACGGTGATGGTTTTGTTTTTAGGCAAATATACAATATTAAGATCAAGTTTTAGGTTGGTTTGTCTTCAAGCAATTGGAAGAGAACCAAACTGAGCTAAGCTGAGAACTCCCAGTTTTTTCAACGTATTGGCTCCGACTTTACCATCTACTGTAAGTGACTGATCTGTTTGAAAGTTCTTCACAGCTGTTTCCGTTTTTGTTCCAAAGATTCCATCTACATCTCCTGGATCAAACTTTGGTTTGCCTAGATCTTTGAGAAGTTTTTGGACTTTAAAGACATCTGGACCTTCGTCAGCCAATTTGATAACAGAATAAAGAGAATCTCGAAGCGTTGTTGCTCTTAAATCGTCTGGTTTTGTTAGACCTTCATAGAAGAAAAAAACTTCTCCAGAGAAACTTGTATTGCGATTGAGTGTAACGGCGTCACTGAGATACTTTTTATCAATTGTAAAATCACCAATCCTCATGAGAACACCAGGTGAAATCTTAGCTATTTGATTAGGCAATAAACCGCTAACCTCTTGATCAACTGAAGCCTTATATGCAGTAAATGTTCTTTGGTAAAGTTGTGGATGCATCATATCAACTAGATTGAGCCAAGCTTTAGTATCTTGGAGATACTTTCTAAAGCCAAAGTCTCTAGGATGAGGAGCCATAGATATAAGGAGTTTCTTTCCCTTACTTGTTCCTACTGCTCTAACCTGGTTACAAAGCTCTCCTAAAAACTTAGTCAAAATGTCAGCACGAAATCTCATCCAGTCTGGATCTGTAGCTATAGGCTCAGGACCACTTGGTCGGAAACGTTTGGCAGCATCCTGATCAAATCCTTCTACAGGAAATGCAGGAAGGCGATCGTCCCCCTGAATACCATCAATATCGTAGTTGTGCGCAACCTCTACTATAAGTTCAATCATGAAGGCTTGAACCTCAGGATTGAGTGCATTCATCCATTCAAAATCGTTATCGATTAGCGGTGTTGTCTTGTCATGCTTAACCGCTGCCCAATTCTTCTGCTTCAAAATCTTTCGCAATTCAATTGTATTAGCATCACTCAAGGAAATATGAGAGCTAGCAAATCCATATTCAAACCAAGGAATGACTTTTAGTTTGAATTTTTTTGATGCTTCGACGAGCTCAGCGAGTGGATCTCGTCCTGTCGCTTGGTACGCCGGATCAATTATGAAGTCGTCCCCGAAATGTCGTCTCATCACTTCGCTCTTATAAAGGGTAAAACCCTTATTCCAAACAACCGGAAAGACAACATTAAATCCAGTTTTAGCTAGAAGCTCGATCGCTGAGTCAATATTGGCTTTAGAATTATATACATCGCTGGCTACATTGGTTAGCCAAACACCCCGTACTTTTTTCATAAATGCCTCTTATTTTTTGATAAGTTTAAGGATGAATTCTTACTGGCTGAGCTTTTCAAGTGTCGCTGGATCAACAATTCCAGTAATCGGAAGATTGTTGTCGCGCTGAAATCGTGTTACAGCAGACTCGGTATTTGCACCAAAGTCACCATCTGCTCTTGAAGGTCCAACATCATACCCCTTCGTAATTAACAATTGTTGGACTTGACGCACTGCTTCACCTTCATCACCCCGGTTGAGCAGGTCGTCAAACAGAGAGTCACTTCTAATTTGGGAATTGTCACCAGTGGCGAATGCTTTTAATGCATCAGTAGAACCATTGAACCAATTTAGATCAACATTTCCGCTGATTCCTTTCACCTTCCCTTTGTCGGTATACTGCCAGATCGCACAAGTTTTCCAACGTCCTGGAACCTCAGGCTTCCCCGTTATATAGTGAGCCACCCACAGTGAGTAATCAGCAAATTTAGCATTCGCACTTAGGTTCGTCTTTCCAAAGCTAGAACCTGTATAGATAATTGCTTTACGTCCGGTTTCTGCTTCTACCTTTGCCAGCCATATCAGGCAACGCTCGCGAATAACATCACTACTAACCCCGTCCTTAACTTCAATGTCAAGAACAGGCGATATGTCATCTACTCCAAGTCCTCCAGCTGAATCAAGAGCTTGAAGAAAGTTATCAGCTTGATCTTCTCCAGTTCTGTTTGGTCTAAAGAAGTGGTAAGCACCTCGCAAAATACCAGCTGTTTTTGCGTCTCGCCACTTGTCTCTGAATGTATCTGCTCTGAAAGATTTGCCTTCTGTTGCCTTAATTAGAGCAAAGTTAATGCCCTGACTTGCTACAGTAGACCAGTTAACAGGATCCTGAAAATCGGAAACATCAATACCCGGTACGCTCATTTTTCTATCTCCATTCTTATCAAATACCGTATTTACTCGCCTATGCAGTTAAATCATCACTGCTCAAAATCTTGGCAACTTCAAAGTGCATGCCATCCTTACGACTGCGTGAAATGTCCTCCCAGTAGAAGGCATACTGCGATCGAAGCGGATACTAGATTCAGGTGTTCCCGCATACTGAACAGTACCAGGCCTACTTGTCAATTGAAGTAGACTAAGTTTCTTCTGTCACCTAACAAGCGTTAGGCATTTGAATTGCACAAAGTAACCTGTACTTTCGGGTAGTGTTTTACATTTGTTGATGCTTACAATTACAGCTGAAGCCCGAACTCATAACGATTGATATACAACCCAATCACGGTATCGTGCATCTGCTCACACTTTGAAAAGCAAATTGTCTTTCGCGCTAATCGCTTGATTCTTGTCCTTAACGTTAGATGTTTCCGCTCAATTCTTTGCGTATTTGCCTTTCCCACTTGATGCTGTTGAGCTTCTAAACCTCGTTCATACGCTCCCCATCCATCTGTGTAAAACTTCCTAATTCCAAAGGGTTCTAACAGCATCTGAAGCTTCTTGAATACTGCATCACCCTGATTCCCAAATCCATACGCTAGTACTTTCCGGCTGTGATGGTCAATTGCCCACCCTAACCATCGCTGATTTGCCTTCTTCTGTACAAAACTCCACATCTCGTCTAGCTCACTTTCAATGCCTACACCCTCTGCGACAAGCCTCACTCGAACAATGTCGACCTGCACTTGCTCAGGTTCAATCTGTTGCAATCGGGGTTCATTGACCGCTTTGAGCCCCTTGTGTTTTTTTAAGTTCCCCAATCACCGTTCGAGTACTGACCTGCAACACTCGATAGTGCCTCAAATTAATGTGGGATAGGTGGCAATGTCGTGCCAATTCCATGATCGTGTCGCTAATCCTGCTCGCTGTGCAGCAGTCGTTTTGAAGCGGCTATGCTGCCAAA
>NZ_JAMPLI010000007.1:0-246336 GCF_039962475.1 Leptolyngbya sp. GB1-A1 | reverse complement strand
AGGCGTGAATCTTTCGACAGTAGAGCGAGCTCGTGAGAAGTTTGTCCACTCAGCGACGCTAGAAGAAGCCCTGAATGATCGCCCCCATCCCCCTAAGCCTCGCAAACTTGATGCCAAAGCGGAAGCCCTGTTGATTGCGACGGCTTGCTCGAATGCACCCGATGGTCGCGCTGAGTGGACGATGCAATTGTTAGCTAATCGATTGGTCGAACTGCAAGTGGTGGAGTCGATTTCGGATGAAACAGTGCGGCAGACCCTAAAAAAACGACGTTAAACCGTGGCTGAAAGAGCAGTGGTGTATTCCTGAAGTCGATGCGAAGTATGTGTGGCGAATGGAGAACTTATTGGACTTGTACGGGGAAGCTTATGACCTTAAGCGTCCGGTGATTTGCTTTGATGAGCGTCCTTGTCCTTTGATTGCAGAAGTCCGTGTCCCCATCCCTGCACAATCCGGTCAACTAGAACGGTACGATTATGAGTACAAGCGCAATGGCGTCGTCAATCTATTTGCCTTCTTTGAACCGTTGGTCGGAGAACGATTGATGGACGTCACGCAGCAGCGCACCAAAGTTGACTTTGCCCAGCAAATGAAGACTCTGGTGGATGTTTACCGTCCTGATGCCGATTGTATCCGTCTCGTTGTAGACAATCTCAACATCCATCATCCTGCAGCATTGTATGAGACGTTTGAGCCTGAAGAAGCTAATCGTATCCTCAAGAAGTTGGAATTTCATTACACGCCTAACCATGCCAGTTGGCTGAATCAAGTTGAAATTGAGTTTTCAGTCTTATCTCGGCAGTGTCTCAAGCGGCGTATCCCCACTCGAGAGAAACTCGCTGAGGAAGTCAAGGCTTGGCAGATTGAACGCAATGCTCGAAAAGCCAGGGTCAATTGGAGATTTTCCAGTGCAGGTGCGCGCATTCGGTTAGGGCATCTCTATCCTAAATTAAAGCATGCTAACTAGGCAAAGTTTATTTGGTGAACTACTAGGGATGAGGACAAATCTCACTCACAAAATTAGAACTGATCACAAAATTAAAACCGGATAGATGCAGTTTTCTGGCATCCCTTTTAGGATGGAGAGTGATCGGTTAGATCAGGCGTTCTAGTCTTTTAACGTGCCCAAAATAGGCATTTTCCAGGCTGGAGCGTCTATGGTCTAATGATCATCGTGTCGCCTATCCTCCTTCCATGACGGACTCTGCATCTCCCGATTTCTCAGAACTCACCAAAGATATTCCCGATCGCCTGATTAAGTATGCCGTGCGCTACGCCAACCATCGGGCAGTGAATCGGAATGATCTGACTCCGATGATTCGGCACTATGTCGAGATGAAGGATCAGTATCCACACGCGCTGCTGCTGTATCGGGTGGGCGATTTTTTTGAGACGTTTTTTCAGGATGCGATCGTTGTTGCCCGCGAACTGGAACTCTTGCTGACTGCAAAAGATGCGGGGCAAAAAATTGGTAAAGTTCCTTTGGCAGGTATTCCCCATCATGCGCTCGATCGCTACTGTGCCTTACTTGTCGAGCGGGGCTATGCAGTAGCAGTGTGTGACCAAACCGAGGATGCCGAAGAAGCGCAGGGGCGATTAGTGCAGCGGGAAGTCACCCGCGTGATTACGCCGGGCACTGTTCTGGAAGAAGGAATGCTAAACGCGCGGCGCAATAACTTTCTGGCAGCAGTGGTGATTGCCGGAAATCACTGGGGGTTAGCGATCGCTGATATCTCAACCGGTGAATTTTTGACGACGCAGGCAAGCGAACTCGAACAGCTCACTCAGGAACTCATGCGGCTTCAGCCCTCAGAAGTGCTGGTTCCCACCAACGCGCCGGATCTAGGCGAACTGCTGCGACCAGGCGAAAAATCTTCTCATTTGCCAGAATGTCTACCGCCTCAGTTTTGCTACACGCTGCGCCCCCAAACGCCTTTTACCCTGACCGAAGCTCGCCAGCGGATTCTGGAACGGTTCCGGGTTCGATCGCTGGAAGGCATGGGCTGTGAGCATCTGGCACTCGCAGTTCGGGCAGCAGGCGGATTATTGGAATATTTGGAAGACACTTCTGAGCGCAAGTTTGGCGAAGCTCCGGCGCAAAAAGTTCTGCTTCAGCCGCTCTGCACTTATACGATCACGGAATTTTTGACGATCGATCATCAGACTCGGCGCAATCTAGAAATTACTCAAACCGTGCGGGACGGAACCTTTCACGGGTCGCTGCTGTGGGCGATCGATAAAACGGTCACGGCAATGGGAAGTCGGGCACTGCGTCGCTGGCTGCTTCAGCCGCTGCTAGACATTGGGGCGATCGAGGCGCGACAGGACACAATTCAGGAACTGATCGAAGACGGATCGCTGCGGCAGTCGCTTCAGCATCTACTCAAGCAGATTTATGACCTGGAACGCTTGACCGGACGCGCCGGATCAGGAACGGCAAATGCGCGGGATCTGATGGCACTGGCAGATTCGCTCGATCGTCTTCCCGATCTGGCAAGCCTTGTGAAGTCGGCAAAGTCTCCTTATCTGGTTGCGCTGCAAACCGTGCCCGATATTTTGCAGGAGTTAGGCGGCAAGCTGAAAGCACACCTGAAGGAAAATCCGCCAATCCACTTGCAGGACGGTCAGCTCATTCGCGATGGCGTCAACGAAGACCTCGATCGCCTGCGGCAGCAAATCGACACCGATCAGAAATGGATCGCGGAACTGGAGACGATCGAGCGAGAACGCACTGGAATTCCGACGCTGAAGGTGAGCTTCAACAAAACCTTTGGCTATTACATCAGCATCTCCAAGGCAAAAGCAGGCGAAAAAGTGCCGGAGGGCTACACGCGCAAGCAAACGTTGACCAATGAGGAACGCTACATCACGCTGGAGCTAAAGGACAAAGAAACCGCGCTGCAAATTGCGAAGGATCAGGCAAACAAGTTGGAATACGACCTGTTTGTCAAACTCCGATCGACTGTCAGCGATCAGGCAGCTCCAATTCGGCAGGTGGCGCAGGCAATTGCGGCGATCGATGCCCTTTGTTCTCTGGCAGAAATTGCGGCGTTTCGCGGCTATGTGCGTCCCCAGATCGTGCCCACTCGTGAATTGACGATCGCAGCCGGTCGGCATCCGGTGGTCGAGCAATCGCTTCCGGCAGGATTCTTTGTGCCGAATTCGACGGAAATGGGAGGCGGAAAAGGCGAAACTGCGCCAGATCTGATTGTGCTGACAGGCCCAAACGCGAGCGGCAAGAGCTGCTATTTGCGACAGGTGGGGCTGATTCAGCTTTTGGCACAGGTAGGAAGCTTTGTTCCGGCAAATGGGGCGACGCTGGGCGTATGCGATCGCATCTTTACCCGTGTGGGTGCAGTCGATGACCTGGCAACCGGACAATCGACCTTTATGGTGGAAATGAACGAAACGGCAAATATTCTCAATCATGCCACGGCGCATTCGCTGGTGCTGCTGGATGAAATCGGCCGGGGAACGGCGACATTTGATGGACTGTCGATCGCCTGGGCAGTGGCGGAACACTTAGCCAGCGAGCTTCGCGCCCGCACAATTTTTGCCACCCACTATCACGAGCTCAATGAGCTTGCCTCAATTCTGCCGAACGTTGCCAACTATCAGGTGACGGTGAAGGAGCTGCCGGATCAAATCATCTTCCTGCATCAAGTACGTCCTGGTGGAGCCGATCGCTCCTATGGCATCGAAGCCGGACGACTCGCCGGACTGCCTGCCTCGGTGATCGATCGTGCCCGTCAGGTGATGACGCAGATCGAGAAGCATTCCCGGATTGCGGTGGGTCTACGGCAGGGAACACTGCCCAAAGCAGACCGAAAGGCGCAGGAGCGCAATGGTCACTATCGAACGGTGGCTGAGCCGAGTGAACAGCTTGATATTTTTGGTTGAAGCTGCGGGGAGATTTTGAGATTGGGGGTGAAAGACTAGGGCTACTTCCTTTGTCGTTTATTTTGATCGATCGCATTCTTCCCTGCCGCGATCGTGGCTATAAAAGCTTTGCCTTGAGTAAAAAGGATAGAAACTTTTGCCAATGCCAATGCCGCTCCTAGCCAGAGGTGGCAAAATGAGCAATGACTCAGCTTGCAGCAACACTGTGAAACGCCGTGAAATACTTTTTTCTTTCAGAAGGATGGACGATCGGGCGCGTGTGGGAATTTGGAGGTCTATGGAATGAAGCAGCCTGGCGGCGTAAGCCAGAAATTCAGCAAACCAATCTTTGCATCATCGAAAACAGCGAAAAGCTGTGGCTCTATCGAGTTGAGGATGAGGTAATCATGGTCGAAGTTAAGCGGATCGACTCTGACAGCAGCAAGCCCGAAGCGCGATCGATCGGTCAGGTAGTGCTGAAACGGTTGATCGATGCAGACCAGGCGATCGAAATGCTGGGCAAGTCTGAGGCTTTCTTTAAGGCAGAGACATAACTTTTGATAAAGTAGCTTGCCTAGCGCGTTGAGAATGCCTCACTAAAGCGGCGAGTAATCGGCTCTAGCAGGAAGGTCAACACCGATCGCTGGCGAGTCACAAGTTCTGCGGTTGCCGCCATACCGGGCGCAAACGGAACCTCGCGACCCTGCACTTGCATCGCTACTTGGTTAAGCTTGACCCGCGCTGAGTAAACCAAGCCTAAGTCCCTATCCAGCGTGGCGTTGGGGCTAATTTGCAGCACTTCTCCATCGATCACACCGAATTCCTGAAACGGAAAGGTTGCTAGCTTTACTTTTGCCCGCATTCCCTCATGGATAAAACCAATGTCACGGTTCAGGACTTTGACTTCCAGCACCAAGTTTTGACCTTCCGGCAAAATGGACAGGAGTTCCTCCCCAGGTTCAACCGATCGCTCTGCCACACTCGTCTGAATGTTATAGATCTTGCCGGCAATGGGAGCGGTAATTACTTGCCCCTCGCTGCGGAGCTGTGCCTGCTTGAGTTGACCTTCCACGTTTGAGAGTTCTTCACGCCGTTGGTTGAGCTGGGTGAGAATCTCGCTCTGCCGCTGGGAGCCGAGCTGCTGACGGGCTTGTTGTGCGCCCTGATATGCTTGCTCTGCCTGGCGAATTGCTTGCTGTTGCCCTGCGATTTCTTGTTGCAGTGTGGAGACCCGATCTTGAGCTTCAGTGAGCCGATCCTTTGCCTCCAGATAATCAAAGCGGGGAATCGCGCCGTCAATTAATCCGCGCAGGCTGGATTCTCGCTCCTGGGCATTGGTGAGCTGGGTGCGAGCATTTACCAAATTTTCTTGCAGTTTAGCAAGCTGGGTGCGGGCTTCTTCGATCGCAGCAGCCTGTCTCTGAACTTCGGTGGCGGCGGTTGCTTGGCGGCTATCAAACTCGCGCAGCCGGGCTTCGAGGAGCTGATTTTGTAGATTGCTGCCCGCATCCATTTTGCCCGATCGCTCGGCTTCCAGACGGGCAATGTCTTGCTTAATCAAGTTTGCTGCCTGAGCCAGTCGCGTCACTTCAGATTCTGACAGGGTGAGGTCTTGCTCAATCAGCACATCACCCTTTTTAATTTCATCGCCCTCTTTGACCTTAATTTCTCGAATTACGCCACCTTCCAGTGCCCGTACGGGTCGCACTTGAGCAGCCGGAATCAGTTCGCCCTGAGTCACTGCTACTTCGTCTACTTTGCTAAAGTATGCCCAGCCCAAAGCTCCCAAAACGAGTGCCGTTAGCGTTCCTGCCAGCAGACGAGTATAGAGCGGCGGCAGTTCTCGTACCGCTTTGCCCAGCTCATAGGACAAATAATCTTCCGGGTTGACAAACTGCTGTCGCGTCTGGCGAGCTTGAGCCGGATTGTTTTGGTTGGCATCCATAGGATTCAGGCGAGAAAAGGAATGGGGAGGAAAACAAGGGAGTCAGGCAGAGTGTACCCATATCTGCTGCAATAAAACGGGGGCGTCAGCGTTCCACCCATTCTATCGCCGTCGTTTGGCTTCGCTGCGAATTAGTAGACGATCGTTGAGCTGGTTAAGTTCTTCAGCGCGTTCTGTTCATCTTCTAAGCCGAGCGCATGACTTCAAACTGCTTCAACCCTTCGAATGGTTCGTGGTTTACCGTCACTTCCTTCACGATCGCCGCAGGGGGACCCTGATGACACCAGCGCAGCATTTCCTCAACCTGATAGGCTGCCCCTTCAAACACTGCCTCGACTCGCCCATCGCGCAAATTTCGCACCCAGCCATTCAGCTTTAGCAGTTGCGCCATGTCCCAGGTTGAAGCCCGATACCCCACCCCCTGCACTTTGCCCGCCACAAATACATGAACGCGAATCTGATCGTCTAAAGATAAACTCATCGATCGCCTCCGACTCAAACCATTCCAGAACTACCGTGATTGCCAATGCTCCATATCACCTGCTCATCCCCTTATCTCCCCATCTCCTCGCCTCCCCACTTCCCACTTCCTCCCGCTCCCATCCCCCTATAACTTCTCCTCCAACGGCTTACAAAACGCTTCAATCCCCGTCTTCACCACATAAATTGCGATCGGCGTTGCTAAAGCCGAGGGTAGCGTCGTTTCGACCGAGAGTGCCCGTACCAGTTCAACCACTGACCCCTTGGCAAGCGAAGGTTTTGCGTCCGATTGGCAGATAAACACGCGCCACCGCTTCGCCAATCCATCCAGCCACTGATCCGATCGATTCGGCTCCTGTCCAACCTGGAGTGCCAGTGTAATCGCAGCATCTTCGAGATCGCCGTCGCAGTCTTCGATCATGTCCAGAGTACGCAGGGCAATCGGGTCTGCGGCAAGCTGCGATCGGAATTGGGCAATTTCGGCGAGGGTAAGGATGAACATGAAGGCGGAGGGGTAGAGGGGTAGAGAGATAGAGGGGTAAAGCAGTAGGTGAGGAGATGAGGGGGTTAGCGGCGGGTGCTCAGTAAGCCGTTGACGATCGCTGTGCCGACGGTGGCAAGGATAAGGAACCAGATCAGGCTACCTGGAACGAAAGTGAGAATGCCTAGACCGCGCAATACCCAAATGAAAACGGTGAGCAAAAGACAGGCAAGAAAAATGGTGGTCTCGGGACGCAGGGATTTCAGCATGGGGCATTATTGGGACATTTCTTGGGCTTTGGCTCTAAGTCGCGGAAGGCTAACAGGCATCATTAGGCAATTTTTGGCAGGGAACACTAGAGGAGGGTTCTACCGATTGCGAATGCCTGCCAGAATGCCTGCACCAATCGACAGCAGCACCACTGCCCAGATTGCAGGCTCTGGTACTCGGACATTAAAGGCTTGCAGCATGAGCACGATCGCCATCATGACCAGCAAGATTCCAGCAATATACAGAAAGATCGTAACGCCCAGATTGGGGGAATGCCTCACACCATGCCTCCTGCAAACAGGAAATAGACGGGAATTGACGCAACCTATTTTGACATGGGGGTGTAGAGATTGAGCAGGACAGGCAGACAATTTGCCCAGCGGCGATCGAAACTAAAAGGCGATCCCCCGATAGAATTGCTGTGTTAGCGGCAGAAAGTTTGCGAGAATTTTACAATTGCTCACCCGATTGGCGGTTGTATCTTCAGTTGACAGCGACTACAACGGACTGTAGGTCAGCCTGATAGCAAGAAAGGGTTTCGTGAATAAGCCGCTTGAGTCTGGCAGATCGTGCAGTGAGGAGAGCAGTGAGGAGAAATGTATGGGAAGTATGCTGGCATCTGCCTTGATCGATCCGGTGCAGTTCAACGATTCAGACACGCTGGGGATTGATTCCCGTCGCAATCAGGACAGGCTGCTCAATGGTGAGGTGCTGCTGCAAACTCGATCGCACTCGCTTTGGGGCGGAGCCGTTACCACGCAAATCTATTTGCCCATCGATCGATCGCTGGCATGGCAGCAAATTACAGACTATCCGCGCTGGGTGCAGTATTTCCCTGATATGACGCGTAGCGAAGTTCTGAGCGTCAGCAGTTCCCGGCAGGATAAACGACTGTATCAGGTTGCCCGCAAAGCGTTTTTCCTGTTCGCAGCCCAGGTCGAAATTTATCTTAAAGTGTTTGAAACGGCGCAGACAACCTGGCAGCAAATTCAGTTTCAGCTAGAGCAAGGCAGCTTTAACGACTTTAGCGCAACCCTGAAGCTGCATGATTTTTATCAAGGTACACTGCTCACCTACTCAGTACAGGCAACGCCGATGATCCCGATTCCGACCCAGTTCATTCAGGAAGCGATCAAGCTAGATTTGCCCAACAATATGCGGCAAATGCGGCGTGTCCTTTGTCAGTTACCTGCATGACCTGCTACCTGCATAACCAGTTACCCGCATGACGATCGTTCTTACTAACGACGACGGCATCGACGCGCCCGGAATTCGATCGCTGAAACGGGCGGTGAGTGAGGCTGCAAGCCAACAAGCGATCGTCGTTGCGCCCAAGTTGCCCCATTCTGGCTGCGGGCATCAGGTGACAACCCATCGCGGCATTCACGTCGAGCGACGATTCCCTCCTGGAGAAACTGCGGAGCAACCAGATCGGGAAATTGCGATCGAAGGAACTCCGGCAGACTGCACCCGGATTGCGGTGACGCAGCTCTTTTCTCCTGTGGACTGGGTGATTTCAGGGATCAATGCCGGGGGCAATTTGGGGGCAGATGTATATATCTCTGGAACCGTTGCGGCAGTCCGCGAGGCAGCGTTTCACCGGATTCCGGGAATTGCGATTTCTCACTACATTCACCGCAGACGGGCGATCGATTGGGCGTTGGCAGAGCGGCTCACCGTGCGCGTCCTGGAAAAGCTGATGTCGCTGCCGCTCGAACTCGGCACGTTCTGGAATGTCAATCTGCCCCATCTGGAAGCGGGAATGCCTGAGCCGGAAATCGTCTTTTGTCCGCTCTGCACCCAGCCTTTGCCCACAAGCTATCGGCAAGAGGGCGAGTATCTGTATTACGCTGGGGACTACAGCCAGCGCGATCGAGATGCAGATTCAGATGTTGCTGTTTGCTTTGATGGACAGATTGCTGTGTCGCAAATTCGGGTTTGAGGGCAAACTAATAGAAAAGTTTGGGTTTCGGCTGTTCTAAACTGCTGTTCCTGGGCTGGATGTTTGTTTCTTATTTCTGCGCCGTCTCTCTTCCTATGACGAATGCTTTTTCGGGTCGAACTGCTCTGCTGCTGTCGAGCCTGGGTCTGGTGCTGCTGACAGGATGCGATCGTCGTTTGATTCAGGCATTTTCTCCCGTGCCGCCTGTGGTGTCAGCCTCTCCAGTAAATTCCCCAGCAAATTCTCAGACAAAAACCATTGTGGCTCCAACAACCGCGGCTGCGGGTCAAACCTCTAGAGCCTATGCTCAAGCACTCGATCGGGCAAAAAGTGCCGCTGGCATCGCGCAGTCTGCCCAGTCAAAAGACGATTGGCAGTTGGTGACAAATCGCTGGCAGCAGGCGATCGATCTGATGAAAACCGTGCCCCAGTCCAGCAAAGAATATTCTCAGGCACAGCAAAAATTGAAGGACTATCGCCGCGCTCTAGCTCAGGCACAGCAGCAAGCGAACCGTGCTAATTTGCCGAAAGATCCCGATGCGATCATTGTTTTGCCTGCTCCTCCACCTCCACCCGCTCCTCGTCCGGTGACACGGGCTACTGCAACTCCGGCTCGACCTCCTGCGGCGGCCAATCCATCCAGTCCTCGCGCCTTTTCTGCCCCGATCGTGCGGCGAGCAGGCAATACGCCCGTGATTCGCGTCACGTTTAATGGTAGTCAGCCTTTTGAGATGATTCTAGATACGGGAGCAAGCGGCACATTGATTACGCGGCAGATGGCAAATGCTTTGGGCGTTGTTCCAGTCAGTGAAGCAGTCGTCAATACTGCCAGCGATCGCAGCGTTTCTTTTCCGCTGGGCTATGTGCAGTCGATCGAGGTAGGCGGGGCAGTGGCTCAAAATGTTCTGGTGGCGATCGCCGGACCCGAACTGGATCTTGGACTGCTGGGACACGATTTCTTTGGTCACTATGACATTATGATTCGTGCTGATCGCGTGGAGTTTCGAGAGCGGCAGAGCCAGGGATAAGGGAAGGTGATGAGCGTTAAGGCATGAACGTCGGGTATGAGCAACAATCATAGGCAAGACGATTCTTAAGAAGCGGGATAGGATCAAAAAACAACCCACCCTCAAACGCGCTATGTCTCGCCGCCGCTCCAGCCGGATTTTTGCTCAACCCCTGACCATGCTGGTTGTGGGGCTATTTGTTCTTGCTTTTGCGATCGCGCTGCTCCGGCTTTTGTTGCCTTTTCTGATGCTGGGTAGCGTAGCTTACATAGGCTGGCGATTTTGGCAGTGGCAGCAGCAGCGAAGTCAGGAACAGGAGGAAGCCCAACAGGCGAGGGAGAGACAGCTTGACGGAATTTTTTACCGTCTGGTGCAGGAGCATCGCGGTGAACTGTCTGTGCTTGATTTTGCAATGGAAACCCATTCATCTGCCGAATTTGCCAAGCAGTTTCTCGATCGAAAGGCGATCGAATTTGACGCGCAGTTTAAAACGACGCTAGAAGGGCAAGTGCTGTACTGCTTCTACAGCCAAAAAATTCCTGCCCAGCCTGCTTCGCCCAGACATGAAACAGAATTATCTGAAAGACCGGAGCAGAATTAACCGGGCATAAGTTTGTTTTGCTAAAGTTTTGTTTCCAGGATTTTCACTGCTCTAACGTTTTGTAACGGTTCTGCAAGTCCCCACTCCAGGCGAGGGATCTGAGAGTGATAAGCTAACAAACGTGCTGAACGATCGATTTAACAAAAGTGGAGTTGAGATGACCGGATCACAACAAGTTCCTTACTTGCTGCGGGCTGCGCGAGGTGAAGTGTTAAATCGTCCGCCCGTGTGGATGATGCGGCAAGCGGGACGCTATATGAAAGTCTATCGGGATTTGCGCGACAAGTATCCCTCGTTTCGGGAGCGATCGGAGAATCCCGACATTGCGGTAGAAATTTCGCTTCAGCCCTGGCGTGCTTTCCGTCCAGACGGCGTGATTTTGTTCTCCGATATTCTGACTCCGCTCCCCGGAATTGGCATTCCCTTTGACATCATTGAAAGCCGGGGACCAATCATCGATCCGCCCATTCGCTCTCAAGAGCAGATCGACAAACTCACTCCGCTCGACCCCGACGCTTCGCTGCCCTTTATCCGCCAAATTCTGCAAACGCTGCGTGGGGAAGTTGGCAATGAAGCTGCTGTGCTGGGCTTTGTCGGCGCACCCTGGACGCTAGCGGCTTATGCAATCGAAGGCAAAAGCTCTAAGGACTACACCATTATCAAGAGCATGGCTTTCTCGGAGCCTGCAATGCTGCACTCCTTCCTGGGCAAAATTGCAGACTCGATCGCCACTTATGCCTGCTATCAGATCGACTGCGGCGCACAAGTCGTCCAGATGTTTGATTCTTGGGCAGGCCAGCTCAGCCCTCAAGACTACAAGGAGTTTGCCCTTCCTTATCAGCAGCGTGTTGTGCAGCAGGTGAAAGCAACTCACCCCGATACGCCTATGATTCTCTACATCAGCGGCAGCGCAGGCGTGTTGGAACTGATGGGTCAGTCGGGTGTAGATATTGTCAGCGTCGATTGGACAGTAGACATGGCAGATGCCCGGCGGCGGTTAGGACCGAATGTGGGCGTTCAGGGCAATATCGATCCCTGTGTTCTGTTTGGTTCGCAGCCGTTTATCCGCGATCGAATTATCGACACGATTAAGAAAGCCGGAAACCGGGGACATATCCTCAACCTCGGGCACGGAATTCTGCCCAAAACCCCAGAAGAAAACGCTGCCTATTTCTTTGAGACGGCAAAGCAAATCGATAAGCTTCTGGTGAGTGCATAATCTATCGGTCTTTTAGACTCCCGTAAAACAAACGATGTAAGCAGCGGTGTTTCTGCTGTACTCATCCCCTTAGTCCCCCACACCTGGGGGATTTTTTATTGGGAAATTGCCCTAATTCGCTTCGTTAAGCAATCGGTGTTAAGCAATCCGTGACTAACCTTTTATATCCCGGTAGGCAAAGGATAACTTTAAGCAGTACAATTGAACTATAAAGCGGTGGGAGGAAACAAGCTGCTGGATTGCCTGAAGAATCGGACTGAAATCATCTGCTGTAATCATGGAATGCCGGAAATGAGCCGCAACATCAACTTTTACCAAAACGTGCTGAAGCTTGAAGTCCTCAATTGCTACGAGGCTGAGGGGCAGTTGAGCTGGGCGTTACTGAGAACAGGAGAAGTAGAGTTTATGGTCGTTGGGGCAGAACCGACCGAGAACGACGATCGCGACCTGCTCATTTACTTTCAGACAGAAGATATGCCGCTTGTTCAGCATGCCGTACAAACTGCAGGTTATTCCCTTGAAGCATTTCGCGAAGCGATTTATGAACCTGCGTATGAACTAGTTCGTCAGCATCAGCATCAAAAAGCAGCCGCCGCCGCCTAAACTCTCCCTGCCCTCCCCATCCCCTCATCCCCTGACCCCCTCGTTCCCCTTTTTCCCCGAACCTCCGCAACGCTGATACGATGAGAAAGGAGAGTCATCACAGCCAATAGATTTATGTCCCTGGACAACCTGCGCGATCTTTATCAACAGGTGATTCTGGAACGCTACAAAAAGCCCCGGAATCGCGGTAAAACTGACCCGATCGATCGCTATCAAAAAGGTCATAATCCCTCTTGCGGGGACACGATCGAGCTAACCCTGCATCTGAGTGAGGCAGGCGATCGCATTGAGGACGTGAAATTTGAGGGCGAAGGCTGTGCGATCGCAATGGCATCAGTTGATCTCATGGCAGACGCGCTGCGTGGCAAAACCGTCACTGAGGCTTTAGAAATGGTGCAGCGGTTCCAGGCAATGATGCGCGGCGAAGCCGAATTTCCGCAGGAGCTTCGCAAGCTAAACGTGATGCAGGGCGTAGCACAGTTTCCCGTACGGATTAAATGCGCGAATTTGTCCTGGCATACCCTGAAGGCGGCGATCGAACTTGCCAAGGACATTCAGCCTGCGGGCTTTGTCAGTAACGAATAATTTTTAAGAATAAGTTCTCGGTTCTTCTGTTTCCTTTCTTTTGATCATTATTGAGTCATGCTAACGACTTCTGCTTTCCTTCAATACGCTCAATGGACTGCGATCGCCGCGCTGGTGCTAGCAGGTTTGACGGGGCTGGCTTTTCTGCTGAAGTGGGGCATTCGCTTCCGTCTGGTGGGCGTGACGGGCTTTACGCTGGTGCTGGCAGTCGGTCTGTTTGCGCTAGGGGTGGTTCCCTTTACCCGCGTAAGGATTCCGGGAGCAGTGCGCTTTTCGACGGTGTACGATGCGGGTTCGACGCTGGCGGTGATTGCCGTACCACCCACCGTGACTGAGGAGCAGCTTGAAGCAACGCTCAAACAGGCAGCGTATGATTTGTATTCCTACGGACGGCTCAGCCGGGGCGATGAGAAATTGCTGATTCGGGCAAGGACGATCGTGCATCCAGAGCCAGGATTAAGCCAGTTGCTCGTTGTGGGCGAAGTGCGGCGATCGCTCGAAGTGCGAGACGATGAGGAGATGGCAATTCACGTTTTTACTGAAAATCTGGCAAAGCTACCGCAGCCTGAATCTAGTGCTGCAAGCTGATTTATCCAGTAACTTGCCGAGGCGAGATTCCGTTGCCCTGTAGTAAAGTGGTCTATACTTTCGATTGACTTTTACCTGATTTTTGTACCTTTTGCCTGTTCTATGACTGATTCTGATTTATCGCTTCCTGTGTTGACGATCGCACCTGCTCAAGTTGCCAGAGGCACAGGAATTCTGGCGCAGATGGGAAGTGCGATTGCCCGGTTTGGTCAGCGTTTTCTGGTGATTGGCGGCGATCGATCGCTGGCGGTAATGCGTCCTTTGCTGGAGCCGATCGCAATCGAACAGGGACTTGCCCTGGCAGAAGCATCCTACGGACGGGATTGTAGCGAGGCAGGAATTGCAGCACTGCGGCAGGCGGCGGCAGACCATCAGGCAGAAGTAATTATGGGGGTTGGTGGCGGTAAAGCATTGGATGCAGCAAAGCTCGTGGCGCATCAGTGCAATTTGCCGATCGTCACCGTTCCGACCTCCGGGGCAACCTGCGCTGCCTGGACTGCGCTCTCAAATGTATATTCTGACGAAGGCGCGTTTCTCTACGATGTGCCTTTGCCCCACTGCCCAAATTTGCTGATTCTGGACTACTCGATTGTCGAAACGGCATCGCGCCGCACCCTGGTTGCAGGGATCGGGGACGCACTGGCGAAGTGGTATGAAGCATCGGTGAGCAGCAGACATTCTGACCAGACTTTAATTATTGGGGCAGTACAGCAGGCACGGGTCTTGCGAGATTTGCTGCTGCAAAAGTCGATCGAGGCTCTGAACTTGCCGGGGAGTGCCGTTTGGCGAGAAGTGGTCGATGCCTCGGTGCTGATGGCGGGGGTCATTGGCGGCATGGGTGGAGCGCAGTGTCGAACTGTGGCAGCTCACGCGGTTCACAACGGGCTGACGCATCTCTTGCAAAGTCACGGCACACTGCACGGGGAAAAAGTCGCCTTTGGCATTCTGGTGCAGCTTCGGCTGGAAGAAATGGTGCAGGGCAGTATCCTGGCAGCCACGTCAAGACAGCAGCTTTTGAAGTTTTACGGTGAAATTGGGCTACCGCAAACGCTGGCAGATTTGGGACTGATTAACGTAACGCTGGCAGACCTTCAGCGATCGGCAGAAATTGCCTGTCGTCCCAGTTCAGATATCCACCGTTTGCCTTTTACTGTCACGCCCGATCAGCTTATGGCGGCGATGGTGTCTACAACGGCTCCCAGTGAGGCTCGAAACCAGAGCATCAGCCACCTTAGAAATTCGGTTGCGGCAGATGCGATCGATTCCCCTTCTGAAGCATCTTCTGTAAACGAGGTGAAGCCATGACGCTGAGTTGGATCACCCCGGCTGAACGGCTGCAAGCCCTGCCTCCTTACGTCTTTGCTCGACTGGACGAACTGAAAGCCCGCGCCCGCGAAAAAGGTCTGGACTTGATTGATCTGGGCATGGGCAACCCCGATGGAGCCACCCCAGAACCGATCGTCGAAGCGGCAGTTCAGGCGCTCAAAAATCCGGCAAACCATGGTTATCCGCCCTTTGAAGGCACGGCAAGCTTTCGTCGCGCCATTACCGACTGGTACTATCGACGCTACAATGTGGCACTCGACCCGGACGGTGAGGCACTGCCCCTCCTGGGTTCCAAAGAAGGGCTAGGACATTTGGCGATCGCCTATATCAATCCGGGCGATTTAATCCTGGTTCCCAGTCCGTCTTACCCGGTGCATTTTCGGGGTCCGGTGATTGCAGGCGGCAAGATTCATCCGATCGTTCTGTCAGCCGAAAACGACTGGCTGATTGACTTAACCAAGATTCCCGATGCCGTTGCGGAACAGGCAAAAATTTTCTTTTTCAACTATCCCAGCAACCCTACCACCGCGACTGCCCCCCGCGAATTCTTTGAAGAGATTGTCGCCTTTGCCCGTCGCTACGAAATTCTGCTGGTTCACGATCAGGCGTATGCAGAGCTGGCGTTTGACGGTTTCCAGCCGACCAGTCTCTTAGAAATTCCGGGCGCAAAAGATATTAGCGTCGAGTTTCACACCATGTCTAAAACCTACAACATGGCAGGCTGGCGAGTCGGCTTTGTAGTGGGCAATCGCCATGTGATTCAGGGACTTCGTACGCTGAAAACCAATCTGGACTACGGCATTTTTGCAGCCCTTCAGGCAGCTGCCGAAACCGCTCTTCAACTTCCGGATCACTATGTGCATGAAGTTCAGGAGCGCTACCGTACCCGCCGTGATTTCCTGATTCAGGGCTTGGCAGACCTGGGCTGGAACATCCCTAAAACCAAAGCCACGATGTATTTGTGGATTCCCTGTCCCTCTGGCATCAGCTCCACTGATTTTGCCCTATCCGTGCTTCAGCAGACGGGCGTCGTTGTCACTCCGGGCAATGCCTTTGGTGCGGGCGGCGAGGGCTATGTGCGAATTAGCTTGATTGCAGACTGCGATCGGCTTCAGCAAGCACTCGATCGCTTAAAGCAAGCCGGAATCCGCTATTCGTAAAATGTCCTCCTTCGATCGCCTCTTCGACACCATTACCGAACTCGTCCTCTGCCACTCTCCCAGCGGTGCAGAGCAGGAAATCAACGACTATTTACTGCGGCAGTTTGAAGCACTGGGAATCGAAGCCTGGATCGATGCGGCGGATAATGTGATCGCGAAAATTTCAGCAGGTTCCACTGGGGATTCTGCTGAGGCAAAGCGATCGATTGCCATCACCGCCCATAAAGACGAGATCGGCGGCATTGTGAAATCGATTGAATCAGACGGGCGGCTGCACGTTCGCAGGTTGGGCGGCGCCTATCCCTGGGTTTATGGCGAAGGCGTGGTTGATATTTTGGGCGATCGATCGACGGTGAGCGGCATTCTCAGCTTTGGGTCGCGTCATGTGTCGCACGAGTCCCCTCAGAAGGCATTGCAGGAAGATAAGCCCCTGACTTGGGAAGCTGCCTGGGTTGAAACCAAACGATCTGCGGCAGAGCTGGCGGAGACGGGCGTGCGACCAGGAACGCGAGTGGTCATCGGAAAACATCGCAAGCAGCCTTTTCGTCTGAACGACTACATCGCCAGCTACACACTGGACAACAAAGCCTCGATCGCCATTCTGCTGTCCCTGGCGGAGACGCTCAAGCAGCCTGCAATGGATGTGTATCTGGTGGCTTCTGCCAAAGAAGAAGTTGGGGCGATCGGTGCAATGTATTTCACCCAAAAACAGTCTTTAGATGCCCTGATTGCTCTCGAAATCTGCCCCCTCTCGGCGGAATACCCGATCGAAGACGGCACAATCCCTGTGTTGCTGGTGCAGGATGGCTACGGCATTTATGATGAAGCCCTCAACGCCCAGCTTCTACAAGCTGCCGATTGCCAGAATCTCTCGCTGCAAATGGCAGTTCTGAGCGGGTTTGGCAGCGATGGCTCGATCGCGATGAAATTTGGTCATGTGCCCCGTGCTGCCTGTCTCAGCTTTCCAACACAAAACACGCACGGTTATGAGATTGCTCATCTAGGCGCGATCGACCACTGTGTGGCGGTGCTGCGATCGTTCTGTGAATCTCAACGATGAATCTCTGGCATAAATTGTTATTAAATCGTGAGGGGAAATCCTCCAGGGGGCTGTTTCTGCCTCGGCTGCAATTCTCTAGAATGAAGGCAATTTTAATTCCTTACGAACCGCATCGCTAAGTGCTTATGGTTACAACCGTTGCAGATGTTATGACCGCAGATCCAATCGTGGTCAAGCCAGAAACACCGCTTAATGAAGCGATTCAAATTCTGGCAGAGAAACGAATCAGCGGTCTGCCTGTGGTTAACGACAGCGGCAGTCTGGTGGGCGTTATTTCTGAAACTGACCTGATGTGGCAGGAAACCGGAGCTACCCCACCCGCTTATATCAAAATCTTGGACAGCGTCATTTATCTGGAAAATCCTGCCCGCTACGAGCGCGAACTGCACAAAGCCCTGGGGCAAACGGTCGGCGAAGTTATGACCGATCGCGATATTGTCACGATCAAGCCCGACAAATCCCTGCGCGAGGCAGCTCAGCTCATGCACGATCGCAGCGTTCATCGATTGCCCGTACTCAGCAACGACGGTAAATTGATTGGCATTCTCACCCGCGGCGACATTGTGCGCTTTATGGCAGCGCAGCAGGGTATGGGAGAATAGCTAAAAACTCAAAATTGACGATTAAAAAATGAGCGTTACCCCCGAATCTGTTCAGGAACTTTTAAGTTCAGAAGACTTTGGGCATCGGTTGAGCGGTGTCAATCAACTTCGCCAGATCGAACCGTCGATCGCCTTTGACCTGATCCAGCCGCTGGTGGTCGATCGCAATGTACGAGTGCGATATGCGGCAGTGAGCCAGCTTTCGAGCTTGGGGCGACAAAATCCCTCCACAGCGCTCGAAATTCTACGTCGTGCCCTCACCGAAGACCCCGAACCCGATGTGCAAGCAGCCGCCGCAGACTCAATCGGTGCATTAAAGCTAACAGAAGCATTCAATGATCTTCAGCAGCTTTACCATCGCTCCTCAGAGTGGCTGGTGCAGTTCAGCGTGATTGCAGCACTGGGCGAACTGGGTGACCCGCAATCGTTTGACCTGCTCCAAACCGCTCTCCAATCCGAGAATGAACTGGTAAAAACGGCAGCGATCGGTTCGCTTGGGGAATTGGGAGACGATCGGGCAGTTAACTTACTTCTACCCTATATCTCAGATTCAGACTGGCAAATTCGCTACCGAGTGGCTCAAGCACTCAGCCGTTTCAATCATCCTGAAGCGCGGTCTGCACTGGGGCGGCTTGCTCAGGACGAGATGCAGGCAGTCGCTCAGGAAGCTCAGAGCTATCTGGCAAAGTAGACTGGGTCAATTCTTAGCAGGATCGCAATCTTGTAGGGTGGCAATGGCTTATTACCGATCTGTTTAATCACTCGTAGAATTAATCAGTCGTAGCAGTCCTACCTTGCCCCCAAGTTCCTAATGCTGGGGGACTTTGAAATTCGGAAGAGTAGGGTTCTCCCAAGGGTGGCTACCGTATACAATCATCTGTGGATTGCCCTCCCAATTTTGTTAGCCTTTCAACCTCATGCTGGAGGCTTTCCACTGCTCAAAGTTCCCCATTTATAGAAGATTTAGGAAGCTGCAACGCAAACTTCCTCTCACCCATCAAAACTTAGACAAGTGACATCGATCGCATTTGCTGACGGTAGTTCAGGTAATCGTTGGCTGTAATAGTTTTGTTACAAAGTTTTAAATAAACCTCATTGACCCAGGGAATATCCGTCTGAACGTCTTTTGATCGATCGCCGTGATGATAATGCTCAGTTTGAACCACAGCTGCTGCTTTCTCAGTGAGAGAAGCATTCAGTGATAGTGCAGTGACAAGCTGGACAACTTCTTCTAACGAAAATTGCATCAAACGGTCATAGTTCAGGAGGTGAAGCGGATAACGTCGTGTGAAATAGACTGCTGCTAAATTAAGCTGAAGCCAAAAATGCAGATGTCGATCGATCGTCCAACCTTCCCATTGATGAAATAACTTCTGATTTGAGTGTAAAAATCCAACGGGTGATCGAAATGGTTGAACAACCTGAATTGAATAGCCTCGCGCTAATAAAACAGGCTCCCAGATGGGAAACGTGAGTGAAATTCTTGGATCTTTAATACCGATGATGAAATCTTGCGAATCTGCTGCTTCGATCGCCTTGAAAGGGAAACTGCTTCGCACCACCTGATCGTGCCATTCATTCTGAATCAATCGATGAATGTTTGCCTGAATCGCCTGGATCTGCGGCTGGATTTTAGGAGCCATAAAATCAGCTTCGAGCGGCAGAAAGAAATCGATGTACTGATGACCGATCGCTTTCACAATCTGATCATTCAGTTCGTTTACCCATTGCAACTCAAAGAAGATCGGATTGTGATCAAACTGAATAAATCGATCGCGGTCTCCAAACTGCACGCTAAGTTCTGACAGTACATGACTGGTGACAGAAGTGCCGCTGCGCTGTGCCCCTAAAACAAAAATTGCCCGCTTCATTGGTTCTGCAAGAGAAAAACAGATTTTCTCACAGCATAGGCAGACCGTTCAGGATTTGAGTATCTGCTCAAAGAAGGAGCTTGCTTTGCAGAATAACCGTCAGCAACTTTAGCTGTTGACTGACATCACTTCGCGTTCTGGCAGCGTTGTCTCTAGCCTCAGGCAATTGCGCCCGTTCACCCGCAGCTGGTACTCAACCCGATCCATCAAACGATTGAGAATCAGCCAGCCGTAGCCCCCTTCCTGCTTATCTTGAGGAATTGGCGGCAAATAGGTTGAAAGGTCAAATCCCTGCCCGTGATCCCAAATTTCGAGTTGCAGGTTTCGTGCTTTCAGTTCGACCTTGATCATGACAGGCAGATCGGGCTGACCCTGATGAGCATGACGGACAACGTTGGAGTAAGCTTCGACCAGAGCCAGCCGCAGCCGACAAGAGTGACGCTGCCAATCAACCTGTTCCTCAAGCTCCAGTGCGAGAGAGTTCAGCAGCCAGTTCTCAATAATTGTTAGAAATCTCAAGTCGCTGGGAACTTGAATCTCGGTTCTCATACGCTAAAGCACCTCCAGAGTAAGTAGCGTTTGGTCGTCGTCCTGCACTGGGCAGTGACCGCGAATTTCTGCTAAAACATCGCCCAGATCAAAAGACGATCGCTGACGCAGGATCTCCCAAAGTCCGGCTGACCGCAGCAGCGGCAGAGCACTAGGAAAATCGCTGGCTCCAGGAGAACTGCTTTGGATTGCGGTGTCGCTCAACTCAGCTTCTGTAATGCCATCGCTCACCAGCAGCACCACGTCGCCCGGATTGAGCATTTGCCGGCCAGACTCGGCCTGCCAAAGCGGCAAGATGCCCAGCGGCACACTCCGTACTTTGAGATAGGTGGGTGCAGTTTCCTCCTGTCGCGATCGAGACCAGACGATCGGATAGACATGACCCGCATTCGCATAAACAAACTCTCCCGTTTCTGGGGTGTAGCAGCCGATCGCGATCGTGATCAGGCAACTGCTGCCAACTAGCTCTTGAAACAGGCTGTGGTTTAACTTTTGCAGCACTTCATCCGGCGTGGGCAGCATGTCTTGGCTCAGTTCTCGCCGCAGCAGCGAAATCGCGCTTGCCATTAGCAGGGCTGCCGGAACACCTTTGCCAGAAACATCGCCCACTGCGATCCATACATGACCGTCGGGATGCTCGTACACCTCAAAAAAGTCACCGCCGATCTCCTGCGCCGGAATCGTTACCGCCTGGACTCTTGCCTGCTCTAGTTCCGGTAGGGTTTGCCGCAGTAGACTCGCCTGCACCTGCCGGGCAATGGCAAGCTGCGATCGCATCTGTTCAGTTTGAACCTGAAGCTGCTGATAAAGCTTTGCCTGAGAGAGGGCTAGGGCGACCTGTGCCGCGACCGTCTCAATTAAATCAAGGTCTTCGTCTGACCAGGCATTTTTGCCAAGCAATCGCAGAACCGCAAGCCGCTCCTGAGCATTGCGAGGATCGCAGAGGGGTACGGTGAGCACGTAGACGTTTCCCGCTGCCGAAGACAGAATCTCTGGCTGGATACCACTGGTTTCCTCGCTCAAAGACAGCCCGTGAGGCGATGCCACTGAGAATGATTTCAGGGATGTTTCTGAGAATTCTTCTGAGAGAAAGTCTGAAAACGTTTGTGGAAAACAAAACGGCATTAGATCAGCTTTTTCTTCTGGATCACCTTCAGGCGTTGGGGAACTTTCAACGGCATCCACCGGGTACAGCAAACAGGCATCTACGGCAAAGGTAGTATAAAAGGTACGGACGATCGCCTGCAAAATAGCACGGTAATCCAGCGATTCGCGAATGGCAGACATGACCTCATTTAGAGCAGATTCACGTCGCAGGGAACGATGCAGTTCGGCAGTTCTTTGTTTGACAACCTGATAAATTTCGCCCGCCTGCTGCACCGTTTGCCGCAGTTCCTCTGGGTCCCAGGGCTTGGTGATGTATTTAAAGACCTTGCTGCAATTGATAGCTCCAACCAGATCCTGCACATCGCTATAGCCTGTGAGCAGGATTCGCATCGTATCGGGAAAGCGATCGACTGTTTTGCTCAAAAAATCGGTGCCGTTCATTCGCGGCATTCGCTGATCAGAAATAATCACCGCCATTTCGCCCGCTTCGTCCAGCAGTTGAAGGGCTTCTAGCGCACTATTTGCCCGATACACCGTAAACGATCGCCGAAAGGTGCGATCCAGCAAATCAAGATTATCGGATTCATCATCCACAATCATTAACGGCAGCTTACCCGACGCAGAATGAGTCATGAAATCAGGACACAAAATGGAAACTTAACTGCGATTGTGCCCAGGATTAGTCCAGCACTAACACCAGCACGAACAGAGCGAGGTCAGGGTTTCATGGCTGCTCTTGAAATCGCTGTCCCTTGAACTCTGCTGGCAACCGTATGGGATAATGCTAAACAATCTAAAAAATGGGACAGTCGGGTTGTCTGGGGTCTCCTGATAGGGTCTATAGCAATCCTTTATGGAGGTTGAACAGGGTGCAGGCATTCTACCCCTGCGCGGGAACAAGGCTTCTACACCCTCTGTTCAAAGCTATGATGTGAACGCTATAGGAGTTAGGGTTTAGGACGATGCACAACTTTTTGCCGATCGCATATTTTCAAAACCAATTTGTGCCGTTTACCGATGCGAAGATTTCGATCGCAACGCATGCGTTGCACTACGGTACAGGCGCGTTCGGCGGGCTGCGCGGCATTCCCGATCCCCAAAATCCTGATCAAGTGCTGCTGTTTCGGCTCGATCGCCACTGTCAACGCCTCAGCAACAGTGCTCGCTTCCTGCACTACGACCTTCCCGCTGATAAAATTCAGAGTATCATTATCGATTTCGTTAGAAAGAATCAGCCACGCACTTCGTTTTATATTCGTCCGTTTGTTTACACTTCTGATCTGGGCATTGCCCCTCGCCTGCACAATATTGACAAAGACTTTTTTGTGTACGGCTTAGAGTTGGGCGATTACCTGTCCCCCGAAGGGGTGACCTGTCGGATTAGCTCGTGGCATCGTCAGGAAGACCGCAGCCTGCCTCTGCGCGGCAAAGTGAGCGGTGCGTATATCACCTCCTCCCTGGCAAAAACCGAAGCAGTGGATTCTGGCTTTGATGAGGCCATTTTACTCAACTCCCAGGGCAAAGTCAGTGAAGCCTCTGGCATGAATATCTTCGTAGTGCGAAATGGAACCATTATTTCTCCTGGCTTCGATCAGGACATCCTGGAGGGTATTACCCGCGATAGCGTGCTGACGATCGCCCGTAATTTTGGCATTCCCGTCGTTGAACGACCGGTTGATAAAACTGAACTGTTCATCGCTGATGAAGTCTTCCTGAGCGGCACGGCTGCAAAAGTTGCGCCTGTCTCCAGAATCGAAAACTATAAGCTGCCTGTTGATCGCCCCATCACCCTGAAACTAAGAGAAAAACTGACTGCCATCACTGAAAATCGCGCTCCAGAGTATCAAGATTGGGTGTTTCCGGTTTCGATCGCGTGATTGTTACGAATCCTGACCGCTATCGAAGCAGCGTATGGATGGGCATATGGATGACAGCCTCCAACAGCAGAGCTTTGAGTTTGCCCTTAGCATTGTCCGGCTCTACAAAAAGCTCCAGGCAAGACAAGAGCTAATCATTTCCCCTCAGTTGCTTAGAAGCGGGACGCGCATTGGCTTGTTGATTGAAGAAGCTTTTGTGGCTCCAGTTCCGCAGCAGTCAAAACAAATCGATATTGCCAAGCAGGAAGCTCGTGAAACCTACTACTGGCTCCGGCTCCTGCAAGCGTCTCGATTAGCCGATGTAGATGTTACACCAGAGATCACGCAAGTCAAGCAGCTATTGCATTTGATCGCGGAGCGTGAATCCGCAAGGGAGTCCTCCGGGAAATCCTCAAGCAAATTCTCAAGCAAGTCCTCAAGCAAATCCTTGACAACGGGAAATTAACTCATTTCACGTCATTTAATACACTTAATACAATGGGTTTTCGTCTTGCGGGAAGACAATTCTATTAGATTGGGTTTAATGTTGTGCTTTGCCTTGGATTCTGTTTCCGGCTAAACCAGGAATGATCAAATAAAATCTGATGATAAAAAAGGTAGACAACTTGAGATACGAATGGGAAAGGTTCAAGGCTGCCACGGTTGATTATTCCTAGAATGCTTAGAAGATTGAAGGCACCTGCATCTTTTCTGCTAATTTGAGACTAATTTGGGTAATGATTAAGCCCACGTTGCAGGAGGGAGGCTCATGGCAAAGAATTCGGGAAGTGCAAAAGATCCAGGAAGTACGTTAGGTCGTGCGCGATTGCTGGCGATTGGGAATACGTCCACCAGTGTCAAACAAAGCCTTAGCTCCAAAGATTTGATTGATGTCTGGAGATTGGAGATCGGTACGAGAAGCAGCTTCAGTGTCTCGTTGCGCGATTTGGGGCGAGGGGCAAATGCGAACTTGTTTCTGGTTAATCAAAATGGTCGTGCTTTCGCTTCCTCCAGAAAAAGCGGGCGCAAAGTGGAGAATTTGAATGATATTTCGCTGGAGCCGGGAACTTACTACGTGCGCGTGCAGCTCAAGCAAAAGAGCAATGATACCCGTTATCGGCTGACCGCTTCGGCGACTCCGCAAGGCGATCGTTTCGGCAATTCTTTTGAGGCTGCAACGCCGCTGGTAGGCGCAGTAACAAACAGCATCAGCGATTTTGTCGGCAACAGCGATCCGACCGATTACATCCGGTTCAGGCTGCCTGCGCCAGGAACGATGAACTTGACTTTGATCGGGCTCAGTAGCGATGCCACTCTGGAACTGTTCGATCGCAACCGTAACTCGATCGGGGTTTCTGCCAATCCTGGAACTGCAACCGAAGCTCTGTCCCAGCGCCTCATTGACTACGGTTCGACTTATTACATCCGCGTTGCCCAAACTCCCGGCAGCGAAACTCCTTTTACGCTCAACTACAGCTTGACGTTCGATACCCCGATTACCAGTCCATCTGGGTTGCGGTATGTCGATCTGGTGAACGGTTCCGGGGCAACGCCTCAGCGGGGGCAAACCGTAGTCGTCAACTATACGGGTACACTGGTGGACGGCACAAAGTTTGATAGCTCGTTCGATCGCAATCGTCCCTTTGAGTTTCAATTGGGCGCGGGGCGAGTCATTTCGGGCTGGGAAGAGGGCATCAGTACGATGCAGGTGGGCAGTCGGCGGCAGCTCATTATTCCACCCAATCTAGCCTACGGGTCGCAGGGCATTCCGGGGGTGATTCCGCCCAACGCGACGTTGATTTTCGATGTGGAGCTGCTGCGCGTGATTCCGGTTTAACCGCTTATGCCTGAGCCAATTTGCCGCTGAACTTGCCCCGGAGTTTCCCGGTGACGATCGCCGTGACTTCTGTCAGCAGATTAGTGGGGTCGATCGGCTTTGAAAGGTGCTGCTGAAATCCGGCAGAGAGAATTTGGGTGCGGTCTTCGATTCTAGAATAGGCAGTCAGGGCAATGGCAGGAATGGCAGAACCGCGAGTGCGAACTTGTTGAATCAGAGAGTAGCCGTCCTGTTCCGGCATCCCAATATCGCTGATCAGCAAATCGGGTTCGGCAGCGTTGAGCGCAGTCAGGGCAGTTTCGACGGAATCGGCAGTTGTAACGTTCGCGCCCGCTTCCCTTAGCAGAAAGGTGAGGAACTGACGGGCATCTGGCTCATCGTCTACAACCAGCACTTTTAAGCCGTCCAGTCGGGAAGGAGCCGATTGGCTCTCAGTTTCCCCAAAAGCCGATCGCCCCGCTGGAGAGCCAGGGGAAGTGGACTGAAGCAGGGGAAGCCGCACCGTAAACTTCGCACCCTGATCTTCGCCGAGACTGTCTACCTCGATCGTGCCGTGATGCTGTTCGACCAGATGTCGCACGATTGCCAAGCCCAGCCCCAATCCGCTGTGAGATCGGGTGGTGGTGCTGTCTGCCTGCCGGAACCGCTCAAACACATAGGGCAAAAACTCTGCACTGATGCCCACTCCGGTATCGATCACCTCGATCACGGCACAGCGATCGGACTCAAAGAAGACTTTTGCCTTTGAACTCGGAATCTGAAGGGTTTGCTTCAGACGGTCAGGAAGCAGTTCGACTGCCAGCCGCAGGGTAACTTCTCCCTTCTCAGGCGTGAATTTCACTGCGTTAGTAAGCAAATTCCAGATAATCTGCTGGAGCCGTATCGAGTCGCCCCAGACCTGAGTGGCGGTGGTTTCAAATTGGGGAATAAGCGCGATCGACTTTGAGGCGGCAACAGGCTGAACAGAGTTTAGGGCGGCTTCTGCGATCGGCTTGAGCAGGGTTGGAACACAGTTAAGCTGAAGTTTGCCGCGAATAATTCGCGAAACGTCGAGAATGTCATCAATGAGCTGTGCCTGCGAGGTGGCGTTGCGCTCGATGATTTCTAGGGCGCGATGCGTGATTGATTCGTCGTATTTGCGTGTGCGAAGCAACTTTGACCAGCCCAGCATGGCATTCAGCGGAGTTCGCAGTTCGTGGGACAAAATGGCGAGAAACTCATCTTTCATTCGGTTACTAGCTTCAGCTTCCTGACGGGCTGCCTGCTCACGAATGATTTGTGCCTGGATGGCTTCTGCCTGCTTTTGGTCGGTAATGTCTTCGATCGTCCCCACATAGCCGATCATCTCTCCCTGATCTGACAGGAGAGGAGCAGAGCGTACATAGCCCCAGCGCGCGGTGGTTTCAGCAGCCCGACCTGATTGATCCACTTGATGTTGATCCGCTTGATAATGATCGGGATGAGTCGTCTGAAATCGGAACTGTTCCGTATATTCCTCTGGCTCTTGCAGATGCATCGTCCAGCTTGCCGCAACCCGTTCGCGATCGTCAGGATGAACTGTCGGAAGCCAGCCCTGCTCCAAAGAAGCTGCCTCACTCAAGCCGCAGATATCTCGAAAACGCGGATTGGCATAGGTGCAGCGTCCTGCGGTGTCAGTGATAAACACACCCACAGGCGAACAGGTACTCAGCAAGCGAAACCGTTCTTCAGTTACCCGCAGCTCCGCATTCATGACTTTAAGCCGTTCGGTCTGCTGTCGCAGTGCTTCTGTTTTTTTGAACAGATCGACAAAGACTGCCACTTTAGAATTGAGAATTGCCGGATCGATCGGCTTAATCAGGTAATCGACCGCGCCCAGCGCATAACCCTTGAACATAAACTGCTCGTTGTTGCTAAATGCCGTCAGAAAGATAATCGGCGTTTGGCGCGATCGGGTACGGTTGCGAATCAGTGTCGCGGTCTCAAACCCATCCAGATCAGGCATCTGGACATCGAGCAAAATGACGGCAAAATCTTGATTGAGCAAACAGCGCAATGCCTCTGCCCCAGAGTGCGCCCGTACCAGATTTTCTCCTAAAGGCTCTAACAACGCCTCCAGTGCCAGCAGATTTTCCGGCTGATCATCAACAAGCAAAATGTTTACGCTGGACTCAAGCGGCATAGCTTAGCTCGGGTTAAGAATCGCAGAGGCGAACGAGACAGGGAGCAATTTGCTCAAGGGGTAAGATCCAGTCTACCGAAACAGAGGCAATCGCAGCTTTGGGCATAATTGAGCTTGCGGCAGTTTGCGGGTCTTGCACAACGGTCACACCCCCCTTGGCTTTCACTTGTACTAAACCTCTTGCACCGTCCTGATTCGCACCCGTCATCACTACGCCAATTAAGTCACGGTGATAAACCTCTGCCGCAGACTCGAACAACACATCGATCGACGGACGGGCATAAGAGACAGGATCATCAGTTGACAGGGAAAAGTGTCCGGGTTCGACGAGCAAATGATAGTCCGCAGGCGCGAGGTAGATCTGTCCAGGCTGGATTTCGTCTTTGTCTTCAACTTCCCGAATCAACAAGGAAACATACTGCTGCAAATAGCAACTCAAGGTATAGTCTGACTCCTTATGACGATGCTGCACGATCGCAACGGGTACTGAAAAGTCTCCTGGTAAACTTCCTAACACAGTTCGTAGTGCGGATAATCCCCCCAAAGAAGTACCCATGACGATCAGCCCCGCCGTCATTAATTCCGCCTCCGGTATAGTTTCTGCCCCTGGGCAACTTCTTCATAATCTGCCTCATGGGGGGTAAAACGAATTGATTCCTGTTTGCCCAAGCCTAAGATGCCAAACTTACACAAGCTGTTATAAAAAAGCTGATGCACCTGCTGCTGAAGAGTGGAATTAAAATAGATTAAAACATTGCGGCACAAAATGACATTAAATTCATTAAACGATCCATCAGTTACAAGATTATGTTGAGCAAACACCAGATGTTCTTTTAAAGACGATCGAAAGATAGCATTTTTATAATCGGCAGTATAGTATTCGGAAAATGATTGCTTGCCGCCTGCTTTCAGGTAAAGCTGCGTATATTCCTGCATCTTATCTAAGGTAAAAATCCCAGTGCGGGCAGTTTGTAGCACCTGCTCGTTGGTATCGGTGGCATAGACGCGGCAGCGATGATAAATGCCCTCTTCCTGCAAGAGAATTGCCATTGAGTAAACTTCCTGCCCGGTTGAGCAGCCCGCGTGCCAGATGCGGATAAACGGATAGGTTTTCAGCAGTGGCACTACCTGTTCGCGAAAGGCAACATAAAAGCTGGGATCGCGAAACATACTCGTTGTGTTTACCGTTAGCCCCAGCAGCAATCGATCGAGACAGGTGCGATCGTGCAAAATCTTTGCTTGCAGTGCCGAAACCGTGGGCAACCCCTCACTGTGCAAAAAGTGACGAACTCGCCGCTTCAGAGACGATGGTGCATAGTTACGGAAATCATACCCGTAGTAGCGATAGATCGCTTCAAGCAGCAGTTGAACCTCAATATCCTCCAGGCTGGCAGGAGTCGTCATGAAGATGGTTGAAAACACGGCGAGAAATCGATGAGTGATAGTTGCGTAGTCTTTAGTTTGTCGATCGCTCTCCTAAAAGTCGACGTTCTCAAAGTATATTTTCACTCTACCGAAAGTCAGGCATTCCCCACAAACCTTACCCCTTACCGCTGCACCTTTCTATCTCCTCCTTACCGCCTCACCATTCGCCCATTCGCCCATCCACTCATCCACCCCTCGACCAACACAGCCACACCCGCAACAGGGAAATTCACCGCTCTATATCCATGCTTCGTCCTATCGTCCGAGGCTCCCGCTTCGATGCACTTTTCTCGATCGACCTGCATTGCTTTTGCCGCGAGCGCGATGATTGGCAAATTGCAAAACCCATTAAATTTACGGGTGGTGCGGATAGACAATAAATCCGATCGTGCGAATGGCGGTTAGCCCAAGCGCAAAGGCAAGGGCAATCTTTGTGCGAATTTTGCAGCAACGCAGCATGAAAACGCTAGATGCAAAAGTGAAAGCGCAAACGCAGCAGTTCATTTGCAAATGAAAAATCGGGAGCCTGAAACCCCCGATCAACTGTTGCTGCAATAATGCAGACGCAAAAAAGCAGATACAAAAAACAGACGCAGACGGATTAAGGTTGTGTTGCAGCCGTGTTTTGATTGCCCTGCTGAGACTGAGCAATTCTTTGATTGAGTGCCTCAAGCGACTTGGTGTACTGAAGGTCGTTTTCTGTACCAATTTCGTTATCTGCACCAAAGAGTTTGACGCGCTGCTCGTCGGTGAGTTCGATCTTGATATCGGGTTCAATGCCCGATTTGTTAATGTCGCGTCCGCTTGGCGTGAGATACTTAGCAACCGTCACCGCCAGTCCAGAACCATCGCCCAGACCGCGCACCGACTGCACCAGTCCCTTGCCAAACGTCTTGCTGCCCACAAGAACTGCTCGCTTATTGTCTTGCAGTGCGCCAGAAAGAATTTCGCTGGCACTGGCAGAACCGCCGTCTACGATGACTACGAGCGGCTTATCGGTAAGGGCTGTGCCGTTTGCCCGCTCTTGCTCTGAAATGCCCTGGCGATCGACCGTCGAAACGATGATGCCGTCGTTCATCCACATCCGGGAAATATCAATGCTGGAGTAGAGCAATCCGCCGGGGTTAATCCGCAGATCGAGCACATAGCCGTCTACTTTCTTTGACTCCAGGTCTTCGATCGCCGATCGCATTTCATCTGCGGCGTTTGCGCTGAACTGGTTCAGGCGGATATAGCCAATTTGCTTGCCGTCTTCCTGCCGCACCTCAGCCCGCACCGGATGGATTTCGATGCGATCGCGCTTCAGCGTATATTCTTTTTCCTCGCCACCCCGACGAATTGTAAGCCGAACTTCAGTTCCCACAGGTCCACGAATCAGGGTGACCGCCTGATTGGTGTCCATTCCCTCAGTGCTTTTCTCGTCGATTTTGACGATCACATCTCGCGCCATAATTCCGGCTTCAAAGGCAGGCGAATTTTCGATCGGTGAGACAACAATTAGTTCTTTGGTTTCTTCGTCCTGCGAAAGCTGAATCCCAACCCCGGTAAGCTCACCAGAGGTATCGATCTGCATATTGCGGAACTCTTGCGGGTCCATAAAGCGGGTGTAGGGATCATCCAGCTTTTCCAGCATTTCGCGGATCGCGGTATATGCCTCTTCACGGCTGCTGTAAGCCCGACCCAGGTACTCTTTCCGCACTGCCCGCCAGTCTACCTGGTTAAACGTTCCGTCTACATAATTGCGATCGATCAGCTGCCAAACTTCATCGACCAGCTCTTTGGGGCTTTCCTGAAAAAAGGCTTGTCCCTGAGACAGATGCAGTCCTGCACCCGTCACCGTTACCGCCGTCACTGCTGCTGCTGTTGCGCCGAGGAGGAGACCACGCTTTGTAATTGCCATAATCTGGGTTGAACCGAAGGGAATAGACTGTAGGGCAGGTACGCCCAATCTAGCACAGGGTCACGGGAGCAGGCGTAAAAATTTTGTGATCCACTGTTCTGAAAAACCAAATTGATTCTCGGCTTGGTGAGCCCCAAAAGAGAGCTAGGGATCAACCCAGCAGCCATCTGCCTTAATCAAATTAATCAGCTCTTCGACCCCCTGCTCTTCAGGGACTCGCTTGATTTCTTCGCGTCCGCGATACAGGGCAATGTAGCCTGCCTGTTTACCCACATAGCCGTAGTCCGCATCTGCCATTTCGCCAGGACCGTTGACAATGCAGCCCATGACGGCAATATTGAGTCCAGTCAGGTGATTAGTGGCTTCTCGGACTTTGTGCAGCACTTCTTCCAGGTTAAACAGCGTGCGACCACAAGACGGGCAGGCAACATACTCCACCATCGTGCGTCGCAGCCCCAGGGCTTGCAGAATGCTGTAGCATACCGGAATTTCCTTTTCGGGAGCTTCGGTCAGCGACACCCGGATCGTATCGCCAATGCCTTCTGCCAGGAGCGTGCCGATCCCCGCTGTGGATTTGATGCGTCCGTATTCACCGTCGCCCGCTTCCGTAACGCCCAGATGCAGGGGGTAATCCATACCCAGTTCATCCATGCGCTGCACCATGAGCCGATTTGCCGCAATCATCACGGGCACTTTCGAGGCTTTCAGAGAAATCTCAATATTGTAAAAATCCAGCGATTCGCAGATCCGAATAAACTCTAGCGCGGATTCCACCATGCCCTCAGGCGTGTCGCCGTAGGTAAACAGCATTCGCTCTGCCAGCGACCCGTGGTTGACCCCGATCCGCATCGATTTGTTTTGCTCGCGCAGGCTGATCACCAGCGGTTCCAGCGTTTCGCGAATTCGATCACCAATCTCATCAAATTCGGTTTTGGTGTATTCGGTGCGATCGAGCCGAGGTTTCTCAAACACATACAAACCCGGATTAATCCGCACATTATCCACATGCTTTGCGGCTTCCAGGGCAATCTTGAGTCCGTTGTGATGCACGTCCGCCACTAAGGGCACAGGCTGGTAAGAGGCAAACAGCTTGCTGCGAATCTCTTCCATCGCTTTGGCGTGAGCCATACTGGGCACAGTGACGCGCACAATCTCACAGCCGATCTCGTGCAGTCGCCGGATTGCCGCCACCGACCCCTCGATATCCAGGGTGTCTTCGTTGATCATTGACTGCACCGCAACCGGATTCCCGCCGCCGATCGTGATACTGCCAACAGGAACTGCGCGGGTTTTGCGTCGCCGAATCGTGCCGTCGGTAGAGAGACAAATCGACGAAGCGGAAGAATTAGAAGCAACCGGATTAGGAAGCGTTTGCATACCTTATTTATTTAAAGCTTTTATTTCAAGTCAAAGGATGCGGAGTTGTCTAAGTCCAGAGTGCCATAGATCGGGGACGATCGGGTGGTGAGCTAAAACACATCTTGACTCGATGAGCAAACTTTATGAGCAAACTTTGTGGCTAATCACGCTTCAGCCAAAATGCCCGAATTCCCGCTTTTTTTGCGCCTTCATAATCTTCTTGGAAGCTATCGCCAATATGCCAGGCGTGATCAGCTGAAACTCCATGTTTGGCAAGCGCAGCTTGAAATACAGCCACTTCTGGCTTGGCGGCCCCCACTTCAGTTGAGATCGTAACCGAGGCAAAGTAATCCGCTAGTCCAAGAACATCCAGCACCGGATACAGGCGCGAATCAAAATTAGACAGGACGCCCAGCGTTATGCCTTCCCGCTGCCAGTAGTCGAGAGCCTGCCGCACCTCGTCATAAACAAACCAGGGCTCGGCGGTCTTAAAGTAGTTGTACAGGACTGAGAAGAATTCCTGGAAGTTGGTAAACTGCTCGATCGCCCCTACCTGAGCAAAAGCCTGATAGGCGATCGACTCCCACCAGGCATACTCTTTTTGAGGAATCTGCGCTGGGGGAACTCCCGGAAACGCCATCCGCGAAGCCGCCTTAAAGCTCTGAAAAAATGCCTGATTCAACAGAGCGGCATCAGTGGCTACGCCAAACGAACGGGCGATCGATCCATAGATTTCGCCCACACTGCCCCGCACCCCGAACAGCGTTCCGACAGCATCCAGAAAAATGACTTGCGGACGAGGTTCCAGAGTTAACCGAGAAGGCAGTGAGGAAGGCATGAGAAATCAGGGCGACAGCAATTGCCGCAGCGGTTGGGCAATCCAGTTTAACCCGACTTTGAGCTGGTGATCGAGCGTTGGCATCCGGTAGAGGTAGACTAGCCGCCGGGCAATGTAGGCAAAGGGACCATTCAGTCGAATTCCTAACCCGGTCAGCGTTGCGTCATCCTTGCCCAGGGTCATCATTTCGCCGAGTGCCTGATAGCGGAAGGGCAGCAGCGGTCGTCCGGTGATACTTGCCCAAACATTCCATCCAGCACATTCTGCCTGCTGAAACGCTGCCTGAGCCGTACCGGGAACAAGCTGACCCTCAGCATCTCGACATTCCACCGAGTCGCCCAATGCGAAAATCTCAGAATGGTCGATCGATTGCAACTGAGCATTCACCACAAGCAGCCCGCGCTCATTGTGCTTGAGCGGCAAATTTTGCACCACGTCGCTAACCCGAGTTCCCACCGTCCAAAGCACCACGTCCACGGGCAAATCATCCGTTTGTCCGCGATAGTCCAGCACGATCGACTCCGCAGAAATTGATTTCACCTGTGTTTCCAGGTCGATCCAGACCTTGCGATCGCTGAGTGCCTTTTGCGCCATTTCCCGGTTATATTCCGGCGAGGTTTTGAGAATCTGCTCGGTCGCTTCGATCAGCCGCAGTCGTCCCCGATCGCCCAAGCGTTCCGCCAGTTTGCAGGCAAGCTCCACCCCTGCATAGCCGCCTCCCACGATCGCCACCCGAATTTTTTCTCTGTCTGACTCTTCAAGCGATCGCAGCCGTTCTTCCAACCGATAGACATCCGCCAGCGTCCGAAACGGAATGGCAGATTCTGCCACGCCCGGAGCCAGATCAAGCGGCGTTTCACCGCCCATCGCCAGCACCAAATAATCGTAGGACAACGCTGCCGCATCTTGAAGCTGAACCTGTTTCGCCTCAACATCTACCCCTGCCACGGCTTCTTGCAGAAAGCGAATGCCTGTATTTGCCAACAGTTCACTGTAAGGCGGCGCGATTTCCCAGGTTTGCAGTTCGCCTGTTAACAGTTCGTAGAGCAACGGCGAAAACAAAAATCGATCGCGCTGATCAATCAGAACAATTTCCGGCTTCTCAGACGGATTCCAGGGCAACTGGCTCAGGCGCAGCGCGGTGTAGAGTCCGCCAAAGCCCCCTCCTAGAATGCAAATGCGGGTCGGTTGAGTCATGACTGGTAAGACGAGGCAACTGTTTTTATTGTAACGATAACTTTCAGCCATTCCTGAGACGGGTTTCCGCCCGTCGAAGATCAGGAGACGCGATCGAATAAATGTGGCGATCGAGAGAGGGAAAAAGTTTCAGGATTTTCTATGCTGAGGACATTCAGTTGAAGATATTCGATCGATATTCGCCCTTATCAACGCGATTAATTTAAAATTTCTATTCATCTTTGAACTTCTTAGAATTTTAACTTCGGCAATAATCCCAATTCATCCTTCAACTTCTAACAACTTTCAACTTTTATGCAAGCCAATTCCGCAAATTCTTCCAGTCAGTCTAATCCTCGTTCAGGCGCGATCGATTGCAGTAACCCGCAAACGCAGCAGGAAATGAATCAGTGCGCAGCGCAAGGTTATGAAAACGCCGATCGCGAACTGCAAGCAATGTACCAGCAAATGCAGGGGCAAATGAGTGACAACGCCCGATCTCAGCTTGAAACCGCTCAAAAAGAATGGGTTGAGTTTCGTACGGCAGAGTGCCACCTCGAAGCAAAAGCCAATGAAGGGGGCTCGATGTATCCGACGGTGTTGTATCGCTGTATGGAACGAGTAACTCGCGATCGAATGAAGCAACTTCAGGAACAGGTTAATGTAAAGCGGCAAATTGTAAACTGATCAGAAACCAATTGAAATGCGGTTATTCCGTTTTAGAAGGGTGTTTGACCAGTCAGTATGATGAAGAATGATGAGTCCCCTCTACAAAATAGGTTCTCCTACAAATAGGAGATTGGGGAGCGAGTGCAGCACTTCTGATTTCTTTCAAATCTGAATTTGTCCAAAGTACGCTCTGAGCGGGCGAGGGTGAGTCGCCCATTCAGTTTACTGTTCGTCTGGCGTACTTTCTTCTGCCTCCTGAAAAATATCAGGGCGCAAGTCACGCGCGTCGCTCAGCGTTTGGGGAGCAACGGCAGGATTTCCCAATAGCGTCACTGGGTCTACTGTGTAGCCACCTTTGTACACCAGATCCTCTGCTGGATTGACAATATCAGACTGATGAGGCTGGTTGTCAGACTGCTGACTCACCTCACCCACCTGCTGCCGCACTTCGGCTGAATCCTGTTGCTCGGTAGAAGGGGAATTGATTGATTCAGGGTTCATCGTCTTTCTTGTTTGTAGAAATTTGTAGAAATAGGTGCAGTGTTAGTGATGTAATTTAACGCCGCGAGACACTTGCTGCATCCGCCAAATTGGGTGAGTTGGAACAGATTCAAATCCGACATTGGTGAGCCAGCGATCGAGATTTCCGGCTGCATAATCGCTGATATCTGATATAAGGTTCAAATTAAATTTGCTCAGGCTGAAGCAACCAACTCAAATTGGTTTGGTCTAAACAAAACTGCTGTAAGCCCAGGCGGATGGAACCTAACGAACTGTAAAGCGGTTAACCTCTGCTCAAAGAAGTGTTCAATTAATAGTTTGATGTTTAATCGATCGCGTCGTTTTGAAGGGTATTCTGCTTGGTCACATACAATTAGAAGGGGTTTTTAAAGTGCAAACGACGATCGAATCACCTCGCCTACTCAGGTTGTTTAGCAAGACTAAATTTCAACAAAAAAAGGGGTTTCCCCCTAATTAAATCAAATTAAAAGCGAATGGTTTAAGCGTTTTTGAACATTAAGACTGCCAGCCGAGCGGCGGCTCGACAAGCTGCTCTTCAGCCTTACCTGCTCTTGCTCCGGGCTTATCGACAATTTGAACGCTCGTTGCCTGCAAGCCCTTGTCGCCATCGGTCGCGCTATATCTCACCCCGGTTCCGATCTGAATACGATCGAAATCATCATGCAGAACACTGTTGCGATGGAAATAAACTTCTTCTGCACCAGTCAGATCTTTAATAAAGCCGTAGCCGTCTTCGTGAAATACTTTTGTCACCAAAGCCGTGACTTCAGTTGCATCATTATGGTCTTTTGATTGCTCATGTTCGCGCTGTTGTTTGGTGAGCTTGCGAATTTGAGTTTCCATTTTGCTAAATGCATCTCGAATCACAGCATCTAGCTTGACGTACTGGTTTTCTTCGCTCGGATGGCAATCTGCCACTAGTTCATGATTCGGCGGAATTGTCAGATCGATCCGAACGCGATAGGGAGAGCCACTGCGGGGACGATCGTTGATTTTTTCAATCGCGATGTGGCAGCCATTGATGTAATCGCACATCCGTTCTAGCTTGGCAAGTTTCTCCTCCACGAGGGTTTGAACTGCATCGGTTTTTTCAACGTCACGGTAAGTAATTTCGGGTGGAACCTTCATGCCTGATCTCCACAGAAAAAGAGTGTATTAATCCTAGAAGGCTACAGGTTGATTAACCTCTCACTCTCGACGGTGATATGAACAGGAGAACGTCTATCAGAAGATTGGATTTGCTATTAAACCTCTGCTCTTATGCCGGATATTTCGCGATCGTACTGACAGAGTGGGACAAAACCAGGGTCTTATCCCCCTTAATGAGAGCTTGCATCGAATCAGCGTGATCCAGCAGAGGCTAAAACAGTGATGGGAACTCAAAGCTTTAAACACCGCTGAGAAAATTTAGAGGGACACCCAGCCAGAATGGGAAAGCGAAGGGACAGTTCAGGCCACAATCAGGATTTTCCCAACTCCGACCTGATTGACTTACTGATTGAATTATCAAAAGCAGGTTAAAAAATTCCAATCAATCCTGATCCCAGCTCAAATCAGTTCTACGATCGATTCTGGTTTGACAGGACAAAGTTTGATAGTACATAGTACAAGGTTTGACAATACAAATTCATCGCTTCATCGATCGCAGCCATTTTTTACGCCCTTCGTCTTTGGGTCGTCCGTTAGATACGATGCAGAACAGAGTGCAAAGTTCGGGTAAAATTCTCTGCACCTCTCTGTCATGATTTCTGACCTTCAAGATGCCGAAGCCATGCTCTCAGCAGTTTCTATGATTGGCGCAAGTGCCATTTTTGGATAAATTTTGATCTGGCTTCGATCGAACCTCACTATTTTCCTTGGAAGGAGCATCAACTCAATGCAGATTCTTGCCATCAATGCGGCTGAAGTCCTGGACTCGCGGGGAAATCCTACGGTAGAAGCAACCGTGCTGCTCGAAGATGAAATGACAGTGGGAACGGCGATCGTTCCGTCTGGCGCGTCTACGGGTGAAAAAGAAGCAGTCGAATTGCGCGATGGCGATCCTAAGCGATATGGCGGCAAGGGGGTTCTCACTGCCGTGGCAAACGTGAACGACAAAATTGCCCCCGAACTGGAAGGCATGGAGGTGACCGATCAGCGATCGATCGATCTGTCAATGCTAGAGCTAGACGGCACACCTAATAAATCCGTTTTAGGGGCAAACGCAATTCTGGCAGTGTCCCTAGCGGTGGCCAGGGCGGCGGCAACTTCGCTGGGTCTGCCCCTTTATCGCTACCTGGGGGGAACCAATGCTTGCGTGCTGCCCGTGCCCTGCCTGAACGTGATCAACGGCGGCAAACACGCAGATAACACGGTGGACTTTCAGGAATTCATGATCGCGCCGCACAATGCTCCTTCCTTTACCGAGGCAATCCGCATGGGTGTAGAAACTTTTCATGCGCTGCGATCGCTCCTAAAGGGCAAGGGCTACAGCACTGGGATCGGCGACGAAGGCGGATTTGCTCCTGACCTGAAATCCAACGAGGAAGCGATCGAGGTGATTTTGCAGGCGATCGAAAAAGCAGGCTACAAACCCGGAGACGACATCTCGATTTGTCTTGATCCCGCCTCCAGCGAAATGTGGCAGGACGGCAAATATGTCTTTTTTAAGTCCAACGCGCCCGCCAAAACCTCCGAGGAAATGGTGCAGCTCTGGCACTCCTGGGCAACCCAGTATCCGATCGTCTCACTGGAAGACGGCATGGGCGAAAACGACTGGAATGGTTGGAAAATGCTGACCGAGACAATCGGCGATCGGGTCGAACTTGTCGGCGATGACCTGTTTTGCACCAATGCCAGCATTTTGAAAGAAGGAATTGACAAAGGCGTTGCCAACGCAATCCTGATCAAGCTAAACCAGATCGGCACGCTCACCGAAACCCTGGACACGATCGAGCTTGCCAAGCAAAACAAATACAAGTGCTTTGTCTCTCACCGCTCCGGCGAAAGCGAAGATACGACGATCGCAGACCTGGCAGTGGCAACCACGTCAGGACAGATCAAAACTGGGTCGGGCTGCCGTAGTGAGCGCGTCGCCAAGTTCAATCAACTGCTTCGCATCGAGCGTCAACTTGGTAAATCTGCCCGGTTTGCGGGTCGGAGCGCGTTTCTGTAGGAGTTTGGGGGTGTTTTGATAGGGTTAGCTACGGTATAAAAACAAGCGATGCGAAGCAGTTTCCCCAGGGTGGTAATCGAGCTTGCTCAGTCGTACCTGACGAACCACCCATAGCCTCCAGGCAACCAAACCTGTTCAAAGTTCCCCCTTGCTCTTTTAGAGCGGCAGGTTAAAAGCTGGGGAAGTTAAGGGACTGCAAGGACTGAAACAAAGCTCAGAATTAGCAGGCTAAGAGCGGTCGTTGTTCCCTAGCATCCACATAATTCCCTGGCAGCCCCACAAAACACCCTTCTAGAAGGACCCACTCCGCCTAATTTTGCTTCCTGATATAGATTTCTTCCGCGTTGGACGATCGCACAATAGGTTTAATCAAATTTTTCTTTTACCTATAGTAAATTTTGATTGAACCGATTGGTTGTGGTTGCCCTGCTGAATTGCGGAGATAAATTATGCGTTGGGATTTTGGTCGGCGAAGCCGGAATGTAGAGGATCGGCGCGGAATAGGAGGGGGTGCAGGTGTACCGATCGTGGGAGGCGGTATTGGTGCAGTGCTGCTGGCATTGGTGGTTGCCTTGCTAGGTGGCGATCCGAGCGCAATTTTTGAGCAGGCTCAGAGCCCAAGCACCGTTCAAACCGATCGACCCCTCGAGCCCGGACAGGATCAGCAGGCTGAGTTTACCTCTGTGGTATTAGCCAGCACCGAAGACACCTGGGGCACGCTGTTTCAGCAATCGGGCGAACAGTATGTTGAGCCAAAGCTCGTGCTGTTTAACGACGCGGTTCGATCTGCCTGCGGCACAGCAGAATCGGCAATGGGTCCGTTTTACTGTCCTCGTGACCAGTCGGTTTATATTGATTTAAGCTTTTTCAACGAGATGCGAACTCGTCTAGGTGCGCCCGGTGACTTTGCTCAAGCGTATGTCATCGCGCACGAGGTGGGGCATCATGTGCAGAACTTGCTTGGGATTTCCAATCAAGTACGAAGCCTCCAGCAGCAGGTCGGAGAACGAGAGGCAAATCAGCTTTCGGTGCGGCAAGAGCTTCAGGCAGACTGCTTTGCTGGAGTTTGGGCACACCACGCCGATCGCAATCGGATTGGCATTGCCCTCGAACAGGGTGACATCGAAGAAGGATTAAATGCCGCCAGCGCGATCGGCGACGATCACCTGCAAGAGCGATCAAGAGGCTACTCGGTTCCAGACTCTTTTACCCACGGCAGCTCAGCACAGCGTGTCCGCTGGTTTGAACAAGGCTTGCAAACGGGTGAGCCCGACCAGTGCAATACGTTTGAGGTGGCAAACCCGTAAATCTAGATCAAACACAAAAAAAGGTGGGAATGACCCACCTCACAGATTTGTATCTTTATATCAGGGTGAGCTAGCCTTACGCTTCGACCGCTTCAGACTCGACGACAGGGGCATCTACTTTGATGGTCAGGAAGCGTACCACTTCATCGCTCAGGCGCATGGCTCGCTCCATAGCAGCAACGGCGGCTCCACTGCTGCTATAGTTCATTTGCACATAAACTCCCTCACGCTGCTTATTGATCGGGTATGCCAAACGGCGCTTGCCGCGATGCTGGGTGTCCAGACCTTGTGCGCCCTGCTCGGTCAAAATTCCTTGATACCTGGCGATCGCTTGATCGACCACTTCATCTCCCAGATCAGACCGGAGGATGTACATCGTTTCGTAGTAATTCATGACAAGAAAGTCTCCTTATGGACAATGGCTGCTGCTGCAAAACCCTCTAATCGCATGGCGACCTAGATTGGCGACGATGGGGCTGAAACGGAAGAAAATCTTTTCAACTTCACCGATCGGGTATTGCAATCAGAAGCAAGGATTTACAATCATATACCAGTTAAGAACAGTCTCCCATTATGGCACAACGCTTCGTCCGGGTTCAAACAACGACTGGGCAGCTTTATTACGGTTTGCTGCATCTCGATCGCCGTGTGCAGGTTTTAGATGCTCCTCCCTGGCTGAAAGGGCAACCGACCGACCAGGAGCTTGAACCTGAAACCTATATTTTGCTGGCTCCCTGCGCTCCTTCCAAGATTGTAGCGGTTGGAAAAAATTACCAGAAGCACGCTGCCGAAATGGGCGGAGAAGTTCCGAAAGAGCCACTGCTGTTTCTCAAGCCTTCGACCACGCTCACCGCACCCGACGGCATGATTTACTACCCGCCCCAGTCGCAAAGAGTCGATTACGAAGGAGAACTTGCTCTGGTGATCGGCGATCGGTGTTTTTACTGCACCCCCGAAGAAGCCCGCAGCAAAATTTGGGGCTATACGATCGCCAATGATGTAACTGCCCGCGACTTGCAGCGAAAAGATGGACAGTGGACCCGGGCAAAGGGATTTGATACGTTTTGTCCCTTAGGTCCGTGGATTGTGCGGGAACTGAGCGGCGCGGCGCGGCTCCAAACATTCCTCAACGACAGCGAAACGCCCGTTCAGTCGGCGACGGTTGCCGAGATGGTGTTTGCGCCAGAAGTGCTGGTGTCTTATATCAGTCAGGTGATGACGCTGCTGCCGGGCGACGTGATTTTGACCGGAACGCCCGAAGGGGTGGGAGCTTTGCAATCCGGCGATCGGGTAAGGATTGAGATTGAAGGCATTGGCTCTCTCGAAAACAAGGTTGCCGTCCGAGAGCCTGCTCCGATCGGGGCGAAAGCTCAGCAACTCCAGGAATAGCTGAGACGAGTTACTGAGCCAAATCACCGAGCCGAATTGCCGGGCAGAATTTTAGAGAGGTGGTTCACCCTCAATCGGCTTACCAACTCTGTAGCTAGCGAACCTGCATATGAACTGCGTTCGACAGCGACGGAATTTCGGCATATCGTCCCAGAGCGGTCTGCACCACAGAAAAGATAACGGCTGCCATCGCGCCCAGGAAGATCACGTTAAACAGGGTTTCCAGAATCAGTCCGCCGCCCAGCACAGGTTGCAGCAGATATTGAATCACAATGCTGCACAGGATCAGCACGATGTCGATCAAGATTGCCTGCATTGCGTTGAAGCGGATAAAGTGATTGATGTTCTCATTCCGCACTACACCAAAGTAAAGCCCAAAGAACACGATCAACCCCGCAAAGGGAATCGCGCCATACAAACTAACGATCGGCAAGAGCGGCACTAGAACAACGCTAAGTGCAGGAAACTGAGTGAAAAAAGGCACTCCAAAAGCCAGGGCTTCAATCAGCGGCAGCAGGTAAGGTAAGCAGGCAAAAATGCGATCGGTTGGACTCGTGGAACTGCGCCAGCTCATGATATTTCTCCCAATATTTTTTCCCAGGATGGGGGGTTCTATGCAACATTTGATAAGCATAGAATAGCGTAATTCCCCTGGCGACGCTCTCACTCCTGGGTTGGGGCGGCCTTCTACTTTGACAGGCAGATCATTAAGCCGCTAGTGAATATCAGCAATCCGAAATCCCATCTGGCATTCGTATTGATTGGGCTGTCCCTGCTCTTGTTTACCAACTGCCCGACCACATCGGAGCTTTCCCTGCTGCCAGCGTGGTTGTCCGCCCTGATCTGCCATCAAGCAAGTCGGACAAACCTGCTGGGGCGAAACGAGCTGATTTTCCATGAGGATGACTAGCATAGGACTTCCTCCACAGGCTGAGCTTTGCCCGTGAGTATGCACGGTAGCTTTATTCTATGTCAGGCTTCCCGGATTGCTATAGCAATTGATACGCCTTGTGAAGGAGTTTCATTAATTTCAACATTTTTTTAAACTAACCGTTTTAAGAAGAGGTTTGAAAAGGATCAGAAAGTGCGGCCTTACCCCTTAAATCCCGCAGCCTTGGGGGCCTTTGAATTCCCTAAAGCAAGCGAAGTTTCCCCCAGAATCATCCTGTCAGGGGGCAGTTCGTGAAAAGCAGCATTTTTGAGCCATCCCCTCACCTTTTGACTTTGGGTCAATTCTTTGCAAAATCAAAACTCATCCCTACCACCGTAGGAATCCTTAGCCCGTCTGAATATGATGTGCAGGCGACCCTGTAAGGAATTTCTATGTCAAATGATCCGCAAACGAATGATGCTCAAACCCTCCCAAATGCAATTCTGCGGGCATTTGCAGAACCGGAGCCAGAAGCAGTTTTTGTTGCCCTGTTGCCTGCTTTGTGCGAGGTGCTAAACGTCGATCGCTGCTTTTTGCTGCTTCGCAATCCCGATACGCGCATTCATCGGGTGATTTGCTGGCGGCGCGATCCGAACCTGCCGGATACCAGTACTGATGGCTGGCAGCCCGAAGATGAATGGGAAAAGGACGATCCGATGTTTGCAGCGGCACTGGCAACTCAGCCCAGTATTTTTATCGAGGATATTGAGACGGCAAGCCCCGATCGCCTGAACCGCGACTTTGAGCGGCAGTATCTTGGGCATCGTGCCTTGGTTCACGCCCACGTTTGTCAGAATCAGCAGCTTTGGGGCATTTTACAGCCTGCGGTGTTTGGGCATCCCAGAATGTGGAGCAAAGCCGATCGCGAGACAATCGATCGAGTTGTCGAAATGCTTATTCCGATCGTGGTAGAATCTGTGAAAGCTGCTGCTCCACAGGCGATTAACAGTAGCGATGTGAAGAAGTTCTGAAGAATTCGCAAAAAAATCGATCTTTAGTCATAAAATTTACCGGAAGTTTACAGAAGCCTCCGTATTAGGGACTAGTACTTTCAGAGGAATCAGCATGGTCTTTTATCTGATTGGAGCTACGCTCACCTTTGGTCTGCTGCTTAGCGCATTCCTGAAAGATGAGTCCACCTCAAATTCAGACCTTTCTTCCTGGATTGTTGTCCTGGTCGGTTCCCTGCTCTGGTTTATTTGCCTACCCTCTGTCATTTACAAAAGGGTTGCCACGGTTCGCCGTCTGCTGGCTCCGGTCTTTTCAGGTCAGACTGCGTAATCAAACTGCTTTGCCGTACGATTCCTCACTGTCCAGCTACAATACCCGTAGCTCAACAAAGCGTTGACTCCTGAGGACAGTTGTGGAATGCCTTTCACTCGTCGAAACACGTTACGACTGCTGGGTTTAGCTGGAATTAGCGGAATTTCTGCCTGTATTCAGCAGGCGGCGACCAGTCAACTTCCTGAGCCTACACCCTCTGCTCCGCCCACGGCTTCCCCAACTTTAGGAGAAACGGCGGTGCGTCGCCTGACCCAGCAGGGTATTTTTGCCCCTCCACGCGGGGATGCTCGAATTGTGGTGATCAGCGATTTGAACAGTCAATATGGCTCAACGGACTATGAGCCAGAAGTCGATCGCGTGATTGCCCTTGCTCCTGACTGGCAGCCGGATCTGGTGCTGTGCGGCGGCGATATGGTAGCAGGACAAAAAGCTTCGCTCACTCGATCGCAAATTCAGGCGATGTGGAATGCGTTTGATCAGCACGTCAGCGCACCCCTGCGGCAAGCAAACATTCCCTTTGGCTTTACGATCGGCAACCACGACGCCTCTGGCGCCCGATCGAACGGAAATTTTTTGTTTGCTCAAGAGCGCGATCTGGCAGCAGCATACTGGAATGATCCGCGCCACAATCCTGGACTTCAGTTTGTCGATCGCGCCAGATACCCGTTCTACTATTCCTTTCAGCAAAACGACATTTTCTTTCTGGTTTGGGATGCTTCTACGTCCCAGATTCCTGACGATCAGCTGACCTGGGCAGAGCGCAGTTTGGCATCGAGTCAGTCCCAAGCGGCGAAGCTGAGAATTGCGATCGGGCATTTGCCCTTGTATGCGGTAGCGATCGGGCGCGATCAACCGGGTGAGTATCTGGATGGAGCCGATCGCCTGCGAACAATGCTGGAAAGATATGGCGTCCATACCTATATCAGCGGACACAACCACGCTTACTTTCCGGGCTATGTGGGCAAGCTGCAAACGCTTCACAGCGGGTTATTAGGAAGCGGAGCGCGGCAATTGTTAAACGGCAACTCGCCAATGATCAAGACGGTCACGGTCATCGACGTCAATCTAAATCAGCCTGAGACTACCTACACGACTTATGATGCGAAAACAATGCAGGTCGTCGATCAGCATCGCCTGCCCCGACTCATTGATAGCCCAACTGCAAAGATTCTGAGGCGAGATGTGCAGTGGGCTGATTTGTCTGGGGCGGAAAGGGCGAGTCAGTATGCGCCAAGGTCTTAGAGAAGGTTTATCAGTAGAAACTGGTCAGCAAAAATTTGCCAGTAGAAAGGTAAGTATCAGTGAAAAGGTAAGTATAAGAAGCCTCTGAGATTCCCCGACCTCCTGAAAGGGAAAACCGAATCGTTGCAGGTAGTCCTTTTGCAACCGGAAGTCCTGACGGCTCAACGTTTCCTTTTGCAGGGAGATTACGGGGATCTGTATTGCTTGAGGAGCTTGATCGCTTAAAGTGCAATTCTACTCAATCTCAGCCTGACGCTTGCGAAGCGAGGCAATCATCTGCTGGCGCACAAGCTTTGCCCACTGATCGAAGTCAAATTCGCCGTTTGCAGGGGTAGCAGCTTGAGAAGACGACTGCGAGGAATTTAAATGGGCTTTCATATGGGCTATCTCCAGAAACACTGATGAATAGGGTCGATCGCGTCACTCACGATTCTAGATGACCTTCTGCAGAAGTCAAAAAGTTCCGTATCTACCGTTACAGAAACTTAAAGGAAATGATAGGGATTGCGAATCCTCCCCATAGACGATTTTAAGCGGATTTTCAGTGTTTTGAGGGATGCGAAAGCCCCTTGCGTAATTCCCACTGGGTTTAACTTGAACTTCATAAAGCGAATGTCAGAGGGGTCTGCAAATCATGACGATGTGATTTGTTACACGTACCTGGTGAACCAGGATCACACGGCTGCGCATCCCCAATTCCCTTCACTTGATAGATGTTGACCGATCACGCGGTCGCTAGACTGTTTGGGTTATTTTTACGCAGGCGATCGTTATTATGCGGCTGGGTCGAATTGCAGTTTTACTGTCTTTCATTGGGTTAATCGGACTGCTGGGATACGGGGTGGAGTTATCGCTGCCGCGCAGGGGTCCCAGTTTGAATAAAACACTCACGCCGATTACAACCCTGGCTCCTGCTGGAATTGGCTCTTATGATGTGCTGGGAATCGTGGTCGATCGCCCGGAAGCCGAACAGCTTTTGCAAACCGAGGCAGGTCAGCAGCAGCTCAGCCGCGAAAATGGCGCGATCGAAGTTACGCAGGATTTGATCGACCTGGGACGCAAGGCGTTTTACACGGAAACTTTTGGCAACGAGTATTTCTTTACCGACGTGATGGGGGCAATTGACGGCGGCATTAACCTGGTGAATCTCAGTCGGGCAATCGTCGCGCTGGGCGGCAAGGCAACCACGAATCTTCAGGTCAAGCTCGATCGCGATTACACCGTGGGTGGCAGAGCCTTTCCCAAAGGCACAGTGCTGAATACAGGTCTGGATGTTCCGGCAGGGTCGCTGATTCCAGTTGGAATGGAAATTCATAAAAAAGGAGGCAAAGTTCAGGTTGGCATTACTTGTGCAGCTTGCCATGCGGCGGTTGATCAGCGATCGGGCTTAGTGATTGAGGGTGCACCCAACATCGATCTAGATTCGGGACTGCTGCTGGCGTTTGCGACCAACTCAGCGGCAATGTTTCGGCAAACGGGAGTGAATCCACTCAAACTGCCCGGCGGAGAGCATACCTACATCAATGCCGCAGGCAAAACAGCGAAGCTAGTGGACGCAAAAGCCTTTGAAGATGCCGTAGACGCAGACTTTCTTTCCTGGGCACCCGGTAACTTTGACTCTTCGCCCGATAACGTCAACAACCCGGCACAGAATCCCTCGTCTTATACCCACGAGGCGTATCCCTATGGCTGGAGCGGCTTTTCATCGATCGGCTGGTTCCACGGACTGACGACGCTGAATAACAATGTTCACGCGACAAATTCCGACCCGTCTACGGCTCTCGAAGCCAGTTTACCGCTGCTGGGCATTGATAAAGAAACCTATCTTGGCTCGATGCTGCAAAATGCCGCGAATCCAAAGTTTCGGTTGCCGGAAGGAGCAAAGCCCTCTGAATTTTTCGATCAAATTGACCCGACTCCAGGCGAACCGGGGATGAATCAGGTGATTCGGATGCCGGGATTTCCGAAAGGTTCGCTGTTTGCGATCGATGGATTGATGGCAAGCTCGCCGGGTCTACCCGTAGGTGAGCAGCTCAACGGAATGTCGGCTTATCAAAATACGCTGGCTCCACCCCCTCACGAATCTGATGCAGATAGCGAAACCCTGCAACGAGGTGCAAAAGTCTTTACCGAGGCGGGTTGCATTAGCTGCCACAGCGGACGCTACTTTAATAATCATCAAGTGATTGGTGAAATTGAAATCAAGGGTCAACCGTCTCGCGCTAAAGCGCTGGCAAAAATACCGGGGATTTTCACCGAGCCAAAAACCTACCCGCCGAGCCTCAGAGTTCCCCTACCTGCCGATCCGCCCGTACTGAAAGTGCCAACCGAGATTGCGTCATTAGTCGATCGCGAGCTTGCCTTTGCCCAAAACAATCCGGCAGGCGGCTACAAAGTGCAACACCTGATCGGGCTGTATTTGAGTGCGCCCTATCTGCATGACGGTGGCGTGGCTGCAACCCAGGCAGCGATCGCCCCTAACGAAGACGGCTGGTATCAGGTGGTAGAACCAGAAGAAATGGGACTGGCAGGAACCTGGATGCGGCGCATTGAACCCGACCCGGAAGCCAGCCTGCGGGTGCTGGTCGATCGCAACCTGCGTGAGGCAGCAGTGCAGGCAAACCGCAAGAATGAAGCCCTGCAAAACATTCACTCCGATGGCAGTGGACATAACTACTGGGTCGATCGCAAAGCCGGATTCACACCCGAAGACCAAACCGCGATCGTGCAGTTTATGCTGGCGATCGATGATGATCCGGCAGTTCTCCCTACCGAAGAGGGAGAGCCGATCGTCGCGACGAATGGGGGACTTTGAAAGGAGGGGCTAGTTTTTGAGGGTTTGAGGTAGACCGATCGCCCTCTAACCCCAATAATTTGTCTTCTAAACTCGACCAATCGCCTTTGGCACTCAACATTTTCTGATCTGGATATGAACGATCGCCATTGGCACTGGATACATTGGCGATGTGAGTCAATACATTGCTTCTTGCACTGGATACATTAGCTTTGTGAGTCGATACATTGGCTTTGTAAGTCGATACATTGCCATTTGCACGCAATACATTCCTTCTGTTACTCAATACATTAGCTTTTGCACGCAATACATTCCTTCTGTTACTCGAAACATTGGGATTTCTGCTTAGGAATCAAGCTTCGATCGTCAACAGTCGCTTTGGATTCTGCTGAAGCGGTTAGAATTTGGTCATTGCGGCGATAGCAGGCGGCAGCAGGAGGTGATGACGGTAAGCTGGGTTGAACCTCTCCAAAAATTTTTGGCTGAAGTCTTGCGGTGGATTACCTCGACTGAGCCTACTTTGTCTGGGATTGCAAGTGTTGTTGCAATTCTGACCGCTCTGATTGGCGTTATTGTCTTTTTGAGAAGGCAACTTGCCCAGGACAAATCGCGTCAGCCCGTTGAACTATCAGATACGTTTCCGTTTGAGATTATTGCGCCTCGATCGCCTGATGTGGTGCGGCGGCTAATTGGCAGCAGTAATGATGATCCTGTTGATCCGCTTGCAGACTTTAACATTCCCTATCAGCGACGGGATGCCGATCGAAACGTTCAGAAAGAGATGGAGCGGTTGCTTCAGGAGCGGCGATCGATCTTAATTTTAGGTAAATCGGGCATTGGTAAGTCACGGGAGGCAGCAGAGCTAGCAGCGCGATTCAATCAGCACGGCTGGGCAATTTTGAAATTGAAGTCCTGGGAATGGCAGGCAATCCGAAAGCCGAGTCAGCTACCGATCGATCGAATTGGCACAGACCGCCAGATTCTGTTCTGGTTTGATGATTTGAATCGTCCTCTCTATCAGGATGCAGCGTGGCGCAAGGAGAAATCAGACAATGCGCTTCAGTTGGGTTTGTCGCCCTTGCCGGAACGCCTTCTGGAACTGCTGGAAGCTTATGACCAGGGCTGCCGTCCTGAAGAAATTCGTGTGATTGCAACGGCTCGAAATGAGACAACGCGTGAGCGGGAAGGCGAACCAAGCGAGCTAGACAAGCTGGGGCTAGACCAGTACCCAAAGCTGTGGCGCGATCGCTTTGCTCAGTATTCTTTGCCAGAACCCGATGTGATAGCCCTGGTTGAACTGCTGCAAAACACGGTTGATCCGCAAACGGTTAAAGCGAATTCGCAGGATTACCAAAAGTTAGCTGCAAAGAGCGATCGAACGTTTCGAGTCATGGTGCTGAATTTGAGAGACGCACGGCGATCGGGTGAGCCATTAACCCAGGTGTTTACCCCGACGCTGAAGGGAAGCTGGGAGAAGCGATATCGAGAAGTCAAACACAAACCCTATGCTCCCCACATCTACGCGGCGATCGGTTTGCTGCGTCAGGTCAACGTTGTGCTGGCTGAGTTTACCGTTGCACCAACGGCTGTCCTGATTGCGAACCGATGGAAACAACCGCGTCGCTTCGTCTGGTGGCATCAGTGGCAGATTCACCGCACATTGCGCTACCTGATTGCTGCCGAAAACATTCTCAACCCCAGCGACGGACAAATCGAAGCAGCAAATCAGCTTGTGGAGGTGGGGGAATACGTTCCAGCCCTGTCTCACCTGCTTGAGAAGTTAGCAGACCAACATCCAACAGAGATGCTGTCTTCACTTTCTGAATTTGGTTTCGCCATGCTTGAACTCAAACGGTATCCACAAGCCCTGGAAGCTTTCAATAGGCTTTTGTCGATTCTGCAAGCCCTGATACCTGCAATCACAAATCCAGAAGTTCTATCAGGGATCAATTCTGAGCTTGTTTCTGTTTGGTCTGGAAAAGGCTATATCTTGGCGAATTTAGGAAGCTACGAGCAAGCAATCGATTCCTGGGACAAAGCAATTAAAATCAAACCGGACGATCACGAAGCATGGCACAACCGAGGAGTTGCCCTGTTGAATCTGGAACGCTACGAGCAAGCAATCGATTCCTACAACAAAGCAATTGAAATCAAGCTAGACTTTCACCAAGCCTGGTACAACCGAGGTCTTGCCCTGCGTAATCTAGGACACTACGAAGAAGCGATTGACTCCTACAACAAAGCAATTAAAATCAGACCGGACTATCACCAAGCCTGGTATAACCAAGGCTATACCCTGGCGAATCTAGAACGCAATGAGCAAGCGATCGACTCCTGGGACAAAGCAATCGAATTCAAACCAGACAAACACGAAGCCTGGTACAACAAAGCCTGTTGTTATTTGCTGTTATATCAAACCGACGATGCAATCGAGTCTTTGCAACGAGCAATCGAACTCAATCCTAAATATCGAGAGAGAGCTAAAACAGCCTCAATCTTTGACAACATTCGATCGGACGATCGCTTCAAAGCACTAATCGAAGAAAACCCTGATCAGAGTGAGGCGATCGACTAAGGAAAATTCCCAATGGTTAACCCCGTCCCCATCCTGCAAACGATCGCAACTGAAACCTGGATTCCGGCTGCCTGGGAAGACTTTTTGACCTTTGCAGATGATCCGACGCTGGTGGGCGGCAGGTTTTATTACGACCAGGGTGAGATGAGGATTGAGATGAGTCCATTGGGTTCGGCGCATGGGCGCGACAATACGATCGTTTCGACGCTGATTAATCTGTATGCTGCGATGCGATCGTTTCCCATGCAGGGCTTTACCAACACAACTTTTAGAAAATCGGGTCTGCGGGAATTCCAGCCGGATCTGGCGTTTTACATTGGTGAACCTGGACAGACAATCACTTTTCCAGCCCGATCGAACGCTGCGGTAAACCTTAACGAATTTGACCCGCCCTCGCTGGTGATTGAAATTGCTGCCTCTTCCCTGGAGGACGATCGCACCCGCAAACAGGCACTTTATCAGCGAGCAGGCATTCGAGAATATTGGGTGGTGGATGTGAATGCAAGTCAGGTGATTGCCGTTGAGCCTAGCAAGGCAACCCAACTCCGCCGATCGCAGGTTTTACCCGGATTAGAAATTGATTGGGTCGATTCTGCCCTGAAACGTGCCCAGACCGAAGACGATGGTGCGGTGAGCCGATGGTTTCTTGGGCTGCTGACGCAGTGATTGGGTCGATCGCCCTTCGCCCTTATACCAAGTTCTCGCTTCTCAATCACTCAAAGTGTCCCTAAGCAAGAAATAAAGGCTTTGACGTGAGCCTCAGCTAACGGGGGCGTTGTAGGGCTTTTACGATTCCTCAAACTTCCTCCCAAATTCCTAGAATCGCGATAATAAAGAAAGAAGAGGACTCCGGGCAGGTAAACAGCAGCAATGAAACTATCCAAGAAGAATTTAGATCAGCGGCTCGATCATCTCTACGACGTAATTATCGTCGGCGGGGGCATGGGCGGACTCTCCGCAGCAATCTATCTTCAGCGATATTGCCTCTCCTGTCTGATTATCGAGAAGGGCAAAGGGCGATCGTTCTGGATGCAAGAACTGCGAAACTATCTTGGTTTGCCGCCAGAAACCCCCGGACGCGATGTGATTCAGCACGGGCAGGAACACGCCCTGATGCTGGGGGCAGACCATCTGCGCGGCTTTGTAGAAGAAGTGCGCGACGAAGGCGAAACCTTTACCGTGAAGGTCAGGGTGGGCAAGGAAGACAGTATCTACCCTGTGTTTCGATCGAAGTATGTCATCGCCGCGAGCGGCATTATGGATCATTTGCCAAAGCTGGAGAAGATGCAAAATGTCTTTGATTTCGCGGGCTATAATCTGCACGTCTGCCTGATCTGCGATGGCTACGAAATGGCAGATAAGCAGTGTGGTCTCTTCGTGGGCACTGAAGGAGCAATCAATACCGCATTTGTGCTGAACTGGTTTACGCCTTATATCACCGTCTTTACCAACGGTTTGTTTGAAGTGGGCGACGAGATGCGGCACAAGCTGAAGGAACATGGCTTTCCGCTCGTTGAAACGCCAATCACACAGCTTTTGGGGCACGACCACGAAATGACCGGGGTTGAGCTAGAAGACGGGAAGATCATTCCGCTTGAAACAGGGCTGGTCGCAATGGGATCGCATTACTATAATGAGTACCTCAAGGGACTCGACCTGGAGTGGAAAGGCAGCAATCTGGTAACAGATTCCATGTGCCGCACCTCCCATCCGCGTCTGTTTGCGATCGGCGATCTTAAAGAAGGCATCAATCAAGTGTCAATTGCCGTCGCAGATGGTACATTAGCGGCAACAGCAATCTGGCGGGACATTCGCAGGGCTGCTCCGCCGCGTCGCTGGGAAGAACACTTGGTTGGGGAAAACCCCATGGTTGAGACGACCTAATAACAACGCGATCTGATTTGGAGCAAGACTGTGACACGAACTGATACCCTCACCATTCCCGAACTGCAATCGGAAGTTGCCCATCTGCGCGATGAACTCCAGATGCGCGACCAGCTTGTGCAGCAGCTTTCACAAGAACTTTTCCGCTTGGTAAAAGGGAATGCTGCAACGACTCCGACTCCCGCTGTTTCTGAGCGGCAGCAAGCCGAAATCCGCGCCCTTCGTGAACAGGTGCAGGGCTTTGAGCAGCAGGCAATGTTCTACCAGGAGCAGCTTTCCGCCAAAGATACGGAGATTTATCAGTTGCGGCAGTCCGGTCGTGAAATGACCGATCGCGCCCGAATGCTGGAACAGGTGGTCGAAGAACTGCCCCGGATTTACAAAGAGAAGTTTGAGCAGCGTCTCGCGCCGATTAAGGAAAAAGTCGCGCTGATTCAGCAGGAGAACCGTCGCCTGCACGCCGAACTTCAGAGCGTCAGCTATCGCCTTGCGGTCAGAAGTCGTCGTGTGAGTCATTTAGATTTGCCGAGCTTCCCTCGGATGGGCGCAACGCTGCCTGATCTGAGCAACGTCTAATTCCAGTTCCCTCCAGAACTGTGGGTTACCTCTGTGGATTACCCCTCTCTTGTGGGATGGCATCAGAACTTTTGGCGCGGAAGATAGACCATTTGCTGCTCTGAGCGAGCGAAGACCTCCATCCCACAAAAAGACAGGCCGTACACAAGAAGACAAACGATAAACGGATAGTTTCTCAGCTTAGAAATTGGTGCATGTCCTGCTCATAATCGATCCGCTGCCTGCTGATCAAGATGATTTGCAGGCCCAGTCTATTTCTGCGATCGAACAGGCGATCGAACAATTTCCCGTTTCTACGGAGTCTTCAGTTTCGATCGTTTGTAGCGATCAGCCGATCGCACTTCAACCCGCAGATCTGCTCTGTCCGCTAACGCTCAACCTACCGGATTCCCTGGCCTGGAAGGGTCAGGCAATTTATAAAGTCTGTCGAGACGTAGAGGGATTGCGCGATCGCGTCCAGCGGGCACTTCTGGTTCCGATCGCGACAGGAGAATTCTGGTTGCCGATCGTCCTGACGGCAAAAGGCGCACTCTACGCCGAAGCCATCTGTCGTGAGGATTCTCGCTACTATCAGCCGCTCCATTTGCCCGATCTGCACCGTCAGCCCCTTTATCGCCTCGCCCATCGCCTTTTGCAGGAACTGAACGCGCCGCCGTCGGTTTACCTGCTTCAGTTTGGTTGGACAGATGGGCAAATTGGCTTCGATCGCCTGTATCCCTTTCCGGCAGAAGCGGCGATTGCCAGTCTGAAGGTTCAAACCCCGGATCTTTTTGCCTGTCACTGGCAATGCTTAACGTCTCAGCCAATTTTTGATGTGCACATTCCAGGGAATCTGGTGTGGCGATGAGAAGCACTTCTCCCGTAGGAGTAATCGCCCTTCGCGAATTGACACGATCGCTGATATTACGTCAAGATGGGAATCATTAAAGGCTGTCACAAATCTTTGTAAAGTCCTATTTCTAAGGTTACTCATTACCGTGGAACTGATTCCCCTGGAAACCATCCAGAACATCGCTCACGAATACGGCTACTGGGCAGTGTTCGGCGGCATTCTCCTCGAAAATACAGGGATTCCTATTCCCGGTGAAACGATTACTCTCGTCGGCGGCTTTCTGGCAGGCAGCGGTGAGCTAGATTTTTGGCTGGTGCTGGCAAGTGCGCTAGGCGGAGCAATCCTGGGCGACAACTTTGGCTACTGGGTTGGGTATTACGGCGGCTGGTCGCTTGTAACTCGTGTGGGTAGACTGTTCCGCATTAAGGAAGAACAGCTTATCAGCGTCCGCGATCAGTTTGCTCAGAACGCTGCCAAGGCCGTAATTTTCGGTCGATTTGTCGCACTGCTTCGCATCTTTGCTGGACCCTTAGCAGGAACGGTAAGAATGCCCTATGCGCAGTTTCTTCTCTGCAACCTCGTTGGTGCAAGCATCTGGGCAGGTGTCACCATTACCGCCGCCTACTTTGCCGGAAGGCTAATTGCCCTGGAAACCCTGGTTCAGTGGATGTCTCAGTTTGCCGCTGTCGTCGTGGCGATCGTCGTTGCCTGGTTTGCCCTCTCCTACTGGCTGGAGCATCGCAAGTTTGGCAAAGGTCTAGAGCAGCAGGATTGAGGTGAGCGGATAGGGGATCAGGAGATAGGGGATGAGAGCAGGACGATTGCTCTATCCAAACTGCAATGACTGGTAAGCGTCTCGCTGATGTCTAAATGACAGAAGTTCCTTTCTGTTCATTCAACGATCGCTCACCTTAACGAACAAACCTACCTCCTTCTACCCACTTACTTACTCATCCACCTATCACTCACCTATCCATCCACTCATCTACCCTTCAAGCTTGACTTGCCCTGTCGTTGCCAGCACCCGCGCACTCACGCCAAAGACGCGCAGCAGTCCTTCGGAGTCGGAGTGGTTGTAGTCGCCCACGCCTTCCATTGAGGCATTTTCTTCGGAGTATAGGGAGTGGGGCGCGTCGGTTGCGGCGATGAAAGAGAGCGTTCCTTTGTAAAGGGAGACGGTGATAGTTCCGGTTGCCAGAGCAGCGGTGCGCTCGATCGCCTGTTGGGCCATTTGGGTCGCGAGATCGAACCAGTAGCCCTGATAGATCTGTTTGGCAACCAGGAGCGAAAGCTGATCGTAAAATTCGCGGGCGCGGCGATCGAGAACAAGCTGCAACAGATAGGCATAGCAGGTTCCTAGAATCTCAACGCCAGGGCTTTCGTACACACCGCGAGACTTGATGCCGACAAAGCGGTTTTCCACCAGGTGCGTACCGATGCCGATGCCGTGCTTGCCGCCGATCGCATTTGCCCGAAGAAAGGCTTCCACCAGATTGACCGATTGGCTGTTAATAGACACCGGACGACCCGCCTCAAACCGCACTGTGAATTCTTCGGGCTGATCGAGAGCGTCGATCGGATAGCAGCCCATAATCGGCTTTACAAACTGAGCCGGAGTCGTGAGCGATTCCAGCATTCCCGATTCGTGAGTCAGTCCCAGCAGGTTAGCATCGGTGGAATAGGGCTTGTCTTTGGTAGCAGTCACGCTCAGCCCGTTATCCTGACAGAAATCGATCATTTCGCTGCGTCCAGGGAAGCGTGCCAGGAAAGATTCGTCTCGCCAGGGCGCATACACTTCAAACTCAGGAGCCAACATATTCGTAATCAGCTGGAACCGCACCTGATCGTTACCGCGTCCGGTTGCGCCATGGCTAAAGATCGTCAGTCCACGCCGCTTCATTTCGCGAATCATCGCTTCGGTCAGCACACAGCGAGCGATACCTGTAGTATTCCAGTAGCGTCCCTCGTAGCACGCCTGCGCCTGGATTACCTGAAGCCCCGCTTCGGCAATTCCCTCCCGGCAAGGCAGCAGCACAAATTCTGAAGCTCCCGCTGCCAGCATTCGCTTTTCAATATCCGCCGGATTGTCTTCGTCAGGCTGTCCCAGATCGGCCGTAAAGCAAACCACGTTCACGCCCTGATCCGTCAGCCATCGTGTAATCGTGCAGCTATCGAGTCCACCTGATCCTGCAAAGGCGATCGTCTTTCCCTGTAAGTCTTGCGCTTTCATGTCGTTTTTCTCTCTCAGCCAACCTCCAGACCGGGAGAACAAAACCCCGATCGGGCAAACATCATATTATCGGCTGAATGGTTCCCATTTTGTTCGGGGACAACCGATTGTTAGAGAATGATGGCATATCAGAAGGGGTGAGTGGGTGAGTGGGTGGATGAGCCGGTGAGTGGGTAGCGCTTCTTAGGCTGCTTATTAGGCTGCTTAAACTGTAGTTATCTTGCTTGGATTTCGGGTTGCGGTAGTTCCTTTAAAGCTCATCTGATTGAATTTATTAAGTTTAGGGTTCAATAGATTTGCAGGAATTGGTGAGATATTACTGTGAATTCGCCTACTCGTTTTCGTATTGCAACCTGGAATTTAGAACGCCCAAAACAAAATGGTTGGACTAAAAATCAGCGTCGCCTCAATAAAATTTATGAGATCGATGCCGATGTGTGGGTGCTCACTGAAACGAGCAAAGCGATCGCTCTTGAGGGTAATTATGAACCCACTGAATCCTGCGCCCATAATAATGGTGAAAATCTTTCAACAATCTGGTCTCGCTGGAAAGTGCTGCGTGCTCTTCCAACTTTTGATCCCAACTGGGCGGTTTGCGTTGAGGTAGATTCACCGTTCGGAGCAATGATTATTTATGGAACTGTAATCACTTATGCCAATGATAAAGGAGCCAGTGGAGCTGCAAAGCGATGGGAAGAGCATCGTCGTTCAATTCAACAGCATCATGAAGACTGGTTACAGATTCAGAAGCGATATCCTAATCATTTAATGTGCATTGCGGGCGATTTCAATCAGAGTCGAGATGGTTCGGGTTGGTATGAAGAAAAGCAGTCAGTTGACTTGCTAAGTGCAGCCTTGCACGATCTTTCACTGGTTTGTGTGACTGACCAAAATTTTCAAGCCACGGGTCTTTCACGATCGACTATTGATCACATTTGTTTATCTGAGCGTCTATTTCCTTACAGGATCGCAGTGGGTGCTTGGGAAGGCACAACGCTAGAACACGGAAGAATGAGCGATCACAATGGCGTATTCGTAGACTTACGATGTGAGTGACAGCAAAATAACAATCTCGTTGCACACTGACCATCAGGAGATATTGGTTGAGATCGAGAGGTTATCTGAGAGGAGTGAACGGGGTCGTTATCGATAATCTCCCTCGAACAGATCGTCCTATTTCCTTCATTGGCAGACACAATCAAATTTCGGGGCGGAATCAGCAAAATGCCTTGCTCTAAGCTGATGGCGGCGATCGAACCCAAAGCCAAGTCATTACCTAAGTTTCCGGTACACCAAAAGACACCCACTCACCGACTTACTCACCCATACCTTCACCCATCAAGAACTTTTTGACGGTGAAGCAGGTCAACGATAGGATGCAGTCAGAGCACTGCTCATTCTGGATGCTTAAAAAAACCGTCCTCGACGGAAAGTGTTCTAAAGCGCATCAACCCCCAGATTGTTCAAAAATATCGTTCAAAAAGATTGCTGCCGTGTTTTTTAGCGTTGTCATTCCCACTTATAACCGTCTGCTGATTCTGGAGAAATGCCTGCGGGCACTGGAAAATCAGATGATTCCGGCTGATAGTCCGATCACTGGCTATGAAATTGTCGTCGTGGATGATGGCTCAACCGATCGCACTGTGGAATGGCTGCAAACCTATCAGGCAGAGCTACCCCATGTGCGGCTATTTCAACAAAATCATCAGGGACCGTCTGCCGCGAGAAATTTGGGTGTTCGTGAGGCAAAGGGCAGCACGATTATTTTTATTGACAGCGATCTAGTGGTACTGGAAGGATTTCTTCAAGCTCATGCCATTGCCCTCACTGAGGCGGAGAAAAACCTGGGAACCGATCGCATCTTTACCTATGGCAGCGTGATCAACACCTGCGATTTTGACGATCCGACTTCAGAGCCATTCAAGATTACGGACTTTTCGGCAGCGTATTTTGCAACCGGGAATGTGGCGATCGACCGAAAATGGCTGGAAGAAGCTGGACTGTTTGACACGCGCTTTCAGCTTTACGGCTGGGAAGATTTGGAGCTGGGCGTTCGGCTAAAACAGCTGGGGCTAAAGCTGATCAAGTGCCCCGAAGCGGCAGGCTATCACTGGCATCCGCCGTTTAGTTTGAGCCAGTTGCCCAATTTGATAGACAAGGAAATTCAGCGGGGACGGATGGGAGTGTTATTTTACCAAAAGCATCCGACCTGGGAAGTGCGAATGATGATTCAGATGACCTGGATTCATCGGCTGTTGTGGGGTTTGCTGTCTCTGGGCGGCACACTGAACGAAAAAACAATGGCTCCCCTGCTGCAATGGCTGATCGATCGCGGTAAGCCTCAGCTTGCTCTGGAAATCGCCCGAATTTTTCTCAACTGGTACAACGTACGCGGCGTGTATGCTGCCTATGCGGAGATGCAGCAAAGTTAAAAATTTAACCTGCTCATAACTTATGTAAATCTCCCCTTTACATACAGGAATAAATTCCGCAGATTGGTGAAATCTACGATTTCGCTGTGATGCTTTTAATCTATGATCAGAGCTTTTTTGGTGCAGGCAGTGCTGCTGTGGCTGCTGCTGCCCTATCCTGCTTTTGCTGCTCCGATGTCCACTCCACCGCCCTTTGAGGTCGTGGCTGCGGCAAAAAACCATTTTCTGCCGGATGACACAGCTTTTACGACCCCTCAACCCCGCATTGAAGTTGCCCGGATTCGATCGGCGATTTTGCCTGGTGTGATTTTGGGTGGACGCTATGACGGAATTTTGAACCTGTTGCAGGATCGATACACAGCAAGCGGAGAAATCGACACCCGCCTGGAAAATGCTGCCCGATCGCTCATCGAAGACGAACTCCTGCAGGCAGGCTATCCTGTCGCTGCCAGTTCGAGCCGATCGCCCTTTGAGAATCAGCTTGTCGATAACCCGGAACCGGGACAATTTTTGATCGGCGGTACAATTACCGAAGTTAAGCTCAATTCCTACAGTTCGCTGCTGGGCGAAAAAACGCAGGACGAGCGCACCATTCGCTGGGAACTGTTCGATCGCACTGCCGGAAAAGTAATCTACCGTCAGACCGTGACCGGACGCGCCGAGGCAGAAGGCGTAGACAACCCTGCCGCCACCTATGAAGCAATTCGCAACAGTTTTAAGGGGTTGCTGACCCAGGCTGATCTTGCCGATTTCCTGTCTCAGCCCACAATCGCCAATCTACCCATAACGGTTCCTACCCGCTACGAAATTGCGGCAGTTTCTAGCTCAGAAACGCCCCTTTCCACAGAACAGATTGTCAGTCGATCGATTCCCTCGATCGTGCAAATTCGCACCCCAGAAGGACGGGGAACGGGTTTTGTAGTTGATGCTTCCGGCTTGATCATGACCAATCATCATGTTGTTGGGTCTGCCCATACGGTGCAAGCCGACCTGTATGACGGTTCAACCCATAAAGCACAGGTGATCAAGCGAGATGCAGCTCTGGATGTCGCGTTGCTGCGTTTGGAAGCAGATGCCGCAGATTTGATGAGTTTGCCTGTGTGCCCTGTGTCGGTCAAAGTAGGGGAAGACGTGGTGGCGATCGGCAATCCGCTAGCACTCTCCAACAGCGTGACGCAGGGCGTGGTCAGCGGCATTCGCACCCGCAAAGCGCACCATTTGATCCAGACCGATGCAGCAGTTAATCCCGGCAACAGCGGTGGTCCCTTGCTAAACCGATACGGTGCGGTGATTGGCATTGTCACTGAAAAAATCGCCAGTCGTGGCATTGAAGGGTTAGGATTTGCGCTCCCGATCGCCGAATCGCTCGATCGCCTCAATGTCAAAATTCACCCCACTCAAACAGCCCTGAATTCCTGCGGGAGTTCAACGATGCTGGCTGTCAATCAGATGCCGCAGTAACGACAGTAACAAGGTCAAAGCTATGAATCGCCCTGATTTCAACCCCTTTCCCAGCCTGGGCGAGGGGCTTTATTTATGACATAATCGATCGTCTCTACTTCGTTCATTGTTTTGTCTACCTGCGTTTAAAGCTTTTATGTCCCTTTCCTGCCAGCAACTTCTTCAGAAGTATCCCGATCTTTGGCGAGATGCAACCGTTCATCCATTCCTGATGCAGTGCCAAACAGGAGAAATTCAGCCGCATCAATTCAACACCTGGCTGGTACAGGATTATTTGTTTGTGCTGGAGTTCACGCGGTTCGCGGCGACGCTAATTACCTGGTCACCGATCGCTCACTTCGACGTATTGCTAAGCGGTCTAACGGTACTGCAAGACGAGCTAAATTGGTTTCGCAAAAAGGCTTCAGAGCGTCAGCTCAATCTGGATACGCCTAGGCAGCCCACTTGTCAGACCTACTGCGCCTTTATGGTCAACATGGGAACGGCTCCCTATGCGGCAATGGCAACGGCTTTCTGGGCGATCGAACTGGCGTATAACCAGGGGTGGCAGCTCCCCGGCAAAATGCCCGAACCTTATACTGAATTTGCCGATCGCTGGGGCAATCCGGGCTTTACGGAATATGTAAAACTGCTGGAACACCAGGCAGACGAAATGCTGCGATCGGCATCTGAAGAAGTGCAGCAGCAGGCAGAACTCGCATTTATCAAAGTCGCACAGCTTGAAAAGGACTTTTGGCAAATGGCATTTGCAGCAGTCTAGAGGCGATTTAAGTATTACTGGTTAGCTTCAATTTCCTGTTTACCGCCTTTGCCCTCACAGATATTTTTAATCGATTCGAGAGCTTTCCCGATTCCTTCATTGATTGCAGATTCAAAACTGCCTTCGGGCGATTGTTCTGCCATCTTCTGCGCCATCTCTGCGGGAGGTGCGTAGTGAATATGCACTGTGACCTTGCACTGCTCACGGTCTCCGTCAACTTCCATCCAGCCGCCGTAGTCATTCTCGCCATCTGAACCCCACTCAATTCGTTTGCTGAGGCGATCGATGCGGAAATGGCCATCGGAGTCATAGGAATGTCCACCTGCCTGTCCCTGAGTGCGAACGCGCTCGCCTTCCTGGGGTTGGGCACTGCGAACGGTGGGCAAATACTTCGGCAGATTGTTCACGTCTGCCATAAAATCAAACACATTATCGGCGGGAGCGGCGATTGTCGTAGACTGCTCAAACTCGGTGGTGCGAACGGTGCGAGGATTGCTTGAAGTCATAGCTCTTCCACTCAGGATCAGAACAGTTCGGGCATTGCGAAGCGAATGAAGCCAATGCTTCCATAAAATCAATGCCTGAACCCAATACGCCTCGATCCTAAAGAGCCTGCCAATCTGAAGCCTCTTACTTTAGGGGTACTGCTGAAACGTGCTCCTGAGACGTACCCCCCAAAAGGTATTCCTGAAAGGTACTCTCGCATCGCTTTCCACAAGATACGGAATGATTTCGGATAGAGATACCTGAGCTTCAGGACAGCGTCATTGTCCCCGGTTCCAGACGCGCAGTTCTGGATGCTCCCTGAATGAGCTGTTTCATCTGCGCTACAAATGACCTGGTTTTAAAGTATTCCAGGTAAGCTTCTCGAGCATTACTAACGATTCGTGCTGCTGCTGCTGGGTTTTGCAAATAATATCGACACTGATGCTCTAGATCAGAAAAATCCCACGCGATCGGCACATAGGTTTCTCCAGGAATAAATAGGTTCGGCTGAACATCAAGATGCTCCATCGAGGGTTTGAGCAGCAGGCAGTCATAGCAAATGGCTTCAAAATCTCGCCAGCAGGACTCTCCCCAGCCAAAGGGACTGAAGACAATCCGGCTTTGCTGGAGCTCGCGGAAATATTGGCGTTGGGACACTTCTTTACTTTTATCACTGCCGCCATTGCTTGCAACACGATAATCAGCAGACAGAGGAGCGAGAGCAGCCAATGCCGATAAGCGATACTTGTAATACCAGCTATCTTTTTCAGGGCTGAGGGACATCCGGCAGAAAATATCCATTGTTTTCGCTTTAGGTCGAAAGAGCCAGCGGGGACGTTGGAGGAGTCTCTTAAACGATTTGGATGTTCCTAAACTCCAGCCTGTCTTGATCTGAGATGCATATCCCCGAGGTGCAATTGAGCCGACGTGCCAGTTTCCTAGCTCGTAATGCTGCTGCTGTACCAGATATTGCGTGAGAACTGAGCCACCTATCAGGTCTTGGGTATAAAGGGACTGATCCTGATACCGCTGACGTTTAACAAACCCGTCTACATAGGGCAATACGCTCAGAAAGCGGCTACTTGCCTGGGCAAATGGATCAACAAAGAAAAGTTTTGCGTGGGGCTTTTGCTGACGCAGGTTTCGGATAAGGGTTTCAACGACTTCGGGCTGTTCTCGCCAGCTTGGCATCAGAAAAAAAATGTCTGAGCGATCGCCCAAGCACAAATTCACTGCTTCGTTCAAGGTTGGAACATTTTTAACAGCAACCTCTAACCCTAACTCTTGTCTTAATTCACGTTTGTGATAGAGAAAAGGTTCTTGCTGAGCCGTAACAATCTTGTCGTTTGTATAACCAACGAATAACACAGATTTCATGGTAAAGAACCCCGGGGAACCACGCATAGCTTAAGGGAATTTTAATGAGCAGCCTATGAAGCTTAAGAGAATTTTTTATAAGGAAAATCTGAGCGGAACGGTAGATCGAATTGCACCAAACGGTAGTCGCTCAAATGGATGTCGGTTGAGTAGGCTAAAAAATTAACCCTTGCCCGGCTCAGGCGAGGGAATGTACCTGGGATCGTTCGACTTCTGTGGACGAATTCCCCTCAACGCCTACTCCTGCTCCACAAAAAAAGGGGCGAGGCTTTGCCTCAGGAACCCCTGCTCTAGCAATGGCTTTAGCGATTGTTGAAATTCAGAATTATTGAAATTCACACCCCGCAAATACTGCTCAACTGCCCGATCCGAAACTATGCTTCCAGCACACGCTGAATCCGACGCTCAAGCTGGTCGAGATCGAGTCCACCTTCGTCGCGGCTAATTCGCCGAACCGTAGAATTGACCTTCGACAAATCCTGCAACAGGTCAGTCAGGATCTCCTGCTGCTGGCGAGACTGAATCACTTCACGCGGCTCCTGTACCAGATCGCGGACGATCGTATCTTCGGCACGAGATGCCACAATCGGGTCAGGCTGCCCTTCGAGATAAACAAACGTCCGCCGTCCGGGTCCACGCTCCTCTTCCACGGGCTGAAGCGATGTCACCTGATCCGATCGCACATACTTCCCAAACCCTAAATGCACCAATACGGATGATTGAATCTTCATACTGCTTGTGCCTACTGCTACCTCTACTCTCTATGGTAGACAATTTACAGAATCGATAGGATCAAGAGTAGAAGCGGGTTTTACGGCATTTCAGGTAGTGGTTTACACGGGATTTTGAAGGTTATTTTGCATCCATCCAGTTTTTTCCTGCTTTTACTTCAACGCGCAACGGCACATCGAGCTGCACCGCGGATTCCATCGTGTCTTTAATCTGAGGCTGAAGTTCTTCCCAGGTATCGGGGTGAATTTCAAACACCAGTTCGTCGTGAACTTGCAGCAGCAGGTGTGCTTTGTCCTGGTAGCCGCGCAGCAAGTCGTGCAGCTTGACCATTGCGATTTTGATAATGTCTGCACTCGATCCTTGAATTGGGGCATTCGCAGCCGCCCGCATCAGCTGAGCATCGTACTGATCGCGCAGCCGGATTTGCTCCAGGTCGATCTTTGCCGGATCTTTGCCTTTTAATCGCTTCAGGCTATCGCTGCCGAAGTTGAAGTAGCGGCGACGACCCTTGATCGTGGTGACGTAGCCTCGCCCGATCGCCTCCTGCTGCATTTGCTGCAAATAGGCAAACACTTTGGGATACCGCTGGTTAAAGCGATCGATAAACACCCGCGCATCGCTGGTCGAGAAACCGGATTCTCGCGCAAATCGTGAGGCACCCATGCCGTAGATCACGCCGAAGTTGATCACCTTTGCCAGCCGTCGTTCTTCGGGGGTGATGTCATCTTTCTCGAATAGAAGCTGGGCTGTCAGAGTGTGAACGTCGCGATCGTTTTGATACGTCTCTAGCAGCACGGGTTCGCGGCTCAGGTGTGCCAGAATTCGCAGTTCGATCTGGGAATAGTCAGCAGCAACCATCAGCCAGTTCGGTTCGGGAATAAAGGCGGCGCGAATTTGGCGGCTAAAGGCAGTGCGAATGGGGATGTTTTGCAGGTTGGGATTGGAAGAAGAAAGTCGTCCGGTGGTGGTAACTGCCTGATTAAAATCGGTGTGCACCCTGCCCGTACTGGGATGCACCAGCGTCGGCAGCGAATCCACGTAGGTAGACTTCAGCTTCGTTAAAGTCCGGTGTTCGATCATGGCATCGACAACGGGGTGATCGCCCTGAAGTTTTTCCAGCGTAGCAGCGTCGGTAGAGTAGCCCGTTTTAGTTTTGCGCGACTTTTTGCGATCGAGTCCCAGCCCATTAAACAGCAGATCGCTGAGCTGCTTGGGTGAACCGAGGCTAAACTTTTGTCCTGCCGCTTCATAGGCACGCAGTTCGATCGCTGCTAGGTCGGTTTCGAGCTTTTCGGAAAACTGTTTTAGATAGTCCGTATCGATGCGAATACCTGTCCATTCCATGTCTGCCAGCACGGGTTCGAGCGGCACTTCTACTTCGCGTAATAGGCGATCGAGTTCGGGGTAGTCGTGCAGTTCGGCGCGCAGTTTAGACACAAGTTGATAAGTGATGTAAGCGTCTGTGCCGCAATAGTCTGCAACTGGCTCTACTTCTAAATCAGCAATGTTCTTGCCCTTTGGAACTAAATCCTCGTATCCCAGAGACGTCAAGCTCAAGTAGCGAATCCCCAGGTCGCTCAGTTTATGGCTCTGCTCCGGGTTAATTACATAGCTTGCTAGCATCGTGTCAAACACCACGCCTCGAAGCTCGATGCCCTGTTTTCGCAGCACAAGGCGATCGTACTTCGTGTTCTGAAGCACCTTGGGATAGTCTGTATTTTCCAAAATCGATCGCAGCGACTCTAGAGCCAATTTTTGGTCGAGATTTCCTCCCGATCGATGCCCCAGCGGAATGTAGGCAACATCGTCCGCCTTTTCGCCCCAGCAGCAGCCAATCCCGACCAGCTCGGAATCCAGCGGATCGATTGCGGTTGTTTCCGTGTCCCAAGCAACGAACTGATTTGGATTGGTGAATTGTTGGAGGCGATCGACCAGCGATTTTAATTTTTCTGGGGTATCGATGATGTGCGGTTGCACGATCGCCGATTTCATTTGCTGGCTTTCAGCGGTTTCTTCTGCGCTAAAGAACCACATATCATCAGTTTCGGGTGCATCAAACAGGCTAGAGTTACCTTTGCCGGGAGCAAGCCTGGCGTTTGCAATTTCTGGATCAGCAGAATGGCGATTGGCGGGATCAGTATTCTCCGCAGTTGGATCGTTGAGAAGTCGCTGAATCTTATTTAGATTGCCGAGAAATTGACGGAACTCCAGCTTTTCCAATATGGGGACGATCGCCTCTGGCTCAAACCCGTGCAGCTTGAAATCTTCCAGCGAGACATCGAGCGGCACGTCCAGGTGAATCTGCGCCATATACTGCGAGTGCAGCGCGGCATCTCTGCCTTCTTCTAATTTCTTTTTCGTTGCGCCTTTAATCTCGTCTAGCGAGGCATAAATGCGATCGAGCGAACCATAGGTACCTAGCAAACTGGCAGCCGTCTTTTCACCAATGCCCTTCACGCCTGGAATGTTGTCTGAAGGATCGCCGCAGAGTGCCTTAAAGTCCACAATCTGCGAGGGCAAAATCCCCATCTTATCCTTCACCTGATCCACCCCAAATTCCTTTGGCGGTGGCGTACCTTTGCCAAACGTGGTACTCAGATACAGCACCGTCACCGACTGAGCGGGGTCAACCAACTGAAATAAATCGCGATCGCCCGACAAAATCTTCACCCGCCACCCTTCTGAAGCCGCCCGTCGCGCCAGCGTCCCAATCACATCATCTGCTTCGTAGCCCGGTGCAGTGACGATCGGCAGATTCATTGCCGTCAACAGTTCCCGCAGATTGTGCATATCAGGAATAAAATCTTCGGGCGTGTCTGGTCTGCCTGCCTTATAGGTTTCGTCTGCCTCATGCCGAAAGGTCGGATCGCCCAGGTCAAAGGCAACTGCAATGTGATCTGGCTTTTCTGCCTCGATCGTATCCATCAGAGCTTTCAGAAAGCCGTAGGACACGCTGGTCGGAATTCCGGTCGAAGTTCGCAAGCCACCATCTCGCCCTTTGGCATGGGCAAAATAGGCGCGAAACGCGAGGGAATGTCCGTCAATCAGAATAATTTTGGGCTGGGAGGTGGCAGAAGACATGATGAGGGCGGGTCGGATGTGGGGAGCAGGGAAGCAGGGAGTGAGAAGGACAGAAGGGCGATCGTGAGTTTATCAGATTGAGTCAGGGTGGACGAAGTTTTTCTTTTTTCGAGGCTTCTTAATGCTGCCTAGATTTTACTTTGGTGAGTTCGATCGCGTTTGCCCAGTATCGAAAGTCTCAAGTTTTGCAGGAGGCGATCAGGTGAGATCAGTCCTACGCTAATAATACAAATGTTCTATATTCAGAATAGCGAAACTGGTCAGGGATTTCAGGGTATTGAAGGGTGATTGGACAATTACCTGATTCCCTCAGGATCTGAGTCCTATGTCCCAATCGCAGTTGTTGAGACACTCAACCAATCAGCACTTTGTGCCTGACCGATCGCATAAACGTCAAGCTCGGGTAGACAAGAACCAGCAATACGCACTAATTCCTACTCAAACCTTGTGTGCTTTACAATAAGGGTTTTGCGATCGCCTTCCCTATTCCCCATTTCCTCTACTGCCGAACAGACCATGAGCTACTTTCGCACTGCCGTTGACGAAATGACGGGCTATATTCCCGGTGAACAACCCAAACCCGGTACGCCCATTACTAAACTCAACACCAATGAAAACCCCTATCCCCCTTCTCCTCAGGCGATCGAGGCTCTGCGTCAACTCGACGGTGAATGGCTGCGCCGCTATCCTGATCCGTTTGCGAAAGAGTTTTGTCGGGCAGTGAGTGAAGCTCTGAATGTGCCGCCAGACTGGGTGATTGTAGGCAACGGCAGCGACGAGATTTTGAACGTGCTGATTCGTGCCTGTGCCGAGGGGGGCGATCGCAAAGTCGTTTACCCGATGCCCACCTATGTGCTCTATCAAACTTTGGCGGCAATGCAGCCTGCGGCAGTGGTCGAAGTTCCCTATCCTGAAGACTTTTCGCTGCCGATCAAGGCTTTAGCAGAAGCAAAGGGAGCCATCACGTTTATCGCGTCGCCCAATAGTCCGTCGGGTCATACTGTGGCGCTGGATGATTTGCGGAAGCTAGCTCAGCAGGTTTCTGGGGTGCTGGTCGTGGATGAGGCGTATGTGGATTTTGCAGAATCTTCTGCGCTGCCGCTTGTGTCGGAGTTTGACAATGTATTGGTTCTCCGTACCCTATCGAAGGGCTACTCGTTGGCAGGATTGCGAATGGGATTTGGCATTGCCCAACCGTCGCTTTTAAAAGGACTCTTCAAAATTAAAGACAGCTACAACATTGATGCCATTGCCACGATCGTCGGAGCTGCCGCAATGCGCGATCAGGCTTACAAAAATGCCTGTGCCGAAAAGGTAAAAGCTTCTCGCGCTCAGCTCACAACCGACTTAAAGCATCTCGGCTTCACCGTGCTGGACTCCCAGGCAAACTTTGTCCTGGCAACGCCGCCCACTTCACCGCAAACCAACGCCGAACAGCTTTATCTGGCACTCAAGGCGCGAGGCATTCTGGTGCGCTACTTTAAGCAGCCCGGATTGGAAGACAAACTGAGGATCACGATCGGAACCGACGAGCAAAACCAAACGCTCATTGAAGCCCTGATTAGTCTACTGAAATAGCAAGAATTCAGGAATTCAGGGAGCCTCATGATATGAAACGGAGCCTTCTCCAATCCTCAAAGTTCCTCTCCTTAAAGTTCCTCAATTCGGCGGGATTTAGGGAGCAATGCAATCGCTCGAACACTCCTCCCACCCCTTCCCAAGTTCCGGTGGCTCATGCGGAATGAGCAAATTATCCCCTGGCTGTTTTTGGCTCCTGCCCTGCTGCTGCTCGGTATTTTTGTCCTATATCCGATCGCCTATCTGGTCTATCTCAGCTTTACGACGGGCAGCTTCACGCGGGCAGGGGTTCACTGGGTTGGAGTGCAGAACTACGCAAGGCTGATCACTGATTCTGATTTCTGGCAGATCGTCGGCAACACGGTTTACTTTACGATCGCCACTGTCATTCCCAGCCTGGTGCTTCCTTTAGGACTGGCAGTGCTGCTCAATCGCCTGATGCCTATAGGTTTGCGGGATGCGCTGCGAACGGCTTATTTCATTCCCTCGGTAACGTCGATCGCCGCAGTTGGATTGGGATTTCGCTGGCTATTTCAGACCGATGGAGCAGTGAATCACTTTCTGGGCTGGTTTGGCATCGATGCCGTACCCTGGCTGAGCAGTCCGGTTTGGGCAATGCCCGTGCTGATTCTCCTAAGCGTTTGGAAGCAGATTGGCTTTAATCTGGTGGTATTTCTGGCAGGGCTGCAAAACATTCCTCAGAGTCGCTACGAAGCCGCCGAGCTGGATGGCGCAAACGACTGGCAGCAGTTCTGGTATATCACCCTGCCCGGACTGCGATCGACCCTGATTTTTGCTGCCACCACCACCGTGATTTTTACGCTCCGCAGCTTCGAGCAGCCCTACATCATGACCGGTGGCGGTCCATTTAATTCCACAAATCTGCTGGTGTTTTATTTGTACGAGCAAGCATTTGCTCAGTTTGATTTTGGCTACGCCGCCGCAATCACGATCGGGTTACTGCTGGTGACGCTGGGGCTAGTTTATTTTCAGGTACGTGGCTCGCAGGCGAGCGAGTAATCACTGACTGATAAAACAAAGACCCCCGACTCCTGTAAGAAATCGGGGATCAGATGTTTGAAAAGCCCTAAATTTTACCTTCTTTTGGACTTTCAAAGTTTCCCAAGATTGGGAGATTTAGGAGGCGACGCAGCACCGTAATGTGCCCTTTAGCCTAAATCTTTGTGCCGCACTCCGGGCAGAATTTGCTATCGGGCAGATTCTTCGTACCGCAGTTGACACAGAGCGTTGGCTCAGCTTGCTGTTCAGAGGGGGCAGGCTTGGGTAAACCTACCATCTGAGCATTGCTCTTGCCCGGAGCCACCATCGGGTAGCAGTTTTCGTCGCGCTTAACTCGCACATCGAGCAGCACCGGCCCCGGATATGCCAGCATCGCGGCAATTCCATCCTCTAGCTCAGATCGATCGCGAATGATCATGCCTTTCACGCCAAAGGCTTCTGCCAGCTTGACGAAATCGGGCATTCCCGGCTGCATATCCGACGAAGAGTACCGCTCGCCGTAGAAGGCTTCCTGCCACTGTCGTACCATCCCCTGCCAGCCGTTGTTGATGATCACCGTTTTCACGGCAATTCCAAACTGCGCCAACGTTCCCAGTTCCTGACAATTCATCTGGAAGCTAGCATCGCCGCTGATGCAAATGACCTGCTCGTTGGGCAGTGCTACTTTCGCCCCCATTGCAGCAGGCATCCCAAAGCCCATCGTGCCCAAACCTGCACTCGAAATCCAGCGGCGTGGACCGTTCTTGAGGAACTGAGCCGCCCACATTTGATGCTGCCCCACGTCAGTGGTGTAGTAAGCCGCAGGAGCCTGCCGCCCGACTTCAACGATCACTTCCTGGGGCGAAATTGTCTCTGGGTAGGAAGGCACGATCAGCGGATAGTCTTGCCGCCAGCGATCGATTCGGTGTAGCCATTCCTGGGTTTGATTCGAGTTTGCCGGAGTGCCGTCTTCGCTGCCGCGCTGAAGCAGGTCAAGCAAAACCGTTCGCACATCGCCCACGATCGGCACATCAGGAATGCGGTTTTTGCCCACCTCTGCCGGGTCAATGTCAATGTGGATCACTTTCGCCCGGGAGGCAAATTCATCGAGCTTGCCCGTGACCCGATCGTCAAACCGTGCCCCTACCGCAATCAGCAGATCGCACTCTGTCACGGCAAAGTTTGCGTAGGCAGTGCCGTGCATTCCCAGCATTCCCACCGAGAGCGGGTGATGCTCGTCAAATGCGCCGATGCCCATCAGCGTTGTGGTAACTGGGATGCTGTAGCGTTCTGCCAGTTCCTTGATTTCTCCGTGGGCACCAGAGGCGATCGCCCCACCCCCGATATACAACAGCGGACGACGCGCTTCCCGAATCAGCTTTAATGCCTGATTGACTTGGCGCGGGTTGCCCTTCACCGTCGGACGATAGCCCGGCAGCCTCACATCGCTCGGATCAACCGGAACATAGTCGAACTTTATGAGTGCCACATCTTTCGGCACATCCACCAGCACCGGACCCGGACGACCCGTACTGGCAATGTGAAAAGCTTCAGCGATAATGCGCCCCATATCTGCCGGATCGCGCACTACATAGGAATGCTTGACGATCGGCAACGTAATTCCGTAAATATCGGTTTCCTGAAACGCATCTGTCCCGATCGCGCTCAGCGGAACCTGCCCCGTGATAACCACCAGCGGAATCGAATCCATTTGAGCAGTCGCGATCCCAGTCACCAGGTTCGTTGCTCCCGGTCCCGATGTCGCAAAACAAACGCCAACTTTGCCTGTGGCGCGGGCATAGCCATCTGCCGCGTGAGCAGCCCCCTGCTCGTGGCGAACCAGAATATGCTGCACATGTCCAGCAGTTTCTGCCCGATATAGCTCGTCATAAATTGGCAGAATCGCCCCACCGGGATAACCGAAAATGTGGCTCACGCCTTGTCGTCTGAGGCTGTCAATCAGCGCAAAGGCTCCAGTGGCTTCAATAGGCTTGGTTTCAGCGGCGGAACGAATCGTTTGAGCGATCGTGGCGGCTTGAGAGGGTACAGGGAGAACTTTACCCATAAAGATGAATTCTGTATCTGCTGTTGCAATTAGGAATAATTAATTCAGTCTAATTCCGAAAGGGGATTCCTGTCGAGGCTCCAGCAGCAGAATAAATTTATGCTAGATTGGCGCAATTGCAGGAATTGTCAAGCCTACAGGCCTCTGCCGCAGATCGGTCGCTGGATAATCGGTCAGGATTTGATAACGCAAGCAAGGACATGGCTCTAGACTGGATAAGAAGATTTACTCCTTGATAAATCCATTCAATCGCTAGAGTCGATACACTGGCAGAGAGTGGCTCTTTGGAGCGTGAGGGTCACCGTCCGAGCGTAACTTTATCAGAGCGTCCCTTTGTCGAAGACAAAACAGCGCAGCTTGTCGAAGACAAAACAGCGCAGCCGCTAAACCAGTAAGAGTGATGTTGAAAGGAATGGGTGACCTGGATCGCTACTATAGAGTTCTTGAATTGGAGCCTGGCGCGTCTCTAGAAGAGGTGAACCAGGCTTATCGAGATCTGGTCTTCATTTGGCATCCCGATCGCATTCCCAAAGATAATCCTCGACTCCAGGAAAAGGCACAGGAGAAAATTAAAGAAATTAACCAGGCGCGGGATTTGCTGCGTTCCCAACGGCAGAATGAGCGACAGAACGACAAAGCCCAGCCCAAGTCCTCGCCTGCTCGCCCCCCTTCTCCGCCCAAGCCTTCTGCCCAGTCGGCTCCACCTCGCTACTATTACTACCAGCCGCCGCCCCGTCCCCATGCCAATCCGGCAGCGAGCAATAGTTCAAGTTCAGCCCGATCGGATTCTCAGTCACACCGCTCGAATCCACAGTCGCATCAGCCGCCGCAATCCCATCAGCCGCCGCAACCGCATCAGCAATCTCATCAGCAAACCTATCGTCCGAGCGGCTATCCGCCCAATCCACAGTCCTATCGCTCCTATCAGCCGTCTCGTCCTGCGACACCGCCCCCACCCTCATCAAGCTACCAGTCACCGCCTCGATCGCAGCCGCGTTCCCAGTCTCCGGACCTGAGCGGAACCGATTTGAGCGGGGCAGATCTGAAAGAAAAGGATCTGGCTGGGCGCAATTTGAGCCGGGCAAATCTCAGCGGCGCAAATCTCAGCGATGCGTTTCTGCACCGGATTAACCTGTCAGGCGCAAACCTCAGCGGCGCAAATTTGTTTCGGGCAAACCTACTAGAGGCAGACTTGACTAACGCCAACCTGGAAGGCGCGAACTTGATCGGGGCAGACTTGAGCGGGGCAGACTTGAGCGGGGCAAATTTGCGAGGAGCTAAAATCGCCGTCTCCGATCGCCTGATGGTAAAGCTCACCGGAACCCGGCTTCAGGGCGCAACAATGCCAGATGGCACGGTTCGTTCCTGATACTGCAAAATTTAGAAACCCGGCTTATTTAAGAGACACCCTTATTCAAGAGCGCATTTATTTAAGAGGCGCACTTACAAGAGATGCACAAGAGACGCATTTACAAGAGACGCAAGAATATTTGCGTCAGCAGTCCTGGCTCTACACGGCCCCGTTAGATCATTGAGGCTGATTGGCTTTAAGGGGCTTTGAAGCCAGGATGAAAGGCAGTTTCTCCAAAGTCCGCAGGCAATTGCAGCCGTTCTTTAGCTCTGGTTCTCTGGTTCGGAGCGTTTGCTTGCCTGACTCTAAATCTTTGCGAAGCTGGAATATTTAGTAATGCGTTTGCGGGAACTTTATGGTAATTTAACTATATTTGAAACTTGTCTCATCAAAAGTTTACGGTCTAGGTTTTAGGTCGGTGGTTTGCATTCACCGCGAGGTAAGCCAAGAGTTTGGGGTAAAACCCTAGCGAGCAGAACTACTCCCGCTACTCTGGAAGCTATCCCTTGTCTGATTGTACCAGCGACTTATTGACAGGTGTGAGCGATCGGTGAATGGCAGGGCAGGGTGCATGAATGGATTTTATTAGGGTGTAATCGCCAATCGCGAAAGCGGCAGTATTTGGCGGCATTTTCTGTCAACTCTTGTCCCTTTTGAATCAGGGATGGACATTGTGGAGCGTGACAAGATTTCCATGGGTCAACCTACCTCAGATCTGCTGTTCAGCACCATTCCGCCTGAACGGATTGGAATCAGTGGCGAGTACGACTACCACGGTTTAGCAAAGCGAGTCACCGCTACCCTGAAGCAACACTTTGAATTGGACGAAATTCAGGGGCTTCGGGTCACGCAGCGGGGCGCAGTTGTCGTCATTCTGGGCGCGATCGTCAATCAGTGGCTTCTCATCCGCCTGGTTCGGGTAGCAATGGGTGTGAGCGGAGCAGCAGACGTGGAAGTTAATGGCGTCAGCGTTGGGTATAGCCTGCGGTATTACCTGGAGGTCAAACCTTCACGCGCCGGATTGGGAAAGCTCGTTGGCGCGATGAACCATTCCCTGTAGCCTTTGTAGCCTTTTAAGCAAATCAGGAATTAGCAATCAGGAACTCCAGCCCGTAGGCGGCTTTAAGGTCGCAGGTATCGTGATCCACAAGGTTGGTGTCGCTGAGTTCCAGATTGTAAAAATCAATCCACTCTGGGTCGAAATAGGGTCCGGCGTGCCAGGTTCCTACGTTCAGCTTGATAAAGCAGTTTCCCGGAATGTGAAAGGCAGCGATTGCTTCCGGCAAGGGACAGGTGGCTGAACCTGGTGGCGCGACCGCAATCAGCCAGGGTTTACCTTCGAGCGAGCCAAGGCATTGGGTACATTGTTGGTGGCGGGTAATGCGAGAAAACTTTCGTCCCCGCTGCTGTAGCCGCATAATGTAAAACCGAGGAATTCCCCGATCGAGCTGAAGCTGAGCATCTGCTGCGTCGTACGCGTTTCCGTCCTGGCTGGCAAAAATTACCTGACCATAGGGTTGAAATGCTTTGGCAGTAATAGGTTGAGCAATTAGAGATTGCAGGGAAACCGATGAAGACATGGCTCAGGCACTGCTTTGACAGGCTACGACAGCATAATTTTCACAGTACGCCAATCTCAGCAAAATTTCAAAGCTCGATCGCTTTGCAGTTTCCCCAGGGGCGAGCGACCTGGAAATCGCCCTGCAAATTGTCCTATAAAGAAAAGTGGTTCCGCACCCCTACCGACTCCGATTCTGCCAGTCTCTCGCCACCTGGTCAATGCCATAAAACCGCTGCCAGAAGCGATCGACCTGCTTCGTCGACAGCACCTTAGTCATCAGATTCACCAGAAAGTGACCGCCCGTAGCGGCAATGTAGCGGGGCTGGGGCTGGCGATCGGTCAGCGCACGAATAATTACTTCGGCAACCTGTTCGGAAGTCCAAGCGCGGCGATCGACCTGTTGATCGAGCTGTTCAAGTTTCTGAAAAGCCGCACGGTAGGGGGTGTCGAGCGGGTTAGCGATCGTTTCCAGCACGCCCTGATTAATTACGCCAAAAAACTCAGTGCGAACGGGTCCAGGCTCAACTACGCTGACCTGAATATTAAACGGCTCCAGTTCCATTCGCAGCGCGTCGCTCAATGCCTCCAGAGCAAATTTTGATGCGCTGTAGAGCCCACCAAAGGGAAAGGTAATGCGTCCGCCAAGGGAGCTGATATTCACAATTCTGCCGCCGCCCTGCTCGCGCATCGTGGGAATCAGCGTTCGGGTCAGTGCCAGAGGACCGAGAACATTGACCTCAAACTGTCGCTTGGCTGCTGCTGCCGGAATTAGCTCGCTCGGTCCCATTTGTCCATATCCGGCATTGTTGACCAGCGCATCCACTCGTCCATAGTGAGCCAGTACCGTTTCGGCTAATGCGGTGACTTGCTCGGTTACCTGAATGTCGGTTGGAACGGTTAGCACTTCTGCGCCTGCAGCTCGACCACGATCGGCAACTTCCTCCAGCTTGTCTTTACTGCGAGCTGCGATCGCCAGACGAATTCCCGGATGTCTCTCTGCCAGGACGATCGCCAGAGCTGCACCAATGCCAGCCGACGCACCAGTAATCAGGACAACTTGTTGGGCGAGAGGAAAAGTCATGGTAGGGATGATAAATAAAGAAATAAAAGGCAGAAATCAAAAATGAAACAAAAGGAATCAAAAATGAGATTAATTGACTATAGCCGCTGAAGCTTTAAAAACCGTCTTTCAACTGATATAAGCCCATCGTCATAAGCAAAATAACGATCCGCAAAATCACAATCAGAAAAATAACAACCAGGAAGAAACGATCGCGTGAGCAGCCCCTTTATTTACTTGCATGGTTTTGCATCCAGTCCCCGATCGGCAAAGGCTCAGGATTTGCGCGATCGATTTCAGGCATTCGGCATTGCGCTGATCACACCTGACCTGAATCAGCCTGACTTTGCCCAGCTTACCCTAAGCCGCCAGCTTGAGCAGGTTGCCGCCCTTTTGCCGATCGATCAGCCCGTCACAATCATTGGTTCCAGCTTTGGTGGACTTACGGCTGCCTGGCTTGCCGAACGACATCCGCAGATTGAGCGATTAATTTTGCTGGCTCCAGCGTTTCAGTTTTTGGCGCAGTGGCTTCCCCGACTGGGCGAGTCTACCGTGCAGCAGTGGCAGGCGCAAAATTTCCTCAGGGTCTACCACCATGCCGAACAAAAAATGCTGCCCCTAACGTATTCGTTTGTTGCCGATCTCAAACAGTATGACGATGCTCAGCTTCAGCGATCGGTTCCCACTCTGCTCCTGCACGGAACCCAGGACGACGTGATTTCGATTCAGGCAAGCCGAGACTATGCCAAAAGGCGATCGAAAGTGCGGCTGATCGAACTGGACAGCAACCATGCCCTGGGCAATGTGACCGACGAGATCTGGAAGGCAATCTGTGGATTTTGCCAGTTGCCCTCAACGAGTGTTTGAGCCGTTACGGGTTTGAACCGTCGCTAAGGAGCTAGAAGGGTAGCGTTAGGATAGCGGTTTGCTTTTTCATAATCCCCGACTGCCTGACAGGCGGCTTTGAAGCTGAGAATTGCCTGCTGCTGCTGGCGGCTATTTTTTAGCACTCCTAAAATGGTGATGCGCTGCTCATAAAACTCGATCGCGAGGCGATGATGTCCCAGGCTGTCGTGAATAATGGCAAGACTATCAAGGGTTTGCTCTTCGAGATCTAAATCGCTCAGGCTGCGGGCGATCGCAAGCCGCTGATGATGATAAGCAATCGCTTTGAGAGCATCGCCCATGCGGTAGCAGGCACTGGCAAGATTGCGAAGAATTTGCACTTCGGTATGGCGATTCGGAAGCTGGCGGGCGATCGTGAGTAAATGCTCGTAGCAAATGACGGTTTCCACAAAGTTGCCGACGGCATGGTGAGCATTGCCCATGTTGCGGAGTACCTGTCCTTCGACCTGCAAATCCTGAAGCTCGCGGGCGATCGCTAAACCCTGCTCGTAGGAGTCGATGGCGCGAGCATAGTCCCCCGCCGCTTTGTATGCCATACCGAGATTGTTCAGGGCTGCCATTTCGCCGCGCCGATCGCCGATTTCTTTCGCGACATCCAGGCTTTGATGCTTGTAGAAAATCGCTCTGCTATAGTCTTCCAGGTGGCGGTAAGCGTTTCCGAGGCTTGCGAGTGCTTGCCGCTCCGTCGGGCGGTCTTCGATCTGGCGAGCAATGGCTAAGCTCTGGTGGGAACAGGCGATCGCCTCTGGATAGTTGCTGAGTCCGTAATAGGTCAAGCCCATGCCTCCCAATACGCGCCCTTCTCCCTGGAGATCTTGAAGGGCACGATACATCCCCAGAGCTTGCTGGAAGGTTTTGAGGGCTGGCTGAAACTCGCGAAGCTGGTATTGCTCGATGCCTTTTTCAAGCAGGCAGTCGGCTCCGGTTTTACACGAGTCAAGCGATTGGGCAAATGTTGACTGAACGTTTAAAACCCGTTCGGATAAGGGAACGTAAGTCCCGTGCTGCTCATCAAATAGTTTCATTGAAATTGCCCTTCACGCTCAAGAGATAGCAGATTCACTGCCGAAATAAACAACCTGTCGCTCGTAGATGCAGCAAAGACTAAAACAGAGCCAGGGAACAGAAGATTGTCCGCAAGAGGGTTTAGCAGAGATCCTGTCAGCAGAACGGCTTGAAAGGATGATCTTGCACAACTCACAACTATCTTTGATCTAAATAAGAAGACCTCAAAAAACCCACGGTGGATGTTCTGAATTTCCCGTCCTCTTTCATGAAGCGGAGGAATTGGGCTAAGCATAAATACGGATGAAAGCGATCGACTCGGCTGAAATGTTAGGCTGAAAGGAACTAATGCCCAATTGTCAAATCAACCTGTGACTGTTTTTGCTGCTGAACGGCTCCTGTTTACGCCTGCGACTCCTGCCCTGGATGCGATTCCGCTCATTTTTGCTTTTCCAAACGAATATAGTGTTGGTATCACCAGCCTGGGCTATCAGGTGGTCTGGGCAACACTGGCGGCGCGTTCTGATCTGGCAGTGGCGCGGCTATTTACCGACCTGCACGAACCCCTGCCCTCTGACCCAGAACTGCTGGGATTCTCAGTATCCTGGGAGCTAGATTATGTGAATATTCTAGGGCTGCTGGAGTCGCTGCAAGTTCCGATTCGCGCTGCCGATCGCACCGATGCCGATCCGCTGATTTTTGGCGGCGGACCCGTGCTAACTGCGAACCCAGAACCCTTTGCTGACTTTTTTGATGTGGTGCTGCTGGGCGATGGGGAGCTGTTGCTAGAGGCGTTTATCGACGCCTATCAGCAAGTCCGTACTGCCGATCGCGCTACCCAGTTACATCATTTGGCGCAGGTTCCGGGAATTTACGTTCCTAGCCTGTATCACGTCACCTATGAATCTCCAGATGGACTAATTCAAGCAATCGAGCCAATTGCCGCTAATATTCCGGCGATCGTCCAGAAGCAGACCTATCGGGGCAATACACTGTCTGCCTCAACGATCGTTACTGAGAAAGCCGCCTGGGAAAATATTTACATGGTGGAAGTGGTGCGGAGTTGCCCGGAGATGTGCCGCTTCTGCCTTGCCAGCTATTTAACCCTGCCCTTCCGAACGGCAAATCTGGAAGAATCACTGATTCCGGCGATCGATCGTGGGCTACAAGTCACCGATCGTCTGGGCTTACTGGGAGCCTCAGTCACGCAGCACCCGGAATTTGAAGCGTTGTTAAACCACCTGGATCAGCCTCAGTACGATTCGGTACGGGTCAGCATTTCCTCGGTGCGTACGAATACGGTGACACCCAAACTGGCACAAACCCTGGTGAAGCACGATACGCGCTCGATCACCATTGCCGTCGAAAGCGGCAGCGATCGTATTCGACGCGTGATCAACAAAAAGCTAGAAACCGACGAAATTCTTCAGGCGGCGCAAAACGCCAAAGCTGGAGGACTGAGCGCAATGAAGCTTTACGGCATGGTCGGCATTCCCACCGAGGAACCCGAAGACCTGGAGCAGACCGTTTCCTTGATGCGAACCCTGCAAAAATCCACGCCCGGATTGCGGCTCACCCTGGGATGTAGTACCTTTGTGCCCAAGTCACACACGCCGTTTCAGTGGCACGGGGTAAATCCTGATGCAGAAAAGCGGCTCAAACTGCTGCAAAAACAGCTTCGTCCTCACGGGATTGATTTTCGTCCTGAAAGCTATAACTGGTCAGTAATTCAAGCTCTGATTTCAAGGGGCGATCGGCGGCTATCGGGCTTGCTAGAGCGAGCGCGGCACTATGGCGATTCTTTGGGCAGCTACCGACGGGTGTTTAAGGAAATGAAAGGACAGTTGCCCGACCTGAGTTTTTACGTTCATGCAGATTGGTCAACTGAGCAGATCCTTCCCTGGCAGCATCTTCAGGGTCCGCTCCCGCTGGCAACGCTAATCAAGCACCGAGAAAGCGCGGTCGAGGCAGCAAGTTTACCCCTCCTTCAGACTGCTTAATTGATAAAGATTGAACAGGATGTTTGAAAGTCTGTATTGATCCCCTGAAAACGCCTGACTCCTCAATTCTGGTTATTGGTACCCATTGGTTATTAGTACCTATCAGTTCCTGAGCAGGTGTTCGGAGTTTTGCCACTGCTCAAACCGCCTTCAAATTCCCGACTTCCCTTTTCTGCCTTCTACTTCCCTGCATGAACCGATCGATAGAGATTCCCTGACCCTCAGCGAATCTTAATCAACCCGCGCCACTCCGTAAAGACTCGACGAGTCCGGATCGATCGCATCACGAATTTCCAGTAGAAATGCTTACAATTTCAGTGGAATTTTCCGCTTAAATGCAGCAGGATCAGGCGCACATGAACAGTATTGGCGTTGTGGCGATCGGTCGTAATGAGGGAGAACGGCTGATACGCTGTCTCAATTCCTTGATTGCCCAACTTCCCGCAGGCACGCCGATCGTCTATGTTGACTCAGGTTCTACAGACGGCAGTGTAGCAGCCGCTCAAGCTCTGGGCGTGCAGGTGGTCGAACTGGATATGACGATTCCCTTCACGATGGCACGCGGGCGCAATGCTGGATTTCGCTATTTGATCGAGCACTGTCCTGAGATTCAGTACGTGCAGTTTATTGACGGCGACTGCGAACTGATCGAAGGCTGGATCGAGCAAGCCGTTTCTTTTCTCGATAGCAATCCGCAGCTTGCGATCGTCACGGGACGGCGGATAGAGCGATATCCAGAAGCTTCGATTTATAACCTGCTGGCAGATCTGGAGTGGAATACACCCGTCGGGGAAGCAACTGAATGCGGCGGCGATATTCTGGCACGAGCCAGTGCAATTCGAGAAGTGAATGGCTATAACGAAAGTCTGATTGCCGGAGAAGAGCCGGATATGTGTATGCGGCTGCGGCAAAAGGGATGGAAAATCTGGCGGATTGATGTGAAGATGACGCTGCACGATGCGGCTATGACCCGCTTTAGCCAGTGGTGGAAGCGATCGGTGCGGGGAGGCTGGGCGGCAGCAGCGGGGGCAGCCATGCACGGTCGCTCACCAGAAAAGTTTCGAGTCAGAGAATGCCGTAGTGGCTGGCTCTGGGGCGCAATTGTGCCGAGTCTGGCGATCGGGCTTGTTCCTATCACGCAGGGCTTTAGTCTCATGCTGCTGCTGGGCTATCCCTACCAGATGTGGCGCATTTATCGCTATCGGCGCAATTTTGGAGATCAACCCGCGGCAGCGCGAATCTATAGCAGGTTCTGTGTGCTATCCAAGTTTCCTCAGGCGATCGGGCAATTCAAGTACTGGCTGCAACGGTGGCAGGGGAAACAGGCAACGCTGATTGAGTACAAGGCTGCCCCACAGGTGGCAAAGTATCAGGCGGAGGTGTAAAGAGGTCGGTAGATAGGCGAATAGGATCGGTCGATCGGAGGCGTTCTGGTTCCTTGGCAGATTGAGCATTCGTGAAGATGGATCTCATAAATCTGACATTCAACATCTCCTCGGCGTGCTCGCCCTGCCAAAATTCTGAGGCGTTTCCTAACCGCAGCAGGCAAACTTACCCTTGCCTTAGGAACTGCCTGATGAAATCCAGCTAAACCCCCGATCGACTTTTAATCGACTTCTACTAGATGCGCTGGTTAAGGCAACGGAAGGAGGTTCTGTCCCTGGAAGTTTGCCCCGGTTTCTGTTACCCAGCCTTCGCGGGATGATCCGTTAATGCTGGTGTAGCGCACTAGCCGCCAAGAGCGAGTGTTAAAGTTCTGCTGGCGAGGTGGGGCGACATCTGTAACCGTTGAACCCCCTGCTGGACCATCTATTTGACCGTTTATCGTCTGAAATTCTCCGCCTGGGGATGTGCGGGCAGCCAAACCTGTAGACGGTACAACCCGGTAGGAACGTCCGGTGGGAGCCGGGGTGGGGCTGGGAGACGGACCTGCATTACAGTCGGTTAATAGAGTTGAGGTTGGCACGTAGCCAAGCTGGGGTGCGCTAATCTGCACATACTGTACTCCTCCGGAACTGTTGTAAGCAATGACTCCTGTGAGCGTAATTCGGGTAAAGGGTTGAATTGTTCTAACAAACGTATTGCGGGTCACGTCCGCAGAGAGATTGATCGGTTGGGAACCGCTCGATCGACAAACTCCAATGAAACTGGCACGCTCATAAAGCTGAGGTTCGCCTGCACGGGGAGCTGCTGCGGGGGCTACTGGAGCCGGAGATGGGGTTGGAGCCGGAGCCTGAGCGGGAGCCGGACGAGTTTGAGCCGGAGCGGGAGCCGGGGCAGGGCGGGTTTGAGCCGGAGCGGGAGTTTGAGCCGGGGCAGGAGCCGGAGATGGGGCAGGAGCCGGAGTGGGAGCCGGAGTAGAAGTCTGAGCGATCGTCGCTTCACTGGCTGGAACAGAGCTGACCGCTGCTGGAGTAACGCTACCTAGCTCGATCGTTGTTGCCTGGGCAACTGGAGCAGTGAGTCCTCCGGTGGCAGCAAGCGAAAGCACAATCCCGGCTCTTCTGAAGGCTTTTTTCGTCAAGCGCATTTTAATACACTCCTCTAACACAGAAAATCTGCTGGAAGTCTATCACGTTGCTCAGGGGTCGAATTATTGCTTTTTGATGACGAGGAAATTTGGTTCTCTTGCAGTTGAAAGGCTGTCAAAGTATCTTCGGATCGGCGTAACAGTAAACGGCTCAAGACATCACTCAAGGGATTGCCTGACTCGATATGCAAAATTTTTATCCCAGCAACTCCTATCCCAGAGATATGGTGGGTTACGGGCGCACTGCTCCCCATCCCCAATGGCAAAATCAGGCGCGAATTGCCGTTCAGTTTGTGATCAACTACGAAGAAGGCGGCGAAAACTGCATTTTGCACGGTGATCCGGCTTCAGAAGCCTTTCTGTCTGAAACGATCGGCGCAGCACCGCTGATGGGAGTTCGCAATATGAATATGGAGTCGGTCTATGAGTACGGCAGTCGGGCGGGCTTTTGGCGGCTGCATCGGCTATTTACCGATCGCCAGCTTCCGGTCACGGTTTATGGAGTAGCAATGGCACTGGAGCGAAATCTCGAAGCGGTCGCGGCAATGCTGGAAGCAGACTGGGAAATTGCCAGCCACGGCTATCGCTGGATCGACTATCAGTATTTTGGAGAGGAAACCGAGCGAGAACATCTCAAAAAGGCGATCGAGATTCACACTCGCGTCACAGGCAGTCGTCCTCTCGGCTGGTACACGGGTCGCATCAGCCCCAACACGCGCCGACTCGTCGTGGAAGAAGGTGGTTTTCTCTACGATGCAGACAGCTACGCCGACGATTTGCCCTACTGGAACAATGACTACGGCAAACCGCATCTGGTTATTCCCTACACGTTGGATACCAACGATATGCGCTTTGGGACGTATCAGGGCTTTAATTCTGGCGATCAGTTTTTTGCCTACCTGCGCGATGCCTTTGACACCCTTTATGCTGAAGGCGAAACTGCTCCCAAAATGATGAGCGTTGGGCTTCACTGTCGATTAGTCGGTAGGCCCGGACGGGCGGCTGCGCTGGCAAGATTCCTGGACTATGTGCAAAAGCACGATCGCGTCTGGATTTGTCGTCGCATCGAGATTGCGCGTCACTGGCATCAGCACCATCCGCCGACTCAGCTTTAGAATTCAGCTTTAGGAAAAATCACCAGGATAGAAAGCGCGGCTCAGGTATTAGCAAAACTCATGCACCTGAGCTCTGCCTCGCGTTATCATCACCATCGTCATGCCTGCTTCGGGTCGCTACCGTAGGGTGGCAAGCACTTCTCTCCCCACGAAGCGCAAACAAGAAGTGAAGTTGAAGTGACACTGCATCCAAAATAAGCAGAATATCAAACTTTATTTAAGCTTTATCCAAGCTTCTGCCAGTAGACGCTCTACCTTGCTAACTCACATCTTCTGACACACAATGTAAGCAGTTTACAAACTTTTTCTCCTCTCAAAAAGCAGCGAAAAATTCTGTTTGCAAACCTTTTCTAAAGCAGCAATTTATTTTTCGGTTCGTCAAAGCTGTAGAGAGTACTGTACGGAATAAGCAGCACAATTGAATGCTCAGAACAGCATGATTAGCTACTAAAAGCGATCGAATGCAGTTACCAGGATAAAGATCAAACAGCCGAATTTCTATCACCAGAGATAGACTAAAGCTCTACCAAAAGGTTGATATTTTTAATAATCCCCCGATTGCTGGTCGCCCAATTTCAACAAAGTCGATACACTTTTGTTCTTATCGAATGTATCGCTTGGTAAACAATTGACTTAGCGATAGTTCCGGCATTCAATTCCCTGAATTCTTTTCATTCTCATCAGTTCGGGTTTAGGAGAAAATTTGATGATAGTACGCATTACGCGATCACGTTTTTTGCGACAGCTTACTCTGGGCATTTTAGGCTTGGTTTGTGCCCTGACCTTTGCAGCTTGCGGCGGCGAATCACCAACGGCAACGGTGGGCAATCCAGCAGGCGGAACAGGGGAAGCAGCAACCACCCTGCGCGTTGGCACGGAGCCAGCCTTTCCTCCATTTGAGTCTCAGGGAACCGATGGCAACCTGGAAGGATTCTCGATCGACCTGATGAATGCAGTCGCCGAGGAAGCAGGCGTTCAGGTAGAGTTTCAAAGCCTTCCTTTTGACGGGCTAGTTCCGGCACTGCAAGCAGGAACCATTGATGCTGCCATTAGCTCAATGACCATTACTGCAGAACGGGCGCAGGCAATTTCTTTCTCGCGTCCCTACTTTAAGGCAGGGCTGGCGATCGCAGTTCAAGACGATAGCAGCGATGTCACTTCGCTTGATTCACTTCGCAATAAGAAAATTGCAGTTCAGCTCGGCACAACGGGCGCACAGGAGGCACAAAAGATTGAGGGCGCACAGGTTCGCAGCTTTGACTCTGCTCCGCTTGCCCTTCAGGAACTTGCAAACGGAAACGTAGATGCAGTGATCAACGATGCGCCAGTCACCCTATACGCGATCAAGAGCGGCAATATTCCCGGTATCAAGGTCGCAGGTACGCTGCTGACTGAGGAGTATTACGGCATTGCTTTGCCCAAAAACTCGCCTAACGCAGAAAAGATAAATACGGCACTGAACACGTTGCTTACAAACGGTAAGTACAACGAGATCTACCAGAAGTGGTTCGGCAGCGAGCCGCCAACCTTGCCCGAAGCTGCTCCTATCTAAGCGAGGCTCGAGCTTTTTCCAGAGCTGTCCTAGCCGTGTTCTAAGGTGATAGACAGCTCTGTTTGTCTGTTGAACTTAATCTCTTAAACTTATCTGTTGAACAGACATCTGCGTAGTCGCCTGCATTCCATTACCGAATCGATCGATCGCTTTCAGGAACCAGGATCTTTCCTTGAAATCCCTGCTGCTGGTATTTTTCGAGGGTTTGGTGAGCGATCGTCTCAGCCTGTCCCGGCTGCACCAGGGCAACACAGGCTCCGCCAAATCCGGCTCCAGTCAGACGTGCACCAAAAACTCCTGGCGTTTGCTGAAGGATTGCCACAAGCTGATCCAGTCCCGGAACCGACACCTCGTAGTCATCCCGCAAACTGGCGTGAGAGGCATTCATCAGTTCTCCAAAGCGATCGGCAGAAACACCCTGTTTAGCTTCCAGAACGCGATTGTTTTCCGTCACCACATGGCGGGCACGACGGCGCAGCGGTTCTGGTAAGGATTCTACAGTTGCGGGGTCGCTAATATCGCGGAGTGCTTTAACACCAAGCTGTTTAGCCGCTGCTTCGCATTCTGCCCGTCGCTGATTGTAGCCGCTGCCTGCTAGCGTTCGGGGAATGCCGCTATCGATTACCAGGATTTCGCTGTTTTCGGGTAAATCGAGAATCTGGCGATCGAGGCTGCGCGTATCCAGAAACAGCATGTGAACCGGATCGGCAAGGCTAGACGCCATTTGATCCATAATGCCGCACTGCACCCCGGCATAGTGAATTTCGGCTTGCTGGCCGAGCTGGGCAATTTGCACGTCATCGAGTTTCAGATTCAGGAGCGATCGCAGTCCGCGCAGCATCGCTACTTCCAAAGCCGCACTGCTAGAAAGTCCAGAGCCGATCGGCACATCCGAGGCAACAAACACATTGAGCGGCGGCACGGAGATTCCGGTTTCTTCGAGCGATCGAATACAACCCACCAGATAGCGAGCAAATTCAGCAGGCGTCGTGCCTGAAGGCTGCCAATCAACCTGCTCTTTCAGCTCATGAGAATAAAAATGAAACGCCTGGTCTGCGCTGTATCCTAACTGCACGATCGTCTGCTGCGGGATTGCCGTCGGCAGGACAAAGCCATCGTTATAGTCAGTATGCTCTCCCAGCAGGTTGACTCGTCCGGGGGCAGCCGCTTCGACTTCAAGAGGGGTAGAGAAAATGGATTTGAAATCGGACATAGAGGGGTGGATGAGGGGATGAGTGAGGGGATAAGGGGGTTAGAGTTCTAAGGGAAGGGGTCTGGAGCGATCGTGGACTGGGATGCTTACCCAACGAGGGTCAAGGGTGAGGTTTTCCAGAGTTCCATCAGGGTGGATCAGGAAGGTGTCTTCGACTTTGGCAGCAGGGAGGCTTGGGTTCCAGGCGATCGTCATATTGGCAGCGAGTTGGTCAGTAGTCGTTGGGGTGGCGACAACTTCGCGGGAGAGATAGCCTGTGGTGCCGCCCTGGTGGTGTTTCAAAATACCGTCGGGATAGCCGTGCTGTTCGTAGGTTTGCTTGAGCGTCTGGTAAACCTGATTCAGAGGGGTCTCGGGCTTAGACAGATCGAGGGCGACAGCTTCAATTTCGCGCACTTGGCGATGGCGGTTTTGCTCTTCCTCAGATAGTTTTCCGAAGGAAATAAAGCGGGTGAGGTTGGCGTATAGCCCAAAGCCTCGCGCACAAAAAACCATCATTGCCCGGTGTCCGATCGCTTCTCCGGTGGGAACGGCATGGCGATACAGCGGCAAGCGTCGCTCTCCGGCAACCAGCGTCAGGGTGGGGTGAAGTCCTCTTGCCCACATTGCTTTTGCGCCTGCGCCTGCTAATTCATACTCAGTCCAGTCGGGCTGTGCCTGCTGCATTGCTTCGGTCATCGCTTCGCTGGCGAGTCGTCCGACTTGACGATAGCGATCGATCTCACCGGGCAATAAAATCCGCTTTTGCTGAATCAGGGAATGGGGTAAGGGAAACTCGCCCGACGCGGGACAATCGCTAATAACTTTGCCGCCTCCAGTCACCTCCTGGATAAAGGCTTTTTGCGGTTCCTCATCTGCCCAGGGACTTGCCTCAACCTGGTAGATATTTCCAGACAGTTCCTCGTCTTTGAGTCGCTGCGCTTCAATTTCGTTGGTGAGAATGTACGCGCCATTTTGCGTGATCAGCACATCCGCAACACCCGCTTCTGCCGCCAGTAAAACGGTATGGGAACCTCCCGCTGTCGCCCAGGCAAACCAGTCTGTGCCCCGCAAGCGAACGCCCGACGCGCCCGTTTCCTGCAAAGCCTGCCGCAGTTTACCCAATTTATCAGCAATTTCTGAAGCCGTTGCTGCATGTTGATCGATCGCCGAGGGGAGTGCTGTCACCATCAGACTGTCCTCAAATAAGAATTTCTAAAAGCATTTCTGAAACGAGCTTGGTCAATCAGATAGCCTAATCAATCAAATAACTGTAGGTCGCAGGAAACGACTGGAGATCGCAGGATAGGTTAGGCAGAGCGGCAATGCATCAATCCCTGAAAGCACGTATTACCCTGCACGGAACGCATCTACCAGTGGAAACCCCTTGCTATACGCTGAGGCTCGGTTCTTCCAGCGTCACTACAACGGCTTGCAGGTCTTTGGCTTTCTCTTCGGGCAAGGCATCGTTGGCAAACATTCCGGCGGCGAGTTCGGTTCCTGCCAGATATTTAAGCCTGTCGCGGGTGCGGTAGGGCGGATAAAACTCAGCGTGCAGGTGTGCTTCTGGGTGCGATCGCCCATCGGTCGGAGCCTGAAACCACGCCATTAGATACGGGAAAGGACGCTGCCACAGCCCGTCAAACTTAAGCGTTACGGTTTTGAGAGCTTTTGCCAGACTCGATCGCTGTGAGGGCGACAGATCCATAAAGGTTGCCACGGGCTGAATTGGCGCAACCCAGACCTCGTAGGGATAGCGGGCACACACCGGGACAAACGCAACGGCTGCTTGATCCTGATAAAGAATGCGCTGAGCATCTTCAATTTCGGTTTGAATCAGATCTTGCAGCAAGCCACGCTGATGCTTCTGGTAGTAAAGCTGCTGCTGCTCTAGCATGCGAGCTGGAACAGGCGGCACAAATGGATACGCATAAATTTGTCCGTGGGGATGGTGCAGCGTTACCCCAACTTCCACGCCCTTATTCTCAAACGGCAGCACATACTGAATCTGAGCCTGATCGCCCAAGGCCCGAGTTCGATCGCCCCACACTTGCAGCAGCAGATCAAGGTGATCAAGCGGTAACTGACTCAGCGAGGTATTGGGGTCTTGGGTAAACACAACGACCTCGCAGGCCCCGTTCGCAGGCACCGTTTCGACGATCGCTGGGGGGGCATCATGTGCCGAGGGAGCCATCGACGGAAAGCGATTTTCAAATACCGCCACGTCATAGTGTCCCTGGGGCAGCTCGGTGGGCACGCTGGGATCGATCGTCGGCGCGAGCGGATTATATTCCGGCGGCGGCATAAAGGTGCGTCCTTGACGATGGCTTGCATACGCCACCCACTCACCCCGCAAAGGATGCCAGCGCAGATGAGGATTTGCCTGAATCGGATCATTGCCCGGACTGGGGGCTTGAATTCCTGCATCGATGGGCTGACGACTGTAAAGGGTCAACCTGCGACCGTCGGGCTTCGTGAACTCTTGGGAATACATTTGAGGAGCCATGCGCTGCGTCTACAACCCCGGAAGATATGTCTGTTGGTTGAGCAGATAGCCAGAGCATAACGTTCAGCAGGGAATCGAAGCCCCTATCTAAAGAGGCAAGCGTAATACGAATTCAGAATTCGCAATTTTGAAAGCTGAACGATCGTCTTGAAGCATTTATCTGAAGCATTGATCTGGTGCTGGCACTGGGTAAATAGGTAGGGTTCCTGTCTCCTGGCAACAGCACAAAGAAGGGGACTTTCGCCCCCAACCCATCAGTGCGAATTCCAAATTCCAGATGATTTCCTACCAGGGCTGCCCCGGATGCCCGCTACAGTGCGGGGCTTGCTGAACCTGATTCGGGTCTTGCCAGCTAGGAGTGCCGCCGTATCCATCGGAATTAGAGGAAATCATCCCTGCAACCGGGAGTTCTTCTCTTGCCAGGGTTGCCGCCGCGATCGCCTCTAGCGGAAACTTAGGGGTGCGATCGGTGTACAGCAAACCGTTGGCTTCCTGGAAAGTGTCGGTGAGCTGGGTGTAGCAGAATCCAGCAAACATCTCGGTGCGGTTGACCGCTGAAAGTAGCGCAGTGTATTGCACTTGCAGTTCCGAGGCATCCTGCGACCGGGCGTAGCCCCAGGTATGAGCAGACTCTTCGGGGCGCGTGTAGGCAATGCCGCCAAACTCAGTCAGCATAATGGGCTGTCCCTGATGCGGGTAGCCGTCGAGGGTCAGGATTCGCCCACCCGGACGCTGATTTTGAAACAAATCGGACAGTTTGACATCCGAGCCATATCGGTTGGCGAGTCGCTGCGGCTGATTGTCGTAGTCGTGAATTGCCAGAATATCCGTCGTTGCACTTTCCCAACCGTCGTTGCCAATCACCGGACGAGTCGGATCAAGGGTTTTGGTCAGGTAGTAGAGTGCCTGCACGTAGTAGCGATGAGCAGCGTTTTCGGTCAGGTTCGGCACGCCCCAGGATTCGTTGATCGGAACCCACGCCACAATACAGGGATGGCTACTGTCGCGCTCAATCACTTCGATCCATTCTTTGGTGATTCGCTCGACTGCCTTTTGGGTAAAGCGATAAGCACTCGGCATTTCTTCCCACACCAGCAGTCCCATCACGTCTGCCCAGTAGAGAAAACGCGGGTCCTCGATTTTCTGGTGCTTTCGAACGCCGTTGAAGCCCATGCGCTTGGTCAGTTCAATATCACGACGCAAGGCTTCGTCCGAGGGCGGGGTCATTAGTGTTTCGGTCCAGTAGCCCTGATCCAGAACGAGCCGCAGATAGTAGGGATGCCCGTTCAGCATGAAACGATCGCGCTGAATGCCCACTGTTCGCATTGCCGTGTAGGACTTGACCTCATCGATCATTTCGCCGTTATGCCAGAGCTGCACCTGAGCATCGATCAGCGTCGGCTTTTCAGGACTCCACAGCAGCGCGTTGCGATAGTCGTCAATTCCCGGATCAGACAGGGCAATGCGGCGATGCACTTCGCTGTTAATCACCTCATAGATGTCATTCACCAGCAGGCGATTGTCTACGGTCAGCCGCACCTTGAGCTGAAGATTTTCCTGAATCGTGCCTGCCAGGAATGCTTCAAACCCAATCTCCCAGCGTTCAAAGTGAGGCGTCCAGCGAAGCTGCTTGACATAGGTTTCCGGCAGGCTCTCTAGCCAGACGGTTTGCCAGATACCGCTGGTGCGGGGATACCAAATGCTGTGTGCATCCAGCAGCCAGTCCTGCTTGCCTCTAGGCTTTGCCAGCTCATGCGGATCATCTTGTGCCCAAACGGTGACGCGCTGAATCTCTCCCGGATTCAGAACTGCAGTGATGTCAAAGCTAAAGGGAGTGTGTCCGCCTTCGTGTTCGCCCATGTAGTGACCGTTCACCCAGACGCGGGTGTAATAGTCTACTGCACCAAGGTGCAGCAGCACCCGACCACCGGGGCGAAGGGTCAGGCAGGCAGGCTGATGATTCTGATCAGACCCTTGCTCTGGAATATCGCAGTGTTCTTGAATGACGACAGCAAACTCGCGCTCATACCAGCAGTTAGGATGAAAGCCCGTATCGCCAATGCCGCTCTGCGGAGCTTCGGGCGCAAAAGGCACCTCGATCGCGTGCGTCCACTCGGTCACATCTTCGGGCTTGTGCCACTGTTCGGTATCATCAAAGGCGAATCGCCAGGTACCATTCAGGTTAATCCAATTCGAGCGCTGGAGCTGTGGACGCGGATACCCCGTTTCAAGCTGTCGGAACATTGATGATATCGGAACGGAACCAGAGGGGTGCTGATTCTCTAAATCTCTACCCAGTAATTGCATCAAACTTGAATCCTAGTAACTCTAAAGATCTGCTGTGCGTTGGGAGAAAAAGAAGATCTGGGGGTGATTTCTTTAACGAAACGAAAAGAAGAGAGACCGCGACAGTTTCTTGCAATTAATCCGCTTCTAAAAACAGACTCTCAGCAAAAACGAATCTGCCCTTAACCTCTTCATACTGAATCATTCTTAAGTTAGATGACAACCTCAAATACTGGGAGATTTCATAAATGAATTTACACAGTATTTTCTTCAGCAAATAAAACTACACGTATCGCTGAAATGGCTTTCTAACGGGTTTAAATCAGGCGTTGAAGAGATATTAGTTTGTTGAAAACACTTCCGCCTGTAATTTAAATCACCCGTACAGGCGATATACCAGCAGTCTATCCCTCTAGAGGATTAAATCATGTCTTCAGGCGTCATTATTGGAAATTCCATTGCAGAAGGAAAAGATTACCAAGGCTGGTTTATGGGACACTTTATCTCTCCCTCCAGTGACCCTCGATCGACCAACACTGTGGAACTGAAGTGGGGAACGCATCGGCAGGGCGATCGTCGAGAGGACTGGACAAAGGACACTCGAGTCACCAGTCTTTCAATTCTGATCAGTGGACGCTTTCGGCTGGAGTTTTCGGAACGGTCAGTGCTTCTGGCGCAGCAGGGCGATTATGCGATGTGGCTCCCTGGCGTTGAACACTGGTGGGAAGCTGAAGCAGATACTACTATTTTGACAGTTCGCTTTCCCTCTATGCCATCGCCCTAAGTGGTGATTAGGGGTGATCAGGGGTGATCAAGCTGATCAGGTTGATTAATACGCTACCCCACCTGCTTTTTCGCAAACACTTCCTTCACTCGATCAAATTCCAAATCATTCAAATAATCTACTGCCCAATTGGAGCATCGCTGCATCATATGAAACGGGTATGAATTGGCGACGCCCACAACCTGCATTCCTGCTTTTTTGGCGGCTTCAATCCCGGCAAATGTATCTTCGATCGCCAAACAATTCTGCGGCTGAAGTTGGAGTTCGGAAAACTGCTGATTGAGACAATCGACTGCAAGCAAATAACCTTCCGGGTCAGGCTTGCTGGTTTTGATTTCGTCTCCGGCAACAATCACGGAAAAATACTGTGCCAGGTCTGCCTGCTTTAGCACCTGCTCAATTTCTGCCCGCACTGCACCACTGACAACGGCGAGAGGCAACCTGGCAGCCCGAATTTGAAATAGCAGATCGTTCAAGCCGGGATAAATGGGCAGCTTCTCCATCGATTGAATTTGAACCTGATACAGGCTTGATTTCCGGGCAACCAGTTTATCGAGATAGTCATCGCCAGGAACTCGACCCCGCCGCGCCAGCAAATCGTTTAAGCAAACTCGATCGCTTCGTCCCAAGCACACTTCACGATATTCTTCTGGCTTGATTCGCAGGTTCTCTTCCAGCAGAACTTGTTCCAGCAGGCGATCGTGCAGCGGCTCATCGTTGATGATGACTCCGTTAAAGTCAAATAGAACAGCTTTTAGCATTGTCTTATCCTAAAACGCTTTCCAGGCGGGGAACCGTGATCCAGGTTCTGGTTTCGTTAGACTGGTGCGTTAAATCCATTAAAAGCTGGGCATACACGCCTTCGTAAAGCGAGGGAGTGAGCGATTCGCCCTGATCGATGCCCTGCACCCAGCGATCGATCACTCGCAAAAACGGAGCCAGTCGCCCATCAGGATAGGTCGTGGGAAACGCGAGGCGATCGGGAATTTCCAGTTCGGTCAGGGGCGCACCGTTTTGACTGCCCCACAGCTTGAAGCCGTGGATATAGTCTTTCTGGTTGTCGTTGCCCAAAATCAGGGTGCCGCGATCGCCATAGATCTCCACAAAATGTCCCCGTCCCTGGGGGGTGACTGCGCTCAGCACTGCCTGACAGGGAGTTCCGTCTGCCAGCTCCAGCATTAGCGAACAGGTGTCATCCGCATCGACGGGCTTAAGGTTACCGCTGACGGGGTCAGGACGCTGCGGAATCGAAGTGGTCAACCAGCCGCAAAGCCGCGTCACGGGCGGAAATAGCCAGAATAGGTAATCAAACAAATGAGAACCGATCGACCCCAGCGCACCACCGCCCAATTCCTTTTGGGCATACCAGTTCCAGGGACGCGACGCATCTGCCCGACTCGATGCCAGCCAGTCTACTTTGATCAATCGCTTTTCGCCGACATAGCCTTCTGCCAAAAGCTCTGCCAATCGCTGCCAGGCGGGAATAAACCGAAACTCAAAGTCCATCGTCACGGTCAAATGGTTCGATCGCGCCAGATGATACAGCTCGATCGCCTCTTGAACGGTCAACGTCGTTGGCTTTTCTAGCAGCAGATGCTTTCCCGCCTGCAAGACTTGCTTTGCCGTTTCGTAGTGCAAAAAAGGCGGCGTGGCGATCGTGACTGCCTGCACGTCTGATCGAGATAAGACTTCATCGATCGTGCCGCAAGCCTGGGGAATTTCAAAGGTCTGGGCTATCGACTGAGCTTTGTCTCGCTCGCGATGATAGACCGCTTTCACGTCGGTTCGGTGATAAATTTGCAGTCCGGGAATATGAATTTTTTGCCCGAACCCCGTGCCAATGACCGCTACGCCGATCGATGCTTTTGTCATAAGCCCGCCCCGGAATTCCCCTCAGAATAAATCGCTCAAAGTGATTTTACTGGATTGGGGGAAGCGATTTTCTGGTCTGGGGTGTTTGGATTGCGGATGTGCTTTTTCGGCATTGCTGCTCGGTGTCTTTGACGTAGCCTCGCGACTCGTACAATTTTTGGGCGGCAGTGTTGTCGCCTGAGCCAATCGCGATTTTGATCAGTGGTTAAGACGATCGCGTTGCCTTGCCTTTGTAGAGATACCCCAGGGGCTTTGGCAGTCCCTCGCCGTAAAATTCTTCGATGCGAACTTCGCCAAACCGTTGCTCAACCAGCTGTCGAATATTGCGATTGAGATGACAGCCATCAGCAATTACCTTTTGCAGAGGGGTCAGCCGATTTTGCCAGACCTGCACGGCGGCATCGCGGCTCAGACCATGCTCCACAAAAAAGAACTTGCCGCCTGGTTTCAGGACTCGATGAATCTCCGCGAGTGCCTGTTCTACATTGGCAATGCTGCACAGTGTCCAGGTGCTCACCACACTATCAAAGGTTTGATCCGCCATTGGCAGTCGTTCACCGTTTAAGACCCGATGGTCTACAGTGATTGAGGATGCTGCGATCCGTTTTTCTGCCAGGGCATGAACGCCCGGATTGGCATCGATCGCCACAAGCTGCTGAATCGCTTCCGGGTAGTAGGACAGATTTAAGCCTGTGCCAAACCCGATTTCTAGCACGGTTCCGGTCACTTCGGCTAAAACCGATTGTCGATACTGGGCTAGCTCTGCCGAGGACATTGACCAATCCAGCAGGTAAGGCAAAATTCGGCGCGAATAAAATCCCATTCTGATTAATCTCTCCTTGTCTATCAAAATTTCTATCTCATTTCCAGTAAGGCTCAGTATGATTGAGTATCGGGCATGGCATGAATTGAGCGCTTGAACAGAATCGTTGAAAACACAATCGTTAAGAACAACGATTGAACGCAATGTTGAACGCAATGTGAGGTTTTACTGAGGAGTGAGTGTATGAAAATTCATTGGTTCATGCTGCTGCTGATTAGTGCAATCGGCGGAACAACTGCCTGCGATCGTCAGACCCCTAGCGCAACGCTGCCATCGCCCAACGTCCCAGAAGTAGGGACAGCCCCGATCGCAACGTCTCAAACTGCGCCAAACGCTCCCGCAAACGCTCAGGCTGCTGCAAAAGGGCTTGCGCCGATTCCTGTCCCTGAACTGATTCCGCCCACGGCTGGTATTCAGCGATTGCCGCAGATTGAAGTCGGACGTTCTGATCCCTTTGCTGCGCTGCCTGTAACACCGACGCTGATTTCCAAAGCCACCCCAGCAGAGTCAGCTCCACCTGCGACGGTAGCCGCCAATGCGCCTGCCACGGTGATTCCTTTACCTCCTGTGACCATTGCCCCACCTTTGCCGATCGTCCAGCCTGCGATGCCTGGTCCTTTGCTTGTGCCACCTGCGCCTCGTCCTGTTTCTCCAACTGGACTGGCAGAAGCGATCGAAATTAGTGGCGTGCTGGAGGTTGGCGGCAAGACCAATATTATTGTGAAAGTTCCAGAGGAGGGAACCAGTCGATCGGTACGAGTGGGTGACTCTCTGGCAAACGGACAAGTGCGAGTCAAGCGGGTCGAGATGGGTATGGAGCCGATTGTTGTGCTGGAGCAAAATGGCAGAGAAGTGACGCGATCGGTGGGTTCGGGTACGCTGATGGGGCTGCTCTAAGCCTGCTGGATTGCATCTGCTTAATCTATAGTCTGGCGATTCGCTAAAGGGCACTCGAATCTACCATGAGCGGGAACAGTTCTTCTCCGATTGGCGATACACTTTGTCCCATGTCTCATCGTGCCTCTACCGCGAAAGTGCCCCGAAACGTCCATGATGCAGCCCGATCGTAAAAATCCACCCCTGCTAGAACCTCACAACCTTAGCTATCAAGAGAGCTATCTTTGTCCGATTTGTCGTCACGGGCAAATTACCGGGCTGCCCCTGATGGATGCCTTTGCCTGCAATTTCTGTCGGCATATTTTCACTGCAAACCTGGCAATGCGAACCGTGCAGGTAGTCGATAGCTCCCAGCTGATGACCTGGAAATGGACAGGGCGCAACTGGCAGACTGCCTATCACGACGATCCAAGTTTGACGCTTGTGGTCTGGCTAATTGGTATGGTGCTGGTGACGCTGCCCACCGGAATCGTTTGGCTCTCTACCTATGTGTTTCCGCCGCTGCCGGGAAGTCGCTGGGAGTGGTTGCCGGGCGCGTGGCTGGGCTGCACGTTTGGAATTCATTTACTGATGGTGAGCTGGCTGCTGGCAGAGCATTACCAGATTCCAATTTACATTGCCAGTCGGGTGAGGCTGCGAGACCGGTTTGGCAGAAGGGCTTAGAAACTTTTTAGAAACTTCTAGATTTTTGAACCTTGGCTTATTCCTGTCCGGCTGCCTGGGGCAACTGACAGCGATCGCAGAGTCCGAAAAACTCCAGCGTGTGATAAAAAATTTTGAACCGATAGGACTGGTGCAGCTCTGCTTCTAGCTCATGTACCGGGCATTCGTCGATCGCGATCGAAGTGCCGCACTGAAGGCAGGTCAGGTGATGACGGTCTTCCTGGGCCAAGCTGTAGAGCGATTCGCCATTTGCCAGGGTTCGCACCTGTATCACGCCTTCGAGTTTCAATGCCTCAAGCGATCGATAAACAGTTGCCAGTCCCATACTGTGACTGCGACTTCGCAGCTCGATGTAGAGATCTTGTGCGGAAACTGACCGATTCAGTGCTTTAAGCAAGTCTAGAATCTTGTCCTGGTTGCGGGTCCGGTGGGATTTCATAGTCTCAAGACAAACCTGTTTCTCTAGCTTATCTGGAGGGAATGCCGTTCGGTCAAAACGGCTGTGATGAGCAGAAAAAGATTTGTCATTTAAGCTGGGTCAACGAATGTCATTTGCTATTAAAAAGGTCATTCACTCAAAATGCCATGCACTCAAAAGGGGCAGGGTGAAGATGCCCTACCCCAGTTTTAGTCTGCTGGAGTTCGCGATCGATCCTGCTTAGGAGCGACTTTGAGGAGTTCAGTTTCAAAACACCTCTTAGGAAGACAGTTCAAGTCACGATCGCAATTCCGCAAGGGTTCTTTTACTTCGAGCGATTCGATCGCTCTTCAAAAGCAGTCGTTGCGGTATGCAGCAGTTCGCGCAACAGTTGTTTCACTCGCTTTTCGCCGCGTGCCAGGGCAGACCCCGCTTCGCCCAGTTTTTCTTCAACGTCGGACTGTTTTTGCTGAACCAGTGTTGTGCCTTCGGGCTGCGATTCGCGTGCGCTTTCGTACCATTCTTTTGCATTATCGAGATGCTTTTGCACTTCATCAAATTGATCGCCATACCGCGCTGCAAGATTGGCTTTTACGATCGCCAACTGTGCTTGAAGCTGAGCGTATCGCTTTTGCAGCATTTCGCCTTCTTCCGTGTTCTTGAGTGCGTTCACTGCCGTATTCACGGCTTCTTGCAGCATACCCGGACTGCTCTTGCTGGTCGTTTCAATTTCTTGCAGCGTTTGCTCAACGTCGGTGTGCAGTTCGTTTTCTTCTTGAGAAACCTGGGCTTGCAGCTTTTGAATCTCCGCTTCTGTTTTTGCAATGGCAGCGCGGCGACTTTCGCTAATGCCGTCAATTACGCCTTCGATCGACGCAGTAACTTCTTCTTTGACTTCTTTGCCTCTGCTTTGCAGGCTTTCAAACACGGTTGAAATTACATCTTTGATCAGCGATCGAGCTTCTCCCGATCCGGCTTTTACTTCCTGGCGCATTTCCACAACCGCATTTCGCACAATTTCTCGAATGCGATCGCTTCTAAGCTGTCCTTCCTGCCGTGCTTTGTCCAGATCTGCCTTAATTTGTTCTTTAATATTGTTCTGTTCTACCGAGTTCGGCATTGTTTCTACTCCAGAATCCAAATTAATTGTCGAAACTTTTGATTGGCTAAAATACCAGAATTCCTCCGCTCAATTCAAAGCAGAGGGCAGATTTTAAACTGCAATGATTACCTAATTTTTCTACTGTCTCTAATTTCTATTGTTAAGAGTTGCCAGGCGATCGACACCCTTCGCAGGAAAGACTTTTGCAGGTTAGATCGTAAACGGCTGAAGCGGGTAACTTTCCCACTGTTTGCGATATCGCTCCGCGACAAAAGGACGAACCACAAAGCGCGGCGGATTGCCCTCCTGCACATCAATTCGGAGGAAAGAATACGGGCGACGCTTTTCTAAACCCTGCCCGGTGCGTCCGACATAGAGATGCGATTGGGCAACGTTCAAATTTTTAACTTTGCCATCCACCACCAGAGTTTCGTTAAGCATCGTGCCTTCAATGCGCTGCCGCCGTAGGCTGTAGCCGCTGCCGCCGCACACAATGCAGTTAATTCCTGCGTCTGCCAGCCCGTTTGATTCGGTTTTCAAATGTTCTAAACAGTGGGCGTGTCCGTTCAGAATTAAATCCACAATCGATCGATTTGCCGCTCGTTCTGCGATTGATTTTGCCACATTTTCAAACACCTGCCGCATTCGTTGACGCACTGCTAGCGTTTGCGCTTGATGCCATTTTGTGGCTTCAGTGACATAGGGCGGATGGTGAAAGAACAGCACTCTTCCTCGCACGTCATCGGTATTCCAGGATTCGATCAAGCCTTGCTCAAGCCACTTTAATTGCTCGTCATCCACCAGCGGCGGGGTGCGGGTTTCAAGCTGTTGATCAATATCGCGTTCGACTTCTTCAAGCTGCTCTAATTTAGTGCGCTGGTCGTCGATCAGTTCGGAATCATGGGGCAGATCGGCGCGAAAGCCTGAAAGCCGTTCAACAATCATCTGCTGTTCGGCATTGACTTCTTTGCGTCGCTGCTCCAAAACCTCTCGATAGGCTTGTCCTGCTGGGGTATCGGGTAAAGGAGCCGGAGCGTTAAACGTATTGGAATCCAGCGCAAAAAAATCAATGCCGCCCACCCGAAAACGATAGTAGCGATTGGGCAAACGGGTAAATAGCTTAGGCTGATAAGACAAACAGCGATCGCTGCCCCACTGAGCCGTGTAGTGTTGATCGAGGTGCTGAGCTAGGGTCTGCCCGGATCTGAGGTCGCTTAAACAGTCGATAAACGCTTTCGCATAGGCTCCACCCTGATAGGAACCGTGCCAGCCAATATCAAAATCAATCCTCGATCGCAGGAGCCGCCGCACTGGATAGAACGATTGCGCTAACGCTCCAAACAGAATCGGCAAATCGTAATAATCATGGTTGCCCAGCACAGGCAGAAACGGCAGGTTAAAGCGCATCTGATCGTAGCGAATTTTTTCTGCTCGATCGCCGTCCACTAAAAACTCTCGATAAGGCAGTACGAAATTCTGCGGGTAATACTCGCTAGAACCCACCAGATAGACGACATCCCCGGTATGCAGCACAAAGCGGCAGTCTTCTCGCTGCTCAGCCATCATTTCAGCAATGCGACGCTGGGGATCGTAGCCCCGATGTGCCCCAGTTCCGCTATCACCCAGCACCAAAAACGAAAACTCCGATCGATCGTCCTGTCCGTCTTCCAGCACCAGTCGCGTTTGATCAATTTTGCGCTGCACGATTGCTGATTCACGCCAGCGAACGCGCTGCTTCATTTTTTCAATCTTGCTTGGAATGGACGGGTCGGTAACAAATTTCATAGTGAGTTAACAGGCGCGATCGATTGCACTTCCCTCTCACGTTGATTGTAATGACCTTTTTAGAGGACTTCTACTTTAGTTTGGGGAGATTGGGGAGATTGCGGAGATTGTAGCTGAGCGGGTAGCTCTACCCGAAAGACCGCCCCCTGACCCAAATCACTTTCAACGGTAATCGTGCCATCCATCAATTTCACCAGTCCGGCGGAAATTGCCAGCCCCAGCCCTGTGCCGCCGTACGCTCGATTCAGCGATTGTTCAACCTGCCAAAACTCTCGAAAAACTTGCGAATGATGTGCGGGATCAATGCCGATTCCAGTATCACTTACGGTAATCGAAATGCGATCGTCTGCAACCTGCTGTACTTCAATCCGAATCACGCCTTGATCGGAGAACTTCACGGCATTCGAGAGCAGGTTCATCATCACTTGACGCAGCCGAACGCGATCGTTTGTTACCGGAATGGGAACCTGCCCAACTTCAACCTGAAGATCCAGGTTTTTGCGCGTTGCCAGCGGACGAATTTCTTTTCCTGCTTCTAAAACCAGCTCAACCAGATCAAATTCCTGATTGCGAAGCTGGAGATTGTTTTCCCGCAGTTTTGAAACATCCAGCAGGTTTTCAATCAGGGAAAGCAGGTGTTTACCGTTGTTAAAAATCCGCTCAATCATGTTGATCTGCTGTGGATCATACTGCTGATGAAATCGGCGCAGCAGCAAATCAGAAAATCCTAAGATTGCGTTCATCGGGGTGCGAAGCTCATGGGAAACCGTTGCCATAAACTGCTGTTTAATGCGATCGGATTCGACCAGCTCCACGTTTTGAACTTGCACCTGTCGCATGTGTTCTTCGGCTTCTTTCCGCACTGTGATATCGCGCACGAGCCAATACAGCCGATTGACCTGCCCCGCCCCATCCTGGTTTGCGGCGATCGTCACTGCGGCATCAAACCATTCTCCGGTCGGACGCTGCAAGCACACCTCCCACTCCCGCTCCCGCCGCATAGGATTGACCTGGTTCAGCTTGGTTCGAAAGAATGGCTGGTGATGAGGGGCGATCAAGCTGCTTAGCGACCGACCTACTAAGTCATTTCGATGACAGCGAAAAACTGCGGTTGCCGTAGGATTTGCCGCTTCGATCGTGCCGCTACAGTCTGTGATCAAATAAGCGTCCGGAGCCAGGTCAAAGGTCTCCTGATACTGCTTACAAAGATCCTGCACCGACTCGTAAGCTGAACTTAAAGCCTGATGCTCTTGAATGAGCCGCTCTTCCGTACTCCGAAGTTCGCTCAACACCTGACGCAGCTCGACCAGTTGTTTCCCAAACTGCTGATCTTGAGCATTGGGAAGCTTGCTAGCAGTGCTATAGAGACGATCGGCTTGCTGATGCACGATGTCTAGATGCTGGCTTAAGTTGTCCTCCCCCCGTTGGCTTTCCATAAGCGTTAGCTGCGTTCCCATTTTTTTCACAGTGAATTTCAAAAAGACTTTAAGAGCAGTAGCACAGCTCACAATATTCTTTAATACTCGTGCAACAACGAGCTGTTGTACTCTTCTCAAAGATTGAGAGATCTCGCTTCTACAGGCGGATTCGAGCCGTTTCAGCACTCTACTTTAGGCATTAGGCTTTTGCTGTCTCTTACGGAGGAGTAAGAGAGGATGCGGAGGAGCAATTCCTTTTATCACCCACGGTAAGATATGGCCCTGCTTAAAGCTGGCATTCACTTTCCGATTGTGAAGAACTTTGAAACCAGAATAATGCTTACTTTCCTTAAAAAATAATTAAAAAATAAAAGCGAAACAAAGAAAGCTAACGAGATAGCTTGACTAGTACATATTGTCTATTTATAGATTTATCAAATAATTTCTTCAGGAAAAATACTAGAAGTTTGCTCTGTTTTTTCTAGAAGTCTTTTTTCTAGAACTCATTCAAGCGATACTTTTTCTGCTTTTATGCTTGTATTTCTATGCTTTTATCTTCATGCTTTGTATTCCTATGCTTTGTATTTATATGTCTTGTACAAATTCTAAATTGGTTCTTTTATTCATGCTTCTCTGTCCTACGAGCGAGGAGATTTCGAGTTCAACTAATGTATGTTTAAGGAACAAGCTAAAAAACTTTCCCCTAATTGTAATCCTGCCCCTGATCGAGTTCAGGGGTTTTTTTTGCATTTTTTAGATTAACGATCCTACTAATTTGTATCCAAAATAACTGTTTATGTTTCTAATGAAAACGCCTTTAGACGGAGCTTAAAGAAAGCAAACCCATCTAGAGTAGATTTAATTTCCTTCTCTCGGTAGAAGAATGAGCACTATAACAAATTTATACTTTCGTAAATAAAGCTTAATCAGGCTAGGTCTGTATCTTCAAGCATAGGTGAGAAGTGAAGCACTCTGGATTATCGCACGATCGCCTTTTATACAGACTTAGAAGCGGTGTTAGCACAGAATTGATAGGCGGAAGCAGTTTTCTTCCCAAGGAGTAAGGTTAGCTTTTGTTTTCACGCTGCCTTGGGGAATTTTGCAATAGGGGAACCGAGTAGCTTATCTCCCGCCTTGCTTTCCCTGTCCTGCTTGCGTTCACCCTTATGCTTTATCCATCGCTGTACTCATCACGTTAAGGAGGTTAATATGCAACTGCAAGTTGAGTGTGGTTTCCCTGGTCTTGCTCAGCCCTGCTCACTCTGTGAACAGTCGTTTGAGATGAAAGAAGGACGGGTGATTCTATGTGATGATCAGGGCGATAGATACGGCGAGGTCTGTCCTGACTGCATTAGCCAGGGTATTCACTGGCTCAATCATGAGTTTGAGCGTCTTGTGCAGCAGCTTACGCTTTCACATTGCATCAAGTCCCGACATCCCTACAGGCTGGAAGAAAGCAAGAGCGTTAACAGTCCTATCAGCAGCAGTGTAAGCAGCGATCGGCGACACGATCCTTCCCCGGTAAGGAGCAAAACCTTGCATAGTACCACCTTTTGACAGAGTGAACTTATAGCGACCTCGCTTGAATAGAAAGTAGAGTTCTAACCGTATCTCGATATATTCAGCAGAGGTTTCAATATGCAAAGCCAATCCAATTCTTTTAAGAGTCTGGAATCGATCGAGCGCATCCTCGCGCTAGCTCTGGGAATCATTTTCTTGTTTGTTGGAATTGCGGGCTTTTTGCCCGGGTTTGTATCGCTGCCTGTGGGTGCACCTGACGTTGCGGTAGATGCTCCTCGCCTGTTCTTCGATGATGGCTACGGCTATGTGCTGGGTCTGTTTCCCACAAACTTTGTACACAATGCCGTCCACATTGTCGTTGGTATTCTTGGCATCGCTGCTGCAACGAGCTTTGGTGGTTCTTTGACTTATAACCGCCTGTTTGCAATTTCCTACATCGTGATCGCGCTGATGGGAATTCTGCCTTTTACCAACAATACGTTTGGTTTGATGCCAATCTGGGGCAACAACGTTTGGTTTAATGCGCTGACGGGTGCGATCGCTTACTACTATGGCTTCATCAAGCCTGCAAAAGCGATGGATATCACCAATTCTCCTTCGGTCTAAAGTAATTTCCATCGATCCAATTTATCCTACCGTGCGGGCGGGATAACCAATTTGAATGGAATTGAGTAGAACGTTCGCACGACAGATTGAAAATAAAGGTTGAAAGCAAATTGAAAACAGATTGAAAAGGTTTTGCGGCAGTGCCGGAACCAAGTTTCGCACTGACACATCTCTTAAAGAGATAAAGAATAGAGAGATAAAGACGATTTGAAAAGTTCCGATTGTGATCGGGCTCGCCCCCCTACCCTCCAATTTTAGGGGGAACCGAGCCAATCATGCTTACGCTCAAAGTCACCCAATATTGTCTTTCAATATTGAGAGATTTAGGGGACGATGTAGAACCCATAACACTGAATCAAATCGCTTCTCAATTCCAATCTTCTCAATTCAAATTGCTACAGCGACCTGTTTGGAACGATTCGATGAGCGAACCTTATTCTCAAAATTCGATCCTCTCGAATGAATCGATCGAAGCTTCACGAGAACTCAACTCGGGGACATTAGGTCAGTATTAGGTTATCAATATCAGGTTAATGGCCAACATCAAAACTGCCAGCATCAAAGCAGTCAAGATTAAAGCAACCAGCATTAAATCAAAGCGAAGCCCCTTCAACCCCCTCTCCCATGCAGGGTCTTCAAATTTCACCTCCCAAATCTGACACCATAACCCAACTATTCTGAGGATACGACAATGGCAAAGGCAAGTCACAAAGGTACAGGCAATAAAAATTCGGTAGAAGAGTTGAACGTAGACCAGGAGCAAATTCCGACTGAAACCGGATACCCCTACAACGATCACGGTGAAGAGAGCGTTAATCCGGCTGCACTGGAGCGCGGCGAAACTCCAACCGAAGAACAGAACTCGGAACAATCTGAATAACAGTCTGAACAAAACTCCGACTACTTCCTGGCAAAAACTGAGTTGATAACAAAAATAGACCATTAGACAGGGGCGGACGATCGTTCGCCCTTTTAGATTGAAAAAAGGTCTTAATTGCACCAATACAAAGCAAAAACAACGCGTAAAACATAGGAATTGTCACCCTCCTATGCAATCGGAGGAACGTTATTTATGCGGTTAGTGGCATACGGTTAATGAATCTGGAGTGACCGAAGTGGAAACCTACGACGTAATTTTGATCGGGGCAGGTCACAATGCCCTTGTTTGTGCTGCTTATTTATTGAAAGCAGGCTACAGCGTCCTTTTACTGGAAAGAGGCGAATTTCCCGGCGGAGCTTGCACCACTGAGGAACTGCTGCCCGAAACCGCTCCGGGCTTCAAGTTCAATCCTTGCGCGATCGATCATATCTTTATCCATCTGGGTCCGGTAGTGGGTGAACTGGAACTGCAAAAGTATGGCTTAGAGTATCTCGTTTGCGACCCGGTCATCTTCTGTCCCCATCCTGACGGCAAATATTTTCTGGCGCATAAATCAGTTGAAAAAACCTGTGCCGAAATTGCCCGCTACAGCCCACGCGATGCCGAAAAATATGCAGAGTATGTGGATTTCTGGCAGCGAGTGGTTGCGATGCTCACGCCCGTATTTAATGCGCCGCCTAAATCGATCGGAGATATTGCCGGAAATTTTGACCTGGATCAGATCCGCAAGTCGCTTTCGCTGCTGGGCGCACCGAATAAAACGCTGGATTTGTTCCGCACCATGTTCAGCAGCCCACGTGACCAGCTCGACGAGTTTTTTGACAGCGAATTTCTCAAAGCTCCCCTGGCACGACTAGCGGCTGAGCTGAGTACGCCACCTTCCCAGAAAACCATGGCGGTCGGGGCAATGATGATGACGATGCGCCATGATCCGGGAATGGCAAGACCCAAAGGCGGAACTGGGGCGCTGGTCGATGCACTCGTGCGGCTAGTTCGTAGTAAAGGCGGCAAGATTCTAACCGAACAGCCTGTCGATCGCGTTTTAGTCGATAACGGTCGGGCAGCGGGCGTGCGGACGCAAAACGGCACGGAATATCGGGCAAAACGGGGCGTGATTTCCAGTCTCGATGCGAAGCGATTATTCCTGCACCATATGGATCCAGGCGATGTCGATCGGGCAGATCCAGAACTGCGGGAACGGGTCGATCGCCGGATTGTGATGCACAACGAAGCGATTCTCAAAATTGACTGTGCCCTTTCAGAACTGCCCCGATTTGAAAACCACAATCATCAAGACGAATTTCTCATGGGATCGGTGCTGATTGCTGATTCGGTGAATCAGGTGGAAGTGGCGCATACCGACCCAATGGTGGGCAAAATTCCGCTCGAAGATCCCTCCATGTATCTGGCGATTCCGTCAGTGCGCGATCCATCGCTGGCTCCCGAAGGCAAGCACACGCTCTGGATCGAATACTTTGTGCCTTACCAAATTGCGGGGGCTGAAGGAATCGGCTACAAAGGCACAGGCTGGACAGATGAGCTGAAAGGTCGGGTTGCCGATCGTGTGCTCGATAAGCTGGCAGACTACGCCCCTAATCTCAAAAATGCCATTATCGATCGCCATATCGAGTCCCCGCCCGAACTCACCGAGCGAATTGGGGTGATGAAGGGCAACTACTATCATCTGGATATGACCTTCGAGCAAATGATTTTCTTCCGTCCCTTACCGGAACTGGCAAACTACACCACCCCGATTGAAGGACTCTACCTTACAGGCGCAGGCACACACCCCGGCGGCTCTATCTCTGGAATGCCCGGGCGCAACGCCGCTCGCATTTTCCTGCAACAGCAACAATGGTCGATCGGGCAAAGCCTTAATGAGGCAGGGGAATCTCTTAAGGAAGTCGTCTATTCGCTGTCCAATCGTTTGTTCAAATAGTTTGGTCGTTTTGTACATTTTGTATTTGTAGCAGTTTCGCAGGGTGGGCAATTGCTCACCTTTTTTTTGATTTCTATTAGTGGGTAGCAAATAACGATCGTGATGCTTCCGTAACGCTTCAGCAATCCTTCTGGGATAATCGATTGAGCCTTGCAGCCTTCAGAAGTTACCTATGTGGGCATCGTGGGAATCTTACAGCAATAGAATCACTATCCCTCCCCTCTTCCCATCATGAAAGCCCAGCAATTCCTTAGAAATAAGGCGTTTCCATTACAAATTGTCCTGATTGTCCCGTTCGTGCTCCAGATTTTTGGAGCCGTTGGTTTAGTCGGTTATTTGTCCTTTAAAAATGGGCAGCAAGCAGTCAATGATCTGGCAGAGCAGTTGATCGATCGCACAAGCGATGTTGTTCAGGAACATTTAGAGGCATATCTTGCCGTCCCTCAAAAGCTGAACCAGATCAACGCAGATGCAATCCGTCGAGGAGTACTGGATGTGAGCGATCGGCAAGCCTTAGGCAAGTACTTTTGGGATCAGCTACAGGCGTATGACCTGACATATCTTGGAATTGGGCTAACGACAGGGGAGGGAATCGGAGCCGCTCGTTTTGATGGTAAAAACACCACAATCGAGGATTGGACTGCGGAACAGCAAAATAACAACACCAACTATGCGACAGACGCCCTGGGCAATCGAACTAAAGTTAATTTCCAAGCAACCTGGAGCAATTTTGCCGAACCCTGGTACACCGAACCGATCGCTGCTGGTAAACCGATTTGGGCAAAAATTATCACAACAAGCTTGCCTTCTGGCCCTTACATTGCTGCTTCTGCTAGCCGCCCGATCTACGATTCACAAAATCATCTGTTAGGCATGATTGGGATAGATATCCACTTGCTGAGACTCAACAACTTCTTACAAAATCTGAGTATTAGCGAATCGGGACAAGTGTTTCTGGTCGAGCGGGATGGCAATTTGATTGCAACATCTGGTCAAGAAAATCCCTTTACGCTCGTCAATCAAAAAGTTCAGCGATTGCACGCTGTCGATAGCCCCAACCCGATTATTCAGATGATTGCCAGACACATTCAAATCTCCAGCGGTTTTCAGTCGATCGCTCAAAATCAGGACGCGGAGTTTCAACTTGAAATCCAGGGAAACCAGCACTTTGTTAATGTTGCACCTTGGCGCGACGAGTATGGATTAGACTGGCTTCTAATCGTGAGCGTGCCTGAAAACACATTTATGGCGCAAATCAATCAGAACACACGCACCACGATCGCGCTTTGTTTTGGTGCATTCGCCGTTGCCTCAATGCTGGGCGTACTCACCTCGCAATGGATTACTCGTCCCGTTCTTCGCCTGAATCAAGCGAGTGAAGCAATGGCATCGGGCGATCTAGATCAAAGCGTAGAAACCAGCAGTATTCAAGAACTCAACACCCTGTCTCACTCCTTTAACCACATGGCAGGGCAAATGCGCCGATCGTTTACTGCACTGGAGCAAAGCAAAGAAGAATTAGAGGAACGAGTCGAAGAACGCACGGCTGAACTCAAAAATACGTTAACAGAGTTGCAGCGAACTCAGGCTCAAGTGGTTCAAAGCGAAAAAATGTCGAGTTTGGGACAATTGGTTGCCGGAATTGCTCATGAGATCAATAACCCGGTTAACTTTATTCACGGCAATCTTGCCCATGTGCAGGAATACTCTAAGGATTTATTAGGTTTTTTGCAGTTGTATCAACAGCACTATCCCCATCCTGCCTCTGAAATTCAAACGGCTGCCGAAAAGATCGATCTGGAGTTTTTGCAGGACGATCTGCCCAAAATGCTGACTTCAATGAAAATGGGAACCGATCGCATTCGTCAGATCATTTTGTCGCTGCGGACCTTCTCCCGCATGGATGAAGCAGAATGCAAAGCAGTCGATATTCACGAAGGCATTGACAGCACTCTGTTAATTCTGCAACACCGGCTCAAAGCTACACCAGAGCGACCCGAAATTGAGATTATCAAGGACTATGACGCGCTACCGCTCATCGAATGCTATGCCGGACAGCTTAATCAGGTCTTTATGAATATCCTGGTGAATTCGATTGATGCGATCGAAGAGAATCGGACGAAGCACACTTATCAGGAGCTTTTGAATCATCCAGGTCGAATCACAATCCGCACTTCAGTAATGGATGCAGGATGGATCGAAGTCACGATCGCTGATAACGGAAGCGGCATTCCCGAAGCAATTCAACAGCACATCTTTGATCCATTCTTCACCACCAAACCGCTCGGAAAGGGCACTGGAATGGGGATGTCGATTAGCTACCAGATTATCACTGAGAGACACAGCGGCAAATTAGAATGCTTCTCCAGGCCTGGCGCAGGAACCGAGTTCATAATCCGAATTCCAATTCGGCAACCCATGGCGCACTAAAGCTCTTGTACTAAAGCTCTCGCGCTAAAGCAGATCTCGCACTAAAGCAGATGCCTTCTGCCGCATCATTACAGCGTTGAAACTCAGGAATTAGCGACGATCGACCTGAACCCGCTTACCCGGATATTGCTTTTTAACCCAGGCAATAAAATTTTGCATTTTCGGGTCCTGCTGCAATTTCTCTAAAGAATTGAGTTCTTTTGCAAGATGGGCATTGTTGTAAAAGGCATGAATCTGTCGATGACAGGCAGAACAAATCTGAATCGTTGGACCGGAATCTAGTTTTTTGCGCTTGGTGTTTTGCCGTGGGGTAAGGTGATGTGCCGTCAGCGCAGGAACAGCCCGATCGCACAATTCGCAGCGCAATTCTGCCGTTTTGTCACGGTTCGAGTAGCTCAAAGCTTTGAACCTCCAGCACTGGACCAATTCCGGCTAAAGAAAACACATCGTCTCGCACCTGCCCCTTGATTCGCACCTTCAGCCCCATTTGAAGCAATCCTTGCGGTGCGCCTTTGTGAATTTCGTAATCTTTTCCCTGGCGAGAAACCAGCGTCCAGCGATCGAGATGGGAACGCCAGATTGTACCTTCAACCGTAAGCATAAAGCAGCCAAGATGGACGATCAGAAAATGATGCAGGGAAACAAAGCCCCAACAGTTCCTAAACAATAGCGCAGACTACCCGTGGAATGCCTTCTACCAGGAGGGTTAGTCTACGCCGTTGAACACGTTACAGAACGTAGTATTGAATTCAGATGTGTTATGAAAAATCGAAAAGGGCTAGTGAATAAAACTGCGATCGGAATTAGATTAACTTGCAGCTTGAACGGGTTTTTGGCTCTGCACTGTGTTTGAGCGACCGCGACGCGAATCTGCTAATGCATCGAACGGGTAAAACTCAATGTGGTTTAACAAAGTTGTGACAAACGCAAAGAGTAAGAACGGCAGCGATAACACCAAAATTAAGCCCACGGTTGCAAGGGCGTAAACAGGACGGCTCGCTCCCATTAATGCCATTGCTGCTGCCAGACTAATAAATAGCACCAGTAACCACACAATAATCTGACCATAAATGTCGCCAAAGGTAAGGGTGCAAACCAAACGGTACTTCTGCGCTTCCATAAAGCTACCCTAGCAATGTGTCTATAACCTCTTAGGGTAGAGTGCAGACGGGCGAAATGGGAGATAACTCATTGTTTTTAAAGGTTGTTTTTAACGAGTTGATATATTTCTTTAGGTTTGTTCTAGATAACTCGATACATTTCTTTAGATTCGATTCTTTAGAATGGCTGCTACTTGCTCGATCGCCTCTTCCACACGCTCTGCCACCCAAATTCGATGGGGAGTCGTTCCTCCTGCTGGATCATTGCTTGAAAGCTGCCAAAAAAACTGAGCTGTGAGGCGATCGACATTCATCAGAATCACAGGCTTTTGGGCTTTCAGAGCCAGCGCAACTTCTGAAGCCGTTCCGGCTCCCATGCCACAGGCAATAATCACGTTGCTGGTGAGAATATTGATGTGATTGCGGGCACTGCCCATGCCAGTCACAATCGGGATATCAATCGCTTCAGACATCCCATAATCAGTGGTTCCCGGTAAAATGCCGATCGTCAGTCCGCCTGCTTGCTTCGCCCCACGGCTGGCAGCTTCCATCACGCCCACCGCGCGTCCGCCTGTCAGCAAAATCCAGCCTCGCTGGGCAATCTGCTCACCTAAGGTAAAGGCAGTCTGGCAATCGCGATCGGTTGCCGTTTCGCCTGGTCCCATCACTCCAACGATTGTTCTTCGCATTACGCAACAGATTTCTACTTCATTTGATCCCAGGCCCAATCGATCTGGGCATTCTGTGAGAATTCAGAATTCAACCCTATCGCAATCCTGCTATACGTTATGGCTCTGGCGAATGCAAAGCTGCCTGACACTTCCCTAGCTCGGCTCCCGCTCGTCTCCGTGATTGTGCCCATCTACAACGGCGAGGCAGATTTGCCCGGATTGCTCCAGTGCCTACAGGCACAAACTTATCCAGCCGCTCGCGTCGAATATTTGCTGGTTGACAACGGCAGCAGCGATCGCACCCTGGAACTACTTGAATTAGCAGCTTCGCAGTTTTCTCAGACAGAAATCGCGCCCGCCGTACCCGCGATCGATTCCCAAACCGATCATCCCGCTCATCCCATAGAGGAACCTGCTTGGCATCGCCGGATTCAACTCCGGGTGCTATCTGAAACTCAAATTCAAAGCTCCTACGCGGCACGCAACTGCGGCATTCGGGCAGCGATCGGAGAAATTCTTGCCTTTACCGATGCTGATTGTCGTCCCCAGCCGGATTGGCTGCTGCATCTGGTTCAGCCTTTTCAACAAGCTGGCAGTGAAAAAATTGGCATTGTCGCAGGCGAGATTTTACCGCTTCCTGGAACTTCCTTACTTGAGCGGTACGCCGATCGCCATCAAATTCTGTCTCAGTGTCATACCCTCTCCCATTCGTTTTATTCCTATGGGCAGACGGCAAATTTAGCTGTCCGGCGGCAAGCTTTAGAACAAGCAGGATTATTCCGTCCCTGGCTCACCACAGGGGGGGATGCGGATCTGTGCTGGCGAATTCAGCAGCAGGGCTTTTGGCAGCTTCAGTTTGCGGAACAGGCGATCGTCCAGCATCGTCATCGTTCAACCTGGCGCGAGCTGCGGCATCAGTGGACGCGCTACGGGCGATCGAATTGCTATTTGCACGAGCTGCACGGTGTAGCTCTGGCTCAGCCTTTAACCCGGCGCGAAACCTTTTACCGACTCAGTCGATGGCTGCTCAAGGAGATTCCGATCGTCCTGCGGCAGACGGTAACTGAGCAGGGTTTTTCAAGCCTGAAGCGATCGCAGGGAGAATCCTGGATTGATGCGGTGATGGATACACCGATCGGCTTGCTGTGCCGCCACTGGCGCACGATCGGACAGCAGGAGTCTGCCCTTCCTGAAGCCGCCTGTCAGGTCGAGTGGTTTCCTCAAACTGCCACCGTACAGAACCTTTAAAACCTTTAGGAAAAACTGACGCAGTTATCAAAATATCAAAAAGCCTGTTACAAAAATGTTACAGATAGAGATGAGGTCGGCAGGATCAAGAAATACTAGAAGTCGATGTCGGTGGTCTGCCTCACACCAGCCATCCCTTTGCAAGGGGGTTTGCGCTCAAAATTCCCAATGGCTGGGCGGCTTGTTCTATTTGCTCCAACTCTAAACAGTTTGAGTTTTCAAAGCGCGTGCTGTTTTCCATTGCCCCAACATGACCGACTATCAGCCCCTCCCATTTAGACCGTGCCCATCGCTGCTCCAGCCTTGTGTTGCCCCTCGCCGCTATCGTTTCTGGCAGCGAATGAAAGGACTGGTCTGGGGTTTAGGATTAGGGCTAGGCTGTGGAATGACAACTCCCGTACTTGCCGCCGAACAGCTTGCCATTCGGATTGGTCCTTTTCAGCAGTCAATTCAAATCTCTGACCTAGAGCAGTTTTCCCAAACCGGACAGGTTCCCCCCACCCTGCGCCTTTACGCGCCGCTACTGACGGATCAGGTGCGCTATGCCCTTCGCAGTCGGCTGCAGCTAGACCGAAACGTGGGCGATAAGCTCGTGGAAGACCTGCTGTATTCCTCTTCGGGCGAGCGGTTTCTCAACACCCTCCAAGTGGCAATTCCCAGCGCGAATCCGGCGCAGCTTCGATCGACTTTGATGCAAGCGGCTCGCCATCGGGATGGCATGAGTCTCCTGGGGCTGCTGCGATCGTTCCCGGAAAAGACCGTTACGGTGGATGCGGCTTCAGCGGTGGCACTTGCTTCGCAGGTCAACTTACCCTACTGGCAAAGCCAAACCCTGAGTTCAATGCTGGAACGGGAGCTGACGGTGAAAAGTTCGCCCTTCCGCTCACAACTTGATCCGGCTCAGATGGGGCAGCAGTGGGTCTGGAAGCAATCGCTGACGCTGCGCGACTATCAACGCGATCGATCAATTCCCATTGACCTCTACTGGAGTCGCCGCACTCAGGGCCCATTGGTCGTGCTGTCCCACGGGTTTGGAGCCGATCGGCGGTTTCTCAGCTATCTGGCATATCATCTCGCATCGAATGGCATCACGGTTGTCGCAGTCGAGCATCCGGGCAGCAACGTTGCCTGGCTCACCAGCAGCTCACTGAATAACGCTGGGGTAAATGCGATGAGTACCATCCTGCCTGCCTCGGAATTTGTCGATCGTCCCAAGGATGTCAGCTTTGTGCTCGATCGCTTGCAGCAGATGAATCGCTTTTCCAGTCGGCTGCGAGACAAGCTCAACACCGAACAGGTCACAATTGTTGGTCATTCGCTGGGCGGCTATACGGCACTGGCACTGGCAGGGGCACAGCCTAACCTTAAGCACCTGCGCGAGTTCTGCAATGACCCAAACCCAGTCGCCTTTTCGCCTGCGGATCTGCTTCAGTGCAATGCAGCAGATTTACCCGAACAGGTCGGCAAGCTCCGCGATGGCAGAATTGCTCAAACCATTTTGCTGAATCCGGTGATCGGGCGATTGTTTGATGCAAAAAGCTTGGCACAGGTGGCAGTTCCAACGCTGATGCTTGCCAGCACAGACGATGCGATTACGCCTGCGGTGAGTCAGCAGTTTTTGCCGTTTACCGAGTTGAAGACGGACAAGAAGTATCTGTTGACGGCGATCGGCGCAACCCATCTTAGCGTAGGCGATCCGGCAAATCTCAACCACTCTCTGACCCAAAGCATTTTTGTTCGTGAACGCCCCGATGAAGAAACCAAGGCACTGCGGCAGCTTTTGCAGGGGGTCAGCCTCGCGTTTATCAAACAGCTCACGCCCGAAGCAGAACGCTACAAGCCGTTTCTCTCGTCTGCCTATGCCCAATCTTTTTCGACCGCAAACCTGAAGCTGCGGCTAAACGCTACGCTGCCGCCAAACTTTACAAACTGGCTGAAAGTGGCTGCCCTGCCAATGGAGCAGCTCGTCTCAGGCACCCTAGCTCAGCGTCAGCAGGCGGCGCAGCAAAACCTGTGCGACCTGAACCCCGACTGCTTGCTGAATAACCTGCCGCTCGTCATGTTTATCCTGCCCGGAGGCTTACCGCTTGCAGCCACGCAACTGCTCAGACGCAGACAACGCCGGAAGCCGCCGCTGACTAAAGAAACTTCAGAAGCCTAAGCAAGTCTGAAAAGTAGGTTTGAAAAGGCATCTTGAAAAGGCATATTTGTGACTCGAATTGCCCTTTCCCCAGAGTGGGCTACGGGGTACACCTGTCGAATCAGCCTCGTTCTATTCTTTTCAGCCGCCTCAATTCCCCAATTTTGGAGGAGTTTGACTGAACCAGGCTCAGTTTTTCCTAAATAGGGGAAACCAGGGGTGAAAGGTAGCCGTGTGAAATGCCGATCGACCCTCCTCTGACAAGCTCTCTAAAGACTCATATCTTCGTAAATGATCTTTTTGGCATGATTTTCTGAATAATTAAGTATCACCGTACTTTTCCCCCGATTGCCCTTAGTTTCAGCTAAATTTGAAGCATTCTCCAGAGATCTAAAAGTTCGATCGCCTTGGAAAATCATTTCCAAGAGAATCATTTCCAGGTGAGCGAATAGGTCTTCTCGCTTCATTTCTTATCATGAGCCTGCCTCCCTCTACTCTATGGCTATTTGTCGGCTTTCTGTGTCTGATGGCAGGGACGCTGGCAGGTGAACCGAGCGCAGCGGCAATAGGAATTGCAGCGTTAATCACGGGCATTGCTGCACTCTCCCTCGCTTCGGCAACAGTACAAGTCATCCTCTGGGGAATCCTCTCGATCGCCCTTATTGTGGTGCTGCGCGGTATGGTTCCAAAGGCATCGATTGATTTGAGTCCGGCGCAGGAAGCAACGGTGACGGAAACGATTCCCCCAAGCGGCATTGGGCTAGTGTCTTATGAAGGGGCACTGTGGCGGGCGCGCTGCCAGATTTCTGACATCAGCATTGCGCCAGGGCAAATGGTTTATGTGGTGGGGCGGCAGGGACTTACGCTCATGGTGCTTCCAACCACGTTTCTAGAGGAGATTGAAGACTTTTCCAATCGTCCCCGAATCAAAAGCTAGATTGCCTCAGGACAGAGCCCTCTGAAGGACGAAAACCAGGACTAAAACCGATCGCTAACGGTATATTTGAACTAGAAGGCACAATGTTGTAGCTGGCTCAATCGCCAATAGGGTTATGTATTCTCCTTTGATTTGGGTTTTTGCCGTTGTGCTGACAGTGTTGGGGGCAACGGTTGGTTCGGTCAAGCGTGTTAACGAAGGCAATCAGGCATTGGTCGAACGGCTGGGACGCTATCACCGCACACTGACGGCAGGATTAAACTTCTGGGTGCTGCCGATCGTTGATGAGCTGGTGATCGAAGCTTCGATGCGTGAGCAAATTCTCGACATCGATCCCAGCAACGTTATCACCAAAGACAACGTAACGATTAAGATTGATGCGGTGATCTTCTGGCAAATTCTTGAGCTGCGTCAGGCATACTACAAAATTACAGATATTGAAGAAGCCCTGAAAAATCTGGTCGTCACCACCCTGCGATCGCAGATTGGCAGCATGGATCTGCAAGAGATTTATTCCTCGCGAGCGTCCATCAACCGTTCTTTGTCTGAAAGTCTGGACGAAGCCACTGACCCCTGGGGCGTGAAGGTGACGCGGGTAGAAGTGCAAGATATTCAGCTTCCCGAAAGTATCAAAACTGCGCTGGAGCGAGAGCGGGCATCCCAGAGTGAACAGCGGGCAATGGAAGCGGAGGCAGCCGGACGCAAAAAGGCGGCGATCGAAAATGCAACGGCGATCGCAGAGTCAGTGCAGCGCATTTCAGAGGCAGTCCAAGGAACGCCCAGAGGAGAAGAGATTCTGCGCTACCTGGTTGCTCAAAGATATGTCGATGCCAACCTTCAGTTAGGTCAAAGTGCAAACGCAAAAGTGGTCTTTATGAATCCCAGAGACCTGAGCGAAGGGGTATCTGAACTCATTTCTACGCCAGAACAGCGTTCCAACAATGGTGACTCCGGCAAGGGCGCATGATCGGAATCGCTTAATTCGATCGCCAAATGGCATCTGCGACGCGACAGACATCATGCATCTCGCGAACATCATGCACCCGCAACACATCGGCTCCGCCTTCGATCGCGGCACAGCAGGTCGCGGCAGTTCCCCAAACGCGCTGCTGTGGATCGGGCTGGTTCAGCAGATGTCCGATAAAACTTTTGCGAGAAGTCCCAACCAGCATTGGGCAGCCCAGCGACCGAAGGTGAGGTAGACCGCGTAACAGCTCTAGATTCTGAGCATAAGTCTTTGCAAACCCAATACCCGGATCAATCATGATGCGATCGGGCGAAATTCCTGCACTGACCGCAGCCTCGATCCGGTGGGCTAAAAACTCGTAGATTTCTCCCAGCAGGTCATGATATTTGGTTAACTGCTGCATCGTTTTCGGCGTACCGCGCAGGTGCATCAGCACGATCGGAACACCCAATTCAGCTACGGTCGGCAGCATAGCAGGATCATAAGTTGCGCCAGAAACATCGTTAATCAAATCGGCTCCCGCTTCAACGGCAGACCGGGCAACTTCTGCTCGCGTTGTATCGACTGAAATTGGAATCTCCTTCAAAACAGGTGATGCTAAATCAGCAGAGGTGGGTTGAACGGTGCGGATGGCGCGAACCACAGGAATGACGCGATCGAGTTCTTCCTGAAGCGAAACGATTTCTGCCTGGGGACGGGTAGACTGTCCGCCAATATCCAAAATATCTGCCCCCGATCGAGCGAGATGATCTGCTTGTTTCAGGGCCTGATCGAGCGCGTTAAACTGTCCCCCATCGCTAAAGCTATCGGGTGTGACGTTCAAAATTCCCATAAGATAGGTTCGATCGCCCCACACCCAGGGCTGACCTCTCAACGTCCATGCGGCAGGCATAAATTCTCTAAAATTGGGCTGACTCGCCTCAGATCACAGCAAAGGCAGGCGGAACCGGAGACGATGGCGGCAATTGCTGTAATGTTGAAGTTAAACGAATGTGGACCCGATGGCAAGTTAAGCTGATGGTTGACAGGAATTACAGCCCTGCAACCGATCAACATGTGCAGAATGTGCAATCAGCAGAATGTGCAATAAGTCGGTGCAGCAAGCAGTAACTGAAGCCGTCCCGGCGGGAAACCTATTCTGAAGGGCGATCAGCTCTCTGGCACAGGTCATCGATCGCATCACCTGGATCAAGTTGCGCTTTTTCTCGTCATGCTTTTCCAGTTTCCGTTCTAGAGAAGCATCTGGCGCAACAGGCAACTTCTTTCAGCAACCGTCGCAGGATTAGAGGAATGGCTCTGATGCTGATTTGTCCCAATTGTTCTTCCGAAAACCCAGACACGCATCGATTCTGTCAGGCTTGTGGGCATTTGCTGGCTGAGCAGTCCTGTCCTGGCTGTGGCACACTTGTTTCAGTTCAGCTTGAACGATGTCCTGTCTGTCAAACCTCTACAGGTACGACTTGGTATGCCGTTTGTACGCGGGAAGCATTCGCAGAGGAAACTGCCACTGCCTCGATCGCCCCAAACCTAACCGCCGAGTACCTGGATCAGCAGCAGCGCTATCGCATTCTCGAAAAATGCTCTGATGTAGCAATCGCGGCTCAAATCGTACCTCAAGAGTTCACCATGCGGGTGTTAGACTGTCAGCCCCTGCAACCCACCCCGCTCCAACTGCTGCAACGCGATCACATTACGCCTGAAGTGAACGCTTATCTGGAACTGCAGACCGACTATCATTCTCTGGCACTGCCTGATATTCACGATGCCTGGCAAACCAATGGGGTTTTGGTGATTCTGCTTGCCGATCGATCGCACCTGCCTCAGCTCCAGACAGTCTGGGCAGAAGAAACCGTTTTGCCACTGCAAATGCTGCACTGGCTGCACGAAATGGCAACTCTCTGGTCTTTGCTGGAACCTCATCAAGCTTGCCGCAGTCTTCTAGAGCTAGCAAACCTGTATGTAGACGAAGACTATTTGCTTTGTCTGCAACGGCTTTATTTTGATCCACCTCACCAGACTACTGAGATCAAAATGCTGGCAGATCTGTGGCAGCAGCTGTTCCAGGAGTCGCAGCACACCTATCGGACAGAACTGGCACTGTTACACCATGAGCTGATGCTCAGCAAAATCACGTCTGCTGAGGCGTTACGTACCCGTATCGAAGCGATCGCCATTCTGCTGCAAACCAACGACAATATGACCAGTAGCTCTGATCGAACTGAACCGCTCGATTCATACAGTTCCCCTGAGGATGACACGGCTCCACCGTTCCCCGCCAATGCCATGCCAGACGCAGACGCAGAAGACAGCACAGTTCCGTTTAGCCTGCCTGCCCTGAACTCTGTCCCAGGCGCAGCACAATTTGACCCTCCACTCCACGAGGAAGGGGAGTCAGAAAACGATGAATTGCCCACGATCATCCTTCCAATGCAGCTAATTAGTCTAGAAGACGCAGCGAGTACCGATGTCGGGCGGCAGCGGAACCACAACGAAGACTGCTTTAATATCCAGACAGAGTTCCGCAAAGTCGAAACGCCTCAGGGTCGCAGTCTGGACGCAAAAGGACTCTACATTCTCTGTGACGGAATGGGCGGTCATGCAGGCGGAGAAGTGGCAAGTGCGCTGGCGGTTGAAACGCTTAGTCAGTATTTTGCAGCCCAGTGGCAGGATAACCTCCCCAGCGAAGCCTGCATTCGGGAAGGTATTATGCAAGCCAATCGGGCAATTTACGAGCGTAATCAAGAGGACGAGCGATCGGGCAGCGGACGCATGGGAACGACCCTGGTGCTGGTGCTGATCCAAAACACCGAGATGGCGATTGCCCATGTGGGAGACAGTCGCCTTTATCGCCTCAGTCGATCGCGTGGACTAGAGCAGCTTACAACCGATCACGAAGTCGGGCAGCGTGAGATCCAGCGCGGCGTTGAACCGTCGATCGCCTATGCCCGTCCCGATGCTTATCAGCTTACTCAGGCACTCGGTCCCCGAGACGAGAACTTCATTAATCCAGATGTCAAGTTCCTCGAACTAACAGAAGACCTGCTATTGCTGCTTTGCTCTGACGGCTTATCCGATAACAATTTGCTCGAACGGCAATGGCAAACTTGTCTGGAGCCAATGCTGCGAACCCAGGCTTCGCTCGAAGAGGGGGTGACGCAACTGATTAATCTAGCAAATGAGCAAAACGGGCACGATAACGTAACTGCGCTGGTGATTCGCGCTAAAGTTCGTCCCGACGTTGAGCTATTCGGGCAAAAGCTGGAGCAAGCCCACTCACCTCAGCCCTAACAGGTCTATCTGGGCGTTCAGAAACTGAAGCTGCACATTGAAAAACCAGAGAAAACCGGGCGTTTTATTCGTCATCTTCCCAAGTTTCAACAGCCAGCAGGGATTCGATCGTGTCCTGCATTGAAAAGTCAAAGTCCTCTAGCTCACGCTTCCAGAACGCCCACTCGTCGCCATAAAGAAAAGCAATTTTCCAGATGCGATCGGTCGATTTCAGCACATTTGACTGAACAAGCGAGCGAACGTGTCGCTGCAATTTTTCCATCGGGTGAGCAACCTGCTGGTTCATAACACCTTTTGTCATGGTTATTGTTATTGAAATGTTCTAATTTTTTCTGGCTATACCCCTGCTGATTAACTCAGTGCCGCTCCGGTTGAGCGTGTCATGCCGCACAGTTTTGTGAGAGCAGGAGCCTCTATCCAGTTTCATATACTAGCACAAATCTATTTTTGTGATGGCGCACACTGCATTTTTCGCGAATTATTGCTTATTACAATGAAAGTGACCGTCAGCAGTAAGCGAGACTAATCATCAAGAAGCAACCAAAGAAGCTAGATTGGAGCAATCGCGCAAAGAGGCGATCGCTTAAAAGCGATATTTGAGATAAAAGCAATCTTTAAGAACTAACACCAAGAACTAACGCCTGTAGCCTGCCCTGAACAAGTTGATTCTGCGAGAAGCCGTCCAAAATTAACGAGACCAAACCAAAGTTGACTGAATTAATTACAAACAGATCTGTTCTCTTTTGCATAAAGCCGCTAAAATAATACTTTTGGGTAAGTTTTACACAGAGAGGAAGCTAGATGTCACGATATCGAGGGCCGCGCCTCAGAGTTGTGCGTCGTTTGGGCGAGTTACCCGGTTTAACCCGCAAGAGTGCCCGACGAGCATATCCCCCCGGACAGCACGGGCAAGCACGCAAGAAGCGTTCTGAATACGCGGTACGACTGGAAGAAAAGCAAAAACTCCGCTTTAACTACGGTGTTTCTGAGCGACAGCTCCTTCGCTATGTGCGTAAGGCACGTCGTGCGGCGGGTTCAACAGGTTTGGTGCTGCTGCAACTGCTGGAAATGCGGCTGGATAATACCGTTTTTCGGTTAGGCATGGCTCCGACGATTCCTAGTGCGCGTCAGCTGGTGAATCACGGTCACGTCACGGTTAACGGTCGCGTGGTCAATATTGCCAGCTATCAGTGCAGACCGGGTGAAGTGATTGCAGTGCGCGATACAGAGCGTTCTCGCAAGCTCGTTGAGGCAAATTTACAGTTCCCTGGCTTGGCGCACTTGCCCAGCCACCTGGAATTTGATAAAGGCAAGATGACAGGTAAAGTCAATGGCGTCGTAGAGCGCGAATGGGTTGCGCTTCAGGTCAACGAACTGCTGGTGGTTGAGTACTACTCGCGTCAGGCTTAGATTCTCCCATCGCAATTCTTGGCGAAATTGTCGTCAGCGATCGTCTCCGTGCGGCTGCGGAGTCGGTTCATCGAGACAAGACAAGTTTTCTGCAAGCCCTCTGGACACCGTCAGTCCGGGGGCTTGTTTGATTTTTAGCCGTTTAGCCGCCGATTTGGGACATGGTGCGGGTATAGGTTCCGACTGTGCCCGACTCCCGCTGTTTGAAGTTAATTGCAGGCTTAAGGTCAAGCAGTACCTGCACCTGAGCACAAAGCTCACGGGTGGAAACCCCCGATCGCAAAGCGGTTTTCAAATCAATTTGTCCAGTTTCATTTAGCAGGCAGGGGCGCAACCAGCCATCCGCCGAGAGCCGCATCCGGTTACAGCGATCGCAAAAGCATTCTGACATTTGACTAATAAAGCCGAGCGTTCCTTTTGCGCCTGGAATCTGAAACACATCCGCAGGACCATTGCCCCGCACCCGTGCCTCAACCAGGCCCCACCGCTGGTGAATCTGCTGCCGGAGGGTTTCAGAATCAATCCAACCTTTGTCCCCAAACAGATTCCCATTGCCGATCGGCATAAACTCGATAAAGCGAACGTGCCAATGGCGATCGATCGTCAGTGCCGCCAAGTCCAGCACTTCATGGTCATTCACGCCTGGAATTACCACCACATTCAGCTTGAGCGGATCAAAGCCAACTCGATGCGCCGCCTGAATACCGCTCCAGACCTGCTGCCAGCGGGTTCTGCCCCGGTTGCCAATGATCCGATTGAATACTTCAGGTTCCAGGGAGTCGAGGCTGATGTTAATGCGGCGCAGCCCAGCATCGTAAAGTCCTTGTGCAAGGTCTGCTAACAAAAAGCCGTTTGTGGTCATCGAGAGATCCTGAGTTTCTGGCAGCGCGGCAATTTGCTGCACCAGACTCACCACCTGCGGACGCAGCAACGGCTCACCCCCGGTCAGGCGAAATCGGCTAAAGCCGCAGGGAATAAACACTTCGCGCAGCAGTGTCAGCAGTTCTGCATCGGTTAAAACTTCCTGCTTGCGGATGTACTCCAGTTCCGCTCCTTCCGGCATACAGTACTGACACTGAAAATTACAGCGATCGATCAGACTAATGCGAAGGTAATCAACAACAGGATTCACAGGCGCAACTTGGGTTAATGTTTAGAAATGAAACGGGAAGATAGACCTATCTTAACGAATGGCAACCCTTGTTTTTGCTGAGCTAGGTGGGGAGCATCCCTAGTCTTCCTAATTCTGTGCCCCCAACTTTACTTGATTAATATCTGTTACTCTCCCTTGTTTGACCCTGTTTCTCCCCCTCAATCAGGCTATACTCTACCCGTCTTTGCCTGTGCTGCGGCAGTTGCAGCTCTGCGATGGCTTGAAGAGGATCGATTTCCGCTGACTTCAGTATCGATCGATTTAATCGAACCTGATGAAACGGCTGAGATTGCGATCGAGCAAATTGCCCTTTTGTCTGACACTGCTGCTTTAGCAATTAGCCGCAGTGATCCCGGAGACAATCTGGATCTGACACGAGATACACCCGTCTGGGCACTGGTTGAGCTGATGCCCGAAGGATCAGATTTAATCGTGATTCGAGGCGGCGAAGGAATCGGCAAACAAATCTACGCTAACCATCAGCCTGCCATTTATGACTATGCTCAGCGATTACTGCACTACAATCTGGCAGCATGGCTACCCCCAGAAACCGCTATTCAAGTGACGATCATTTTGCCGCAGGGTCGGTCGCTGGCAACGCGAACTTCTAATGCGGCTTTTGGCGTTGTTGAGGGTTTATCGCTGCTGGGAACATCGGGGATCGCTCAACCGCTCAGCGCACCTGGACAACTTGAACTGTTTCGGCAGGAGCTTCAGCAGCGAGCCAACCGAAATGACGGGCTGGTCTTTTGTATTGGTGAGAATGGGCTGGATCTGGCAGAGCAGCAGGGCATCAGTGCCGATCGGCTAATTAAAACGGCAAACTGGCTGGGATCGATGCTGGTGGAAGCAGGCTTACAGGGGGCGCGATCGGTGCTGCTGTTTGGCTATCACGGCAAGCTGATTAAACTGGCAGGCGGCATTTTTCACACGCATCATCATGTCGCTGACGGACGGCAGGAAATCTTAGCAGCGCACTGTGCCAATTCGGGACTGCCGACTCTCGATGTGCAGGCAGTGTTTTCCAGTCCAACGACTGAGGCTGCTTTACAATATCTGCGAAAGCTGGATGCGGTGGAGGGAAGTCACTGGGTTAATCAGGTTTATGGTTCGATCGCAGAGCAAATCGATCGCCGCGCTGCTGCCTATATCCAGATCCACTGCAGTCAGCTAGTACAGGTGGGATCAGTCCTGTTCGATCGCGATCGGCAAATTCTAGTACAGAGCAAAATTGGCGCAACATTGCTGCACAGGTTTGTTAATCTGGATTAAATATTCAAAAATTATTACGTTTAACGAAAGGGTTTTACTTCGCGCTCTTCAGAGCGGTTTAGCAAGTTATCTTGGTTAATCAATTAAGGATGTAACAGCAGGATTAAGCGGTGACTCTTCAAACCGAACAACCCCCAACCGCATCGTCTGCGGAAAAGCTCAATCGCCAGATCATTGTGATTCTAGACTTCGGTTCACAATACTCTGAGCTCATTGCCCGACGTATTCGGGAAACCCAGGTTTACTCTGAAGTGCTGTCGTACCGCACTACGATCGAACAACTGCGCCAGCTTAACCCCAAAGGCATTATTCTTTCTGGCGGACCCAGCTCGGTCTACGACGACTACGCGCCCCACTGCGATCCCGAAATTTGGAATTTGGGCGTTCCCATCCTGGGCGTGTGCTATGGAATGCAGCTTATGGTGCAGCAGTTGGGCGGCGGGGTCGAGCGAGCAGAGCGAGGAGAATATGGCAAAGCGTCGCTGTATATTGATGACCCAACTGACCTGTTGACCAACGTGGAAGACGGCACCACGATGTGGATGAGCCATGGGGATTCAGTCACTCATCTGCCCACTGGGTTTGAAACGCTTGCCCACACCGAAAATACCTCCTGCGCGGCGATCGCCCACCACGATAAAAAGCTGTACGGCGTGCAGTTCCATCCCGAAGTGGTGCATTCGATCGGTGGGATCGCGCTGATTCGCAACTTCGTCTATCACATCTGCGACTGTGAACCCACGTGGACGACAGCGGCTTTTGTGGAAGAATCGATTCGCGAGATCCGTGCCAGAGTTGGCGATAGACGAGTGCTGCTGGCACTTTCCGGTGGAGTGGATTCCTCGACACTGGCGTTTTTGCTCTATAAGGCGATCGGTGAACAGTTGACCTGTATGTTTATCGATCAGGGCTTTATGCGAAAGGGAGAACCAGAGCGGCTACTCAAACTCTTCCAGGAGCAGTTTCACATTCCGGTGGAATATATCAACGCTCGCGATCGATTCCTGGCGCAAATGGAAGGCGTGACCGATCCCGAAGAAAAGCGCAAGCGGATCGGACATGAGTTCATTCATGTATTTGAAGAAGAATCGCGGCGGCTGGGTCCGTTTGACTATTTGGCACAGGGTACGCTTTACCCGGATGTGATCGAATCGGCAGACACCAACGTTGATCCTCAAACGGGCGAACGAGTAGCAGTCAAAATCAAGAGCCACCACAACGTCGGCGGATTGCCCAAAGATTTGCAGTTCAAGCTGATCGAGCCGCTTCGCAAGCTGTTTAAAGACGAAGTGCGAAAAGTGGGACGATCGATCGGGCTACCCGAAGAAATTGTGCAGCGGCAGCCGTTCCCCGGTCCCGGACTGGCAATTCGGATTCTGGGCGAAGTAACCGCCGAGCGGCTCAACATTCTCCGCGATGCTGATCTGATTGTGCGGCAGGAAATCAACCGTGCCGGTATGTATCATGAGCTGTGGCAGGCGTTTGCCGTGCTGCTGCCGATCCGCAGTGTAGGCGTGATGGGCGACCAGCGCACCTATGCCTACCCGATCGTGCTCCGGTTTGTTCGCAGTGAGGATGGCATGACAGCAGATTGGGCAAGAGTGCCTTACGATCTGCTGGAAACCATTTCTAACCGGATTGTGAATGAAGTACGTGGGGTGAATCGCATTGTTTATGACATTACCTCAAAGCCACCTGGGACGATCGAGTGGGAATAGGTTCAGCAGTCCAGAAAATCCCCAAGCCTGTGGAAAACCCCCGCAAAGTCTGTGGAAAACTTCGCCACTCCTGTGGAAAACGCCAGGGGAACGATTTTTTAATTCGCTCCCGTTTCGGTTAGCGACCCATCTGCCGCTTTAGATTTTCTAGCTCCTCATCCATCTCCCAGCGCCGGAAGGACTGCTCAAGCGGATCGGCGGCAGTGTTGGAACTAAAGCCCTGGTTCCAGCCGATTGTTTGCCACTGCTGGTCAGTTTGAAACTGCTCTGACTGTGCGGTGGCACGAGCAGCCGCCTCTGCTTCGGTTAATTTAACCTTGATTTCCTGACGGCGCACCTTAATTTGGCTCTGAAGCTCGATCGCCTGCTTGACACGCTCCTTGACAAGTTCCATTTGCCCCCAAAGCTGATTGCCTTGGCGCAGCAGTGCAGCTTCTCGTTCTTCGGCAGGCTTTACGAGATCGAGCCGATTAGCATTCTTTGCCTTTTCGATTCGCACATGCCAGCGTTGAATTTCCTGAGCCGTATTCAGGATTTCGTCCTGAAGCTGTTTTTCGCGCAGGCGCAAGTTTCCCAGCAGGCGAATGGCTTCTTCCTCCTGTTCCGCAAGCTTGTCAGCAAGTGCCTGCAATTCGAGATGAGGGTTATTTCGCAGAAATTCCTCCAGTCTGCTTTCCAAAAAGCCGCTTAAATCCTCAAACAATCCCATTGCAGACTCTCCCTTCAACGACGACTCAATGACGACTGCTGGATCGATCGGTTGTCGTCAGGCTTCCCGAATGTGCCCCTATCGTAGCAGCACTTTCAGCCAGTTTCATGCTGCTTTTGGCAGTTTGCTGGCAGTTTGCTCAGACATCCCTCTAAGGGATTTTCCTAAGGTATTTTATATTAAGGCAAAAAATTAAGGCAAAAAAATGGGGCAGGGTAAAAGTCCTGCCTCCGTCTTCGATTACTGAACAATTGCAATATTTTGCTCAGGCGGTAATCCGGGTTGCCGTGGATGCTTCAGAGCCTTTTTCCTTAAACGGATCTCGGTAGAGATTGCACATTTGCAAAAAGGTTAGCCAAAAGAAAGATGGTCCCTCGACTAAATAGCGTCGCCAGAGACGACGTGGCTCCGAAAGCAGGCGGTAAAGCCATTCTAGACCCGTTTCGCTAACCCATTTGGGTGCACGCAGCACGTTTCCTGCCTCAAAGTCGATCGTTGCACCGACCGCCATAAAGATCTTGACGTGCTTAAAGCGGTGCTTGTACTTATGGATAAACTTTTCCTGTTTTGGTGCACCAACTCCCACCGCGAGGACTGTTGCTCCAGATTGATTGACTAGGTCAATAATTTGTTCGCATTCCTCTTCGCTCCGCTCAAACCCGAAGGAGGGAGAATTCACAGCGGTGACAATGGCTCTGCCAATTCTTGCATTAATCCGACGCTGAGCCTCAGCCGCAACTCCTTCTCGCGCTCCAAGCAGAAAGATAGAGATGTCTTCGCTGCGCTTATGGTATTCGCAGAAGGCAGGGAATAGATCCGACCCGGAAACTTTTTCCTTAACCGGGCAACCCAGCAGCTTTGCTATATAGTATAAAATTTTACTATCGCAAGTTCTGAAGTCTGCGTCCTGGTAAGCCTCAAAGAATTCGCGATCGGCTTGCAGCTTTACAAGATGATCGACATTCGGCGTAAATACCGTGCCGCGATTCAGCTTCTCAAGCAGCTCCGTCATTGAGAGATTATCAATATCAACATTCAGTAGTTTTACCTGGCTCATCTGGAGCTTCTCCTCCACATCACGCTCACCATTCTGTTACTCAAAAATAGAGAGAAAATTTTTGTTCGCCGGATTGATGCAGTTAAGAAGTCAGATTGAAACTTTTACTAACAATCGAATCTTCCTATCTGGGGGCTAACGCATCTATTCGTATATCGGTTTAAGTTGAAACCCTCGTGGTGAACACTAGCTTGCCATCTTTTTTTACTGAAGGCTAGTGCTTTCACTGAGAGTTCATTGAAACATTACATCCCTGTCTGCAACTGAGCCTGCAACTCCGTACCGTATTTTCCTTATGTAAAGATAGAGTCTGAAGCACCTATAGTAAAACTGATGTGAAGCCCCTGTAGTAAAACAAATTTACCTCTGTATACCACCTCTCCCTAGGCTGATAAGGCGATCAATGCAACGAATTAAGGGCAAGCTTCAGGGTAAAGTAAACTGTGTTTTCCTCAAGCTTCACCCGATCGCCTCACTTAAGCTATCGGTTTATCTATCCGTCGCAGTCGGATACTGAGAGGGTTCTATAAAGGTGGTAGGGCTATGCTAGGATGAACTTAGTCCGATGGAAGTGTCTATGCCGTCATACGCGGTTGGATAGCTAAGTATCAAGTCAAATCTCAAGTGCTGTTGTGTGTCTTCAATGATTCTTTTAGGATATGCAATGGCTGAGTCTGATAGGTTTTTGAGTCGCAAGATATTTGTGAACTCAAAAGCGGTGCAAGTCATCCACTTGAAAGCTGAGAGGGTTCTTCGGTGATTTCCATCTCACCGCGTCCAAGCGGTCGCAAGTGGGGCACAGTCAGTTTTGCCTCGACTCTTCACTTATGCCCTATTTTGGATCTGCTATTGGCAGATATTCCTCCCAAATGGCAGCCAGAGCTACGTTTGGGTTTGCAGGAAGCTTTGGTTAATGCTGCGAAACATGGAAATAACCTTGATCCCAGTAAGATTATTCTGGTCGAGTTTTTTGTTTTAGAAGATCAGTACTGGTGGGTCATTTCCGATCAGGGAACAGGTTTTGTGCCGGACTGCTGTTGCGGTAGCTCAGATTTTAACCAGTACAACATCAGTGACTTTGATGAGTGCGGTCGTGGGCTGTATATTCTTCACCAGATTTTCGACCAGGTGAACTGGAACCAGTCCGGCACAGAGTTACGGCTTTGTAAGCAGGTAAAGAGCCGCTCCCGGCTGCTCTCCCTCTGTAGCTTATAGTTTTTCAGTTTATTGGTTAGATTCACGGAATTGATGATACCACGCTGCGATCGCAACTCGATGAGCTTCACGCCAGGGTTGTTGAGTTTTTCGGGCAATTTCAGCACAATCTTCATACTCTGGCTGCACATTCACCACTGCACCCAATTTTGATTGCCGCGCAACCTTGACGCGAATTGCTCCGTAAACCGTTTGCACCGTTTCAATTTCCCGGTAGAGCACGGTTCTTGCCTGCTGGGATCGCCGGATGCCCAGGGTAGTTGTTTCCCGAAACATAATCGCTTCACAGATTTCGATCTGCTCTGGACGACAAATTACCGTTAACAATAGCCCCGGCCGCGATTTCTTCATACCGATGGGCTGGGTAAAGACATCCAGTGCCCCTGCCCGAAGCAGCGCATCCATTACGTAGCCAATCGCCTGGGGATTGAGATCATCAATTTGCGTTTCTAACACCGTGACAGTTTCCTGCTGACCGACCGTTTCCTTGATCCCCGCAGCTTCAGATGAGTGATGGGCAGAATGAATCCTCTGAAGCGGTTTTTTCTCTGAAGGAAGCAGATGGCTTGTTGCAAGCGGGGCTGCGTTGCAATGAAGAACAGTTTGCTTTGAAGGGGAATTGGCTTGATGCAGTTTCTTGGCTGGCCCAGCTTCAGCAGTACCAATCCACAGCCGCAGAATGTTGGGGAGCGGTAGATGAATTGATCCCGCGCCCAGCCCTACTTTTTGAAGCGTCATCGGTGGCGGTGCACCAAATTGATCTGCCAGCGTTGTCACTAGAGCTGCACCTGTGGGCGTTACGAGTTCGCGATCGATCCCGTTGCTGTAGATAGGAACCTGACGCATTTCCCACAGCTTCAGAACTGCCGGAGCCGGAACGGGTAGACGACCGTGGGCTGCGCGAACTGTTCCTCCACCGATCGGTAAAGCAGAACAGTAAATTTGATCGACCCCCAGCCAGTCCAGCCCGGCACAGGTTCCCACAATATCAACGATCGCATCCGTTGCGCCCACTTCGTGAAAGTGAACTGACTCTGGCGGAATGCCATGCACTGCTGCTTCTGCTTCAGCTAGCCGACGAAAGACTGCCAGGCTCCAGGCTTCGGTGCGGGGGGCCAACTGAGCCGATCGAATCAACGCTTCGATTTCGGGTAAGTTTCGCTCGGCATGATGATGCAGGGGATGATTGTGAGGAGCGGGATGATCGGAATGACGGTGATCTTCGGCGTGAGTGGAGCGACGAGGAGGATCGCGATCGTCTCTATGAAGGTGTGCTTCGGGTTGATGCGCTGAAGGGGCTGCTGCCTGCCCGGCATGATCTCTATGTGTTCGATCGGAGTTTGAAACCAGTTCGACAAAAACCTTGGTTGCCTGCTGTCCGTTGCGCTGTACCCGATCTGCCCAGAGTTTGTATTCGTCCGAGATGCCCAACTTTTCTAACGTCTCAATCAGATAAGTCAGGGGAACGCCGGCATCAACCAGTGCACCCAGGCACATATCCCCAGACAGACCCGTGGGGCAATCCAGATAAGCTAGTTTCGTCATAAGGCAAAATGAAGCAAGCAGTGTGAGGAGAATCAGGAGTTCCGATGGCGATCGTTTATAAATTGCATTCAGAAACACCCCAGATGCGACGGATTGAAAAAATTCGCGATGCGCTGCGCGATGGGGCAGTCGTCCTATATCCCACTGATACAGTGTATGCGATCGGCTGTGACCTCAATGCAAAATCGGCGATCGAGCGCGTCCGAAAACTGAAGCAGCTCTCAAACGATAAGCCGCTGACCTTCTTGTGTCCTTCGCTGTCAAATATTGCTCAGTATGCGATCGTGAGTGATGCTTCCTATCGGCTAATTCGTCACCTGATCCCTGGGCCCTATACGTTTTTGCTTCCGGCAACCAAGCTTGTGCCGCGACTGGTGCAAGATCCGAAGCGCAAAACGACCGGAATTCGGGTTCCTAATCATGCGATTTGTCAGGCACTTTTGCAGAGTTTGGGAAATCCGATCATCTCTACGTCTGCACCGACGGTGGTTCATGCGGAAGATCAGTTCATTGATTCGGCTGAACTGTTTGATCAGCTTGATCAGCGGGTTGACATCATTATTGATGATCAGTCTCCGATTCGTACTCAAGTGTCTACCATCCTCGACCTGACCCAGGCAGAACCGATCGTCCTTCGCAAAGGATTGGGCTGGGAAGCGGTTTCAGATCTGAAAGTCACTCTCTCATCGCAGGAAGCACGCTGAGGGGGTACTGGAATTGACTCGCGAGGGGAGCGAAACAGAAGCTAGATTCGCAGCACTTATCCCTTTATCTGGACAATTCATCTGGATGATTTATCTGGACAATCGCGGAAAGGCAGTTGACCAACAACGACAAAAATTTGTGAAAAATTTCCTGATTGCTGCAAGCGATCCAGTTGCAGAATTGTCCTCCTAAGGTGGAGCGAAAGGACAGATCTCCCAGGTTATAGCCTCACAGGGCGATCGGCAGGTAAAAATCAGCAGGAGCAGCACTCCAGCCTTGTTTGCGCCTAGGGTGAATCCAACATTTTGGGTTGCTCAAGCCTGCGGCATATCAATCGAATTTGTTCCCATCCGGAAACCACAAAAAAAAGTGGCTGCTAAAAACGGGCAAGAGCCGGAGTTTCCCAAACTTTAGATGTAGACATCGGCAATCGGGCAGAAACATCTCAGACGGTTTTGAGTTCTAAGAACCTGAGTCGTGAAGCTCAAAATTCTGGAACTCCCGTTCTGCGCTGTTGTCGTTGTGCATCACCCTGCAATTCATTTATGAACTCTGAACCTGTGAATTCCTCCTGTTTCCTTTCTGTGGCGAGTGAGTTTCCTTGCGTGATTCCCAACCCCTTTTCATCTGTCGGTGATCTACCGGATGCCCCCATCCAGACCAATTCCTCCACTCCTCATTCTCCTGTCGGGGTCAATGCTGCCCCAGTCAACCCTACTTCTGAATATTCAGCGGCAGACTTGCAGCTTCGGGAAGAATTGACAGCGAAATTACTGAGTGAGCTTGAAACTGAAGCAATATCTCACCTTCCCTCGATCCGTATCCTGATCGATCGCATCCTCACCGAAGTAGAACGTATCTGCGACAAAAGCGATCGCATCCGCAGTTCTGGGCAGCAGCAAACCTGGCTAATGACGCTGGCACAGCATCGGCTGAAAAAGTGCCTGAGCTACTACAAGCTAGGCTCAAAGCGAGGTCGGGTCGAACTGCATAGCCATCTCAGCACGATGGTTTACCGTCACATTGTGGCAACCCAAACCCAGATGGGCTTTAGTGCCCGCTATGGGCTGATTGAAGACTTTTTGCAGGGATTTTACATCGAAGTGCTCAAGGCGTTTCGGCGCGAGAACACCCTGCCAGAGGATTACTCACCGCGCACACGACTGGAACTAGCAGAATATATGGCATTTACCGAACACTATGCCAAGCGCAGAATTGCTCTTCCCGGACGGCGCACCCAGCAGCTCATTGTTCTCCGCGCTCAGGGATTTGCTCACCGTCAGCCTCCCGAAACCGCGATCGACTTAGAAATGGCGATTGAGAGCGCAAAAAGCGAAGAAGCTGAACAGCACAGCCGATCGCCTCTGGTGCAGCAGGTGCGGGAACAAATGACGGCGGAAACGACTGATCCAACCGATTTTGTGTTGCGCGATCGAGTCATCACCGAGTTGATCAGCTACCTCGAAGCGCAGGGACAGCCCGACTGTGTCGACTATCTCACCCTTAAGCTTCAGGATCTCTCCGCCCCGGAAATCGATGAGATTCTCAATCTTTCGCCCCGGCAGCGCGACTATCTGCAACAGCGATTTAAATATCATGTCGAGAAGTTTGCTCGATCGCATCGCTGGCAGTTGGTGCATCAGTGGCTCGGCGCAGACCTTGATCAAAATCTCGGAATGCCGCTCCAGCAGTGGGAAGCATTTCTTCAGCAGTTGACCCCAGACCAGCACCAGCTTTTGCGGCTTAAAACCCAGAAGCACAGCGATCAGGAAATTGCTAAAGCCCTACGCTGTACGCTGAAACAAGTTCAGAAGCGGTGGGTTGCCCTGCTCGAGCTAGCTTGGCAAACACGCAACAGCACAACCAGCTAGGCTTATGCTTCCTCTAGCGGGTGAAAGCGGGGGTGAAGCAAATTTCTGACGGGGCGATCGCCTTCCAGGTGTTCCTTTACAATGGTTTCTACGTCCGATCGCTGAATGCGGCAGTACCACTCGCCGTCGGGCATGATTCGCACTGTAGGACCAGAGGCACACTGCCCCATGCAGCCGCTTGCTGTTGCCATGACCCCTGCGGGAACCGTGGCTTGAAACGCAGCCAGCACCTCGGCAGAACCCTGACGCGTACAGGAACGATGCTGACAAATCAGCACACAGCGGCGTTTAGCAGGCAGAGAAGAATGCTGCACTAGAGAATGGAGACGAGAGTTTTCCTGGAGTTACACGCTTAACCAGCGATCGAGCAAGCGAGTGACAGAAGTTTTAAGCCTGCGTTTTTGCTGCCACCGTTTGAACGCGCCTTCGTAGGATTCCCCCTGAAGCTGAAAAGTTTTCCATCCATCCAGCGTAACTGCTAAGGCCCAGGGAAACAGAATGTAGAGCAACCAGCCCACCGCGCCTCCGGTTAGAGCATTGAGCGCAACCAGAAACGAACTCACAATCAAGAACCGCCCCAGTCGATGCCGAAACTGCTGCTGCCGATGCCGATCGAATGCCACTCGATCGATCGCCTCTCCGCGCTGGGTCATCCATTCCCGCTCTGCTGCCGCCAGTTCTCCCGGAGCGATATTCAGCTCTGCCGCAATCTCAAGCAACTGATCGCGGGTCACGTCTCCGGCTTCCACCTGACGAACGATCGCCAGATGCAGAATTTGCTGCGCGTCTTCCGGGCTATAGAGTGGGCTAGACATGGCGGTTTGTCCTGAAAATTAGCTCTGAGTTAATGCTAGACAATTTTGGGCGAGACAGAAGGGAAACATGTTGATGGGGTGTTTGAGAAGTGTCAGAGATTCGACATTGCCCCCAAATTCCCCAATGCCGGGTAACTTTGAAAACCTTCAAGAGAGCAGGGTTCCTCCCCAAATTGGCTCGCAAGGGGCGGTTCGGGCAACAGCGTAACTTCTCCAAAAGCCTCTTCGTCCTGAATTTAGTCCTGAATATAGTCCTGTCCGCTGATCAGCGCGGCTTCTGCTCGGACAAACTCACGTCCCAAATAGGCAGCGTGATCCAGGTAGGTAATGGGTGCAGGTTTCGTTTCTTCAAAAATTTTGATGCAGAGTTCTTTTGCCGTTCTGCCTGTAAACAAAACTGTGGGGGTGCGCTCGACCTTGACATTGCAAGGCAGGGGTTCACCTGTTTCGGGATCGCAGGCTAAACCTTTCTCGTTAATCGTATTGGTGTAGTGCTTAGCGCAGACTAACCTTGCTTCGCGATCAACATAAATGACAAAGTATCCTGCTGGGTCGAGTTCAATGTAACGATTAGAAAGTTTATTATCGAGTGCTGCTAAATTTTCAGCCGAGGTTGGAACAGTATACATAGTTCAGGAAAAGTTCAGAAAATAGTTCAGGAAGCGGAATAGGGAAAAGAATGAACAATTCTTTCGATCGAATGACCACAATGAGCAAGCCTTGATCTAGTGTAGTGCGATCGATTCTCGTTGACGGAGTAGGGAATGCCGAATCGAATCTTTGATCGGGTTGACCGATCGGATTTACCGCTTGAGCTGCCAGAGCCGACCTTCTCGATAGAAAGACTGCAACGACCAGCCTTTTTGCTCGATCGCCGATCGCAGTTTTTGGGAGGGACGAAAGAAAATAACGTTGGATTCAGGAGCGAGTGGATCGAGATTGGGCGTTTCGCTGGCGGTGTAAAGCCTTACTTTGTCGGTCAGTCGAAAGCTCAGTGAAATCAGATCACCTGTGTTGGTGTAGTCGTCGCCGATATCGCTAACCAGAACTGGATTGCTCGTTTCTGCTTCTCGATTCACAATTTGGGCAACTTCGGCGTTTGAATAGCTCAAATCCTTGCTCCACCAGGTTTGTGCTGCCGCGCTCAGACTGCAAGAGATCAGGCTTGCCGTAAACACAGCGGTTAAAATGCCAAACCAGATTGATTGCTTTCCCAACCCTTGCGCCAAACGAGCAGAAAGCGGGCTCGATCGCCCCATCGCCTTCTGCCAAAAAGCAGGCTTACTAAACAGCGCAACGCCAAATAAATAAGCCACTGCGAGCTGAATCGCCGGATAGCACGAAACCAGATAGCGACTCACTGCCGATCGCTTTCCACCCAACAGCACATCTGCCAGCACCAACAGCAGAAAGGGAACCAGGAAGTTCAGCAGCACAAATAGCCAGGTCTTGCGCGGAGCGGTTCGATACAGCAGCACCATTCCCACAATCACCAGCAGCAGAAAAGGAATTCGCACTAGATAGGTGACAGGATTATTAAAGCCAAAGTCAAGATCGACAAACAGCGACGTAAAACTAAGTAGCCACAGCTTGATCAAATAACCAAAATCAGTAGGCACTTGCGCCCAATCTGTTGTTGCTAATGCCTGCTGACGATTAAAGTACATCACCGCAATCCAGGGACTATAGAGAATCAGAGCTTCCAGGACGGCGATGCCAAACTGCAAATAAAGGCGCAAATTGCCAAACGGTGGGCGATCGGAAACCAGCCTCCTGATCGGGAAATTAAACTTGAGCCGCCGGCGCGGAGCCGCCGATTTTTCTTCGGAATTGAGGGATTCGCGCTGAGCCAGGTCTGGTTTGTCTTTGTTCGGCTCCGGTCTACCCACCAACAACACATAAACTCCATGAGCTGCGATCGTCAGTGCGAAGAATGGATGGGCATACAGCCCAAGTGACAGGCTCAGCATATACAGCCCCCAGTTCCACCAGGTAGGCAGCCGGATTGCCTGCAGCAGCAGCCAGCTACTTCCAATCACGATCGTCGTTAGCAGGCTGTATTGCCGATTCGTCTGAGCAAACAAAATGTCATAGGGGGAAAGAGCCAGCAGAGCCGCTGCTACCAGTGCCGCCAAGCGGGAGCCAAATAGCTCGATCGCCAGCCAATACATCATGATGATTCCGGGCAGGCTCAGCAGTGCAGGAAAGAGGCGAGTTTCTGCAATTCCACTGCCGAAAAGCTTCATCCAGAACCGGGATAGCACAAAGTAGAGCGGTGGATGCTGCGGATCTTCGACTGCTAAAGAATAAATCGTATCGGGAAAGGTGCTGCCCGGCTTTGGCTGCTGATACCACTGCAAATTGGGCGCGGGAATAAACCGATCGCGAAATAGGCTGCTGTCAATTTCATGACGTGTATAGCCTGCCGATCGCATAGAGGTATAAACTTCGTCGTGCCAAAGAATCTTGCGATCGAGATTCAGAAATCGAAAGCCAATTCCCAGCACCAGTACGCTGATCAATAAACACCGCAGCCCAACTTGAAGCGAACGTCGTTTCAACCGCTATCCCTCTGATGACATTCTGAAATTGTTACCATGAAAGCTAATTTTATGTCACATCCAGGGGCAGAGCGCGTGCGAGCCAAAATTGAAAATGAAGTTTTATTGATCCACACTGACGATCTTCCCCAGTATAAAAAGAACGGATCGATTGTGCGAAACAGCTATTTCTGGGCACTCAAATCGATCGCAGGCAGATGCTCTTATGGCGAAAACTGGGAATACGAAGCAGAAGTCTGGTTTGCAGTGCAGCGAATGCTGATGTCGTTTAGCGAATCGGGCTATCTGGGCTTAAGCGAAACGATTCTCGAATTTCCCCAAGGCACTGAGGTTCCGCCTGTGCTGCGATCGGTTTCCACCTGGATCAGCGAAGAAGAATGGGCAGTGGAAAAGGAAAAGCCAGAGGATTCGTTTAATCGATCTGGAAAGCGGGACTTTAATAAGAAAGAGAAGGACGATCGCAAAGAAAAGAAGACGAGTTCGTGGCGGCGGTGAAGCCAGCAGACAAACTGGAATGAGCGAACAAAACTAACCCACGCACTGCGAATCCCGATGCCAAAACCCCAGCGATAGTTAACTTCAAGCGATAATCTGACGACCCTGGAGAGGAAACTACTTCACATTGCTTTGACACGCCTTCGTTGCAAAATCCGCTGTTAAACCACGCTTCATCGCACAGCAAACTGAGAGCTAATCAGGCGATCGATCGGTTTTATTCAAAAGCGATAACTAGCACAGCTTGACCCATTCCTTGACCCATTCCTTGATTCATTCCTTGATTCATTAGAGTTCTGGGCATTCATAGCACTATGGGCTTGGGAGGAATGCTGACCCTTCCCCTAGATCCCTTTTCCCTAGATCCCTTTCCTAAAACGATCGCAGGACTTCCAATTCGTCTCCTCTGCGCCGCTGGTGTAAGAAGGGGCTGGGGGATGAGGGGAAGTAACCGTTTGGCGTATTTTTCCTTTTGCTATACCCATTTCGAAAAATTAAGCTATACTAAGCGTAGTCGTTATGAGTTCATATAAATAGCTATGGCAAACCCTACGGTAGAAAACGTTGTCATTATCGGTTCTGGTCCGGCAGGATATACGGCAGCGATTTATGCAGCACGGGCGAACCTGAAACCCTTTGTGTTCGAAGGCTATCAGGCAGGAGGGCTACCGGGTGGGCAACTCATGACCACGACGGAAGTAGAAAACTTTCCTGGCTTTCCTGACGGAATCACAGGTCCGCAGCTTATGGACCGGATGAAGGCGCAGGCAATTCGCTGGGGCGCAGAGCTGGTGACAGAAGATGTCACCGAAGTAGATTTTAGCCAGCGTCCGTTTGTGATTCGCTCAGAAGAAAGAGAAGTGCGGGCACATAGCGTCATTATTGCCACTGGAGCCACCGCAAAGCGGCTGGGTTTACCCTGTGAGCATGAGTTCTGGAGCCGGGGAATTTCTGCCTGTGCGATTTGCGATGGCGCGACCCCAATTTTCCGTCAGGCGGAACTGGCAGTGATCGGCGGCGGCGACTCGGCGGCAGAAGAAGCCGTTTATCTAACAAAGTATGGCTCCCACGTACATCTGCTGATTCGCGGCGAAACGATGCGTGCCAGCAAAGCCATGCAGGATCGGGTGCTGATCAATCCTAAAATTACCGTTCACCGCAATACAGAGGCGATCGATATCTTTGGCGACGAAACGCACATGAACGGCATCAAGATCCGCAATACTCAGACGGGCAAAGAAGATAGTCTGCACGTTAAAGGGCTATTTTATGCGATCGGTCACACGCCCAATACTTCTCTGTTCCGGGGACAAATTGAGCTGGATGATGTCGGCTATATCGTGACGCGCAACGATGTTGAAACCAATATCGAAGGCGTGTATGCGTGCGGCGACGTGCAGGATCACGAATATCGGCAGGCGATTACCGCTGCGGGTTCAGGCTGTCAGGCAGCAATGCTGGCAGAACGCTGGCTCTCAGTAAACGGACTGGCGCAGGAGTTCCACCAGCCTGAAGAAGAAGAAAAAGCAGTCGAAGCACCGCATCACAAAACAGAGGCTGAAGAAGCGGTTGAATTTGACGTTGCCCGGACGCACCATGAAGGGGGCTACGCCCTGCGGAAGCTCTATCACGAAAGCGATCGTCTGATCATGGTGAAGTACGCTTCGCCCACCTGCGGACCCTGCCACACGCTGAAGCCAATTCTCAGCAAGATTGTGGATGAGTTCGAAGGTCAGATTCACTATGTCGAGATTGACATTGAGCAAGACCCCGATATCGCAGAGTCTGCCGGAGTCGTTGGTACGCCCACGGTGCAATTTTTCCGGGATAAGGCACTGGTAGCTGAGCTAAAAGGCGTGAAGCCCAAGAGCCAGTATCGCGAAACCATTTATAAATACTCAGCGGTTCCGGTGGCTTAGTTTCTAAGTTTCAATTCTCAATCCCACATCGGGTAGAAGTTTGTCCCTAACAGCCAGTTTACTCATGTCGCTTCCCGCAATCGGGATCGTTGGCAGAAGTAAATAAGCTGAAGGTGATCGACTTTCTACCCGTTTTTTTACAGCATTTAGAATCAGCAGTTTAGACTCAGCAACTTTTCAATATCTCTGAGTGTCGATCGATTTGAACCCTCGCTGTGTCTTTGTTCGCGGTTATGAAATCTTACAAATTGATTGCGCTCTGTTCTACTCTGACGATCGCCGGATGGGGCTGTGCGGATCAGCAGCTTCCAAAGCAAGTGGAAACCCCGCCGAGTGCCTCGATTGCTTTGCCAACTCCCACCCGCTCCAATCAGTTTGACCCTACAACGCTGCAAGTAGGCGATCGAATTCAAGGATTGGAAGTCAGGCAGGTTGATGTGCAAAAAGCCTTTGATGGCTCGATGGTTGGAACCGTTGCCTTTCAGGGTGAGGTCCTGCTGACGGGCACTTATAGACCCCATCCGCAATCCCCTGATGTTCAGTCTGTTTGCTTTGATGGAGACGCTGCCTCAGCTACCCAACTGCCCCGATTTTTGAATGACGATCGCAAAGTCTGGTTCTGCTTTGAAAACCAGGAAGCCGCAATTCAGCAGCTGGGCACGATCGGCACAACCGGAAAAGCGACGATCGTAATTAACCAGTACACCACTATTCGTCAATTTACCGATGCGGTCGATAGTGCAGTTCTGGTTTGGGTGGTCTCAAAGGAATGAGCCTTAGAAACGATGCCAGAGAAACTATGCCAGTTCTGAGAGTTCTGGCTGCTTCTCAAATTCGGGCGATGGCTTAATCTTCCAGGTTTGATCGATCGCCAACTGCAAAACCGACTGATGATAGTTCGCCAGGGTTGCTCGATGTCCAACGCTGAGAAACGTTGTGCCCGTCTCGTTAGCAGAGTTACCCTGTAACGCTTTCAGGTGTTGATACAGTCGTTCCTCGTTTTCCAGGTCAAGGGCACTGGTTGCTTCATCGAGAATGACGTACCTCGGTTTATTTAACAGCAGGCGGGCAAAGGTGAGTCGTTGCTGTTCGCCCAGCGAGAGGACATCTCCCCAATCTTGCTCAGTATCAAAGCCGTCAAATCGCTCCTCCAGTCCACCCAGGTTGACTTGTTCTAAAACTTGCTTCAGGCGATCGTCATCTAGCTCAAGCTCGGTGTTGGGGTAAAGCAACTGGTCGCGCAACGTTCCCAACACCATATAGGGACGCTGTGGTAAAAACAAAATTTCCTTCGGTTCAGGACATACGATCGTTCCCTTACCCGAATTCCATAGTCCCGCGATCGCCCTCAGCAATGAACTTTTGCCGCAGCCGCTTGGACCCATGACCAGCAATCCTGACCCGCTGGGCAGTTCGATTGTCAGATCTTCAATCAGTGTTCGCTGATAGTTGGGCGTTTGCAGGGTGAGGTGTTGAACGGCGAGGCGATCGGCTGTGACGGTCTGAATCTTGGGCTTTTGGTCGGTTCTGTCGTCTGCTTGGGCTTCAATCTGCTCTAAAAAGGCAGCAAACGTATAGAGACGATTGATTCCGGCTCCAAAGGTGGTCAATGCTTGGAAGCGGGCAACCACCACATTGAGCGAGAAAAAGACGCGAACAAATGCGCCCTGTGCCTCAGAAACTTTACCGACTTCCATTTCTCCCGCAAAAATTGCAGGCGCAACAACCAGGGCAGGCAGAATAAATGGAATGAACTCGTAGGCATTGGTGAGAATATTCAGGTTCAGTTCCCACACCAGCAGCCGCTTCACGTTGTCGAACACAGCCTGAAACCGATCGCTCACCTGATCGGATTCCCGCTCTTCTCCCCGATAAAAGGCGATCGACTCGGCATTTTCTCGAATTCGCACCAGGCTAAAGCGGAAATTGGCTTCTTTCTTAAGCTGCTCAAAATTTAACCGCACCAGCGGTTTGCCAAACACCCCAGTGGTTACGACTGTCCCCACGAGGGCATACAGCACCAGAAAAAACACCAGCGGCTTGGAAATGCCCCACAGCACACTGCTAAAGGCAATCACTGACAAAACAGATTCCACCAGCACCAGCAAAAAGGTAAGCGATTCCTGCGTAAAGCTCCGCACGTCTTCCGCAATGCGCTGATCGGGGTTGTCTATTTCTGTGCCAAAAACCTGCAGATTGTAATAGGCGCGATTGGCAAAATAGCGATCGACAAACCGATGGGTCAGCCACCGTCGCCACTGTAAACTGAGGCGATCACGCAGATAGGTGTACCCTGCCAGCAAAGGCGCATAAACTACCAGTACACCAATAAAAATAATCACCGTTTGCCAGAATCGCGGCTCATCCTGGGCAGAAAGGGCAGAAATGAGTACCCCCCGCTTGTTGTTGAGCAAAACACTCAGCCCGGTGTAAGCCAGCAAAAACAGCACCACGCCCAGCAGCAATCCCCGCGCCTGCCATTTCTCATCGCTTGACCAATAGGACTTGGCGATCGTCCAGAACTGCTGAAAGACGCTGAAATTGAATCGATCCATCGGCTTGGTTTCCTCGCAATCGGGCAATCCGGGGAGAACAAATTGGTCAGGCAGAAACCCAGCTTATGAATGAGTTGAAAGCGAGTTTTCTACCTTAACCATTTCACCCGGAATAGCTCCCCCAGAATACTGCCCGCAGAGCGATTGTGTAGCACCCTGGATGCGGGTCGAACAGGCGCTTAAACCGAACCGATCGACGGCTGATCAACTCCCGTTCCGGTCTGCTGCGAATTTTGCACGTGAGTCAGGCGGTTCCACAGCTCGTAATGCACCTCATTTTTAGGACAGTACCAGCTTCCTTCGATCGCCTCCATATGACCCATTGCTGTGAACTCTTCGCGATCGGGGTCGAGCAGATCCACATAGGTTGCACCTTGCTCTAAGCGCATTCCATGAGGAACGACTGAAATTTGCTTTAGCTCTTCGTCAGTGAAGCTAGTCAGCACGTTGTGCAAATCCTTGATGTCGTATGCGGTGGGAAATTCACCACTCTGGCTCCCAGTCACCCGCAATCCCTGATTCTGTCCTGCCATGCTGTGGGGATGCAGATCCTGATCGAATTCGTCCTGCTTCGCGTCCGTAGGTTTTCCCTGTTTTTGCATTTCAGGCATAGTCCGTTCTCCTGAATAATGTATCGAGTGATTGTCATCGTGCGAACGATCCTAAACAACCTGATCAGGCGATCGTTCTGTCGGATTACAGAGATTGGGGAAGATTTCCTTGGTTGAACTTTTTGGGATTCAAAGCTTGCCTAGGTTGACTCCTTGAGGGGGTAATGGGGGCAACACAGGAAACCAAACACTCGTCAGACAACCTCTTACTTCCCTATTACTTTAGGAACAGTAATTCCACAATTAACAGAACAAAAGCAGGAGCGCTGAAAAGGACAATCTTTTTCTCTTGCTATAAGCCTTTATATCCTTACCGATTTACACACGACACATCTTGCAGAGGAATACAAACTTTGCACTTTTATTAATGCTTTTAGGAAAGCTGTAGGCGTTTTAGCGGGAATACGTCAAGCTAAAAAAAGTGAACTTGAGCGGGTACAATGCCACAGGCAAATTCCACAAGCAGTCCTGCTTAGCGCAATCCTCAAGCTTGGTATCGTCCGTTTTCTCTTCCGAGCATGGCGTTTATGTCATGCTGTTCGTGTCCTTTCTAACCTTTCTCCTTTTACGATCGCCGCTTTTACCGTTGCGCTACTGAAATATGGACTGATTCTGGGGCAGCAAGACTGGTATTGCACGACTAAGATCCAGCGCGTTACCCTGCTGGAAACGGGTTCAGCCCTGCTGTTTCTGGCGATCGTGTTGCTGACGCTGCTCCCGGCACGTCTGTCCATGTAATTTCTAATCGAATTCCCAGCCAAATTCTCGGCAAAAACCTTCAGCCAAATTCCCAACAAAAAGGGCGAGCTAGATGCCCACCCCGATCAAATAATGGGATTGAGATTCCTAAGCAGCAGTCAAGCCATAAGCGGACATCCGCATAATTTCGCCAGTCGTAAAACCGATATTGCTTAGTGCCTCTCCGTAGCTAATCATGAAATCTTCTACCAGTGCCTCTTTTTCCATGCCCAGTTCGTGAGCATCATTTTCGACCTGATTGAGCATTCGCCAGACAATCGGCAGATTTTCACGATTGGCTTCCTGGAGTTCTGCTTTTGAAGTTTCAAAGTTTGCTTTCAGCCACTCTTCGCCAAAGTTCAGGTGGGTATATTCATCCTTGACCACACCTTCGGTGATCTTGCGGGCAAAATCATCTGCGACCGGAATATAGATGTTGTAGGCAGAAATGGCAAAGCACTCAATGATGAGAGATTGAATCAGCAAACAGGTAACAATCTTGCCTTCAGCGGCTGCCTTCTGGAAGTTGCTGTGCAAACCTGCGAAAAATTCTTGAGCAAACTTCATGTCAGGAGTAACTTGTAGATTGCGTCCACAAGCCTGAAACCCTTTCATGTGACGGCTTTCCATTTTCGCCAAACCAACCAGCCGCTCTTTGGACTCTGGAAGCAGCTCGGCGAGCCTCTGGTAATTGTCAAATGCCTCTTGCTCACCCTCAATGACGATCGCATTGATGCGGCTATACGCGTCTTTATAAGACTCACTCTCAAAGTCAAGCTCAGGGGAGTAGTCAAGCTGCTGCATGGGTTCGTCGTCTCCTCGGTGAAACAGATATCCAATCCTAACCTCCACCCTACTGGTTTGCCGCTGCAATTTACAAGCAGACCGTTGAGCCAATAGGAAGATTCTTCTGAAAGGCAGCTAAGTTTGTAGCATAGCTTATGGATGCATTGAATACCCAAAGCTTTGCCGATGCCATCGATTGTTTCAGATCAATCTGCCCTTCCGTTTTTGCCTTTGGCTACCCGAATCACCGCTCGCCTCTTGCCCTGGCTGAATCGTTTCCTGCTTCTAATTGGAGCTGCGCTGGTGCTGCTGCCGCTGGCGATCGTGCTGCTAGCTACCTTTGCGCCTCCTGAAAGCCTGCCTACTTTACCCACTGGGAAGATTGGCTGGACATGGGAAAACTATCGCGCCGTTTGGCAGCAGGGCGACTTTTTGCGAGCGTTTGCCAATTCGACGCTGGTCGCGTTGAGTGTCACGCTTGCCCAGAGTATCACTTCGGCTCTAGCAGGCTATGGACTGGCGCGGTTTCAGTTTCGAGGACGATCGCTCATGCTGGTGCTGATCCTGGCAACGCTGGTGATCCCGTTTCAAATTCTGGTGATTCCGGTCTTTCTAATTTTGAAATGGGGGCATTTGATCAACACCTACGGCGCGCTCATTTTGCCTACTGCGGTAAATGGCTTTGGCATTGTGCTGCTGAAACAATATTTTGAGACAATTCCGATCGAGCTAGAAGAAGCAGCGGCACTGGATGGGGCAACGCGGCTGCAAATCCTCTGGCACGTTATCTTGCCTCTGGCACGTCCGGCGATCGTCACCCTCTTTCTGTTTTCGTTTATCGGTGAGTGGAATGACCTGTTTAAGCCGCTTGTTTTTACCACCCGTCCCGAACTGCAAACCGTCCAGCTTGCCCTTGCCGCATTTCAAGAACAGTTTACCGATCGCTGGTCGCTGCTGATGGCAGCCGTGGTGCTGGTCACTCTGCCCGTAGGACTGCTGTTTCTCGTCTGTCAGAGACAGTTTATTCGCGGGATTGCCGCAACCGGAATAAAGGCATAAGTCAAATCTGTAGTCCTTGCCTCTCTTTCTCGTCTCTATTTCTTAAGAGAGAGTTCATTTACAACTTTAAAACTTAACGGAATGAAAACGTTTACATTCAACAGAATTGTCAACTAAACTAGCGGTTAACTTGCTTGCACAGGGCAACGCATAACCACTGTGGTACTCCTTTGGATGAGTTGTCTTCTGTTAATAGGTGCATCTGTCCTACGGCATACTTCCTTCAAGTTTCACCCTGGTGTGGCAGATCATGCTACAGCAGGAAATGGCTGTTATCGCTACCAGATTTCGCAGCCACACTCTACTTTTTTGTTTTAATTCACCGGAAACTAAACCGCAGTAATGATCACACCTCATGAGGTTACTCAGTGCCTTCACCTGGCAAAAGCCCTTGATTTAATTTCATCAAGCCGTATGGTTGGCGGCATCCTCTACGTTTACACAGTTGCAGGGCAGCTTAAGCCCTTGGATCATTTTACCGCTGAGTTTCCTTTGGAGCGGTTGCAGGCAATGGCAAGAAAAAGGCTATAGCCGCTCATTTTCACGTTAAGGAGCTAATTCGTTAAGGATCTAATTAAAGTGGCTCTGGTCATCCTCCCGATGGAACTGCTGCTCCCTGCCAGAACAACAGACATGACAGAAGCTTCTGCTTTAATCGACCCGCTTAACAAGTGGAGTCTGTGGGTTCCGCTGCTCCTGTTAATTTGTATCGTGGTTGCTGCAATTTATTTTGTTCGCGCTAGCCTTAGATAAACTTTCTTTTTCCCTAACTTGTCATGTCCCTTTCCCTGGCGCAGAACGCAATTTCCTTCCTGATTGAGCTGGCGGAACGGGGAGAGATCAATCCTTGGGATGTGCAGGTGATCGAGGTGATCGATCGCTTTCTCAGCAAACTCAAGCCTGACGGAGGCACGGCTTCCCCAGGAACGATCGCAGCTAACGGACGCGCCCCCTACGAAGCGGATTTGTCTCAGTCGGGACAGGCGTTTCTCTATGCTTCGATGCTGCTGCTGCTCAAGGCAGACAGTCTTGCCCGCGAAGCCAGTGCCGAGCCACCGCCCGAAGAAGAGCTGGCAGATGATTTTGAACCGTGTGTGAATCCGGGCTTGCCGCCGCACTTGGAACGACGCATTCGCCGCCGAGCCACTGCCCCACCCATTCCTTCTCGGCGAGTGACGCTGCCTGAACTGATCACCCAGCTTAATTTGATCGCGGCAGCGATAGCAGAGCCAAAAACTCGTCGTGTGGTTGCCCGCCGTGCCCGGCCCCATTCCCAAAAGCAGGCAATTCGCACGATCGCCCAGCTTGCCCACCAGGAAAACCTTTCTGAGGTGGCGGCAATTCTGGAGCAGTTTTTGACCGAACGCTGGCAGGAACTCAGTCAGGGTGATGAATGGCTTAATTTTGAGCAGTTGCTCTACTGGTGGCGCGAGGTTCAGCCCGATCGATCGGCAGAAGAATCAGCTCCAAATGCTTCCCATGTGGCTCACTCTGAAACAAGCGATCGCGTTGGCGTATTTTGGGCACTGCTGCTGCTGTCTGCCCAGTCCAAGGTGGAGCTATCGCAGCAGGTCTTTTACGAGGATCTAAACGTTCGCAGCCTTACCCCTGCCCTGCTGAGCGAAGGAACGCTGCCTGCCTTTGTTTTGCCGGACTGATGTTCTGCTGGAATCCTATTCTGCCGGACTGGTCAACCACTGGCATAGCCTTGTGAAATCCACCTTCTGCTGCATGACCCGTCCTCCGCCACCCTTTCGCCTGACCTGAAAAAGTAGGATGATGGGAAAGGCAATCCGATAGGCTTGAACAGTCTTTAGCAAACATATCCCCTGAGCGACTCAGGAGCCTTTATTGTTTTGCAAAACTGTCTTCCTCGAGGGACTTGCGAGATTCTGTCAACGTTAATTTCATCAGTCTATAGATTTTCTGCAAATCTTAAACCGATCGCCGCTGATCGGGAATAAGTTGTGAAAGACTGGAGAGATGCTTGCTCACTTCTGTCCAGCAGTTTATAGCCCAGGTATAGAGGGATAGACGTTATATGAAAGCCATGATTTTGGCGGCGGGAAAGGGTACAAGGGTTCGCCCCATCACTTACACCATTCCCAAACCGATGATTCCGATTCTGCAAAAGCCCGTGATGGAATTCCTGCTGGAACTTCTGAGACAGCATGGCTTTGACGAAATCATGGTAAATGTCAGTCATTTGGCAAACGAGATTGAAAGCTATTTTCGCGATGGACAGCGGTTTGGTGTTCAGATTGCCTATTCGTTTGAGGGCAGTATTGTTGACGGTGAGCTGAAGGGAAAAGCCCTTGGCTCTGCCGGGGGAATGCGCCGCATTCAGGACTTTTCTCCGTTTTTTGATGACACCTTTATTGTGCTGTGCGGAGATGCCCTGATCGATCTCGATCTGACGGCGGCAGTCAAGTGGCATCGGGAAAAAGGCTCGATCGCCACGGTGATTATGAAGTCAGTTCCACATGAAGATGTCTCCAGTTACGGAGTCGTGGTCACTGATGAAACCGGACGAATCAAAGCATTCCAGGAAAAACCATCGGTTGAAGAGGCACTGAGCACCGACATCAACACAGGCATTTACATCTTTGAGCCAGAAATTTTCAACTATATTCCTTCGGGCGTGGAGTACGATATTGGCGGTCAGCTCTTTCCCAAGCTGGTCGAGGTTGGCGCGCCTTTTTATGGCATCTCGATGGATTTTGAATGGGTCGATATCGGCAAAGTGCCCGACTACTGGCAGGCAATTCGCGATGTGCTGTCCGGTAAGGTGAAGAATGTGGACATTCCGGGTCATGAGGTCGCACCCGGCATCTACACAGGACTCAATGTGGCAGTCAACTGGGACAAGGTCAATATTCAGGGTCCGGTTTATATTGGCGGCATGACGCGCATCGAAGACGGAGCAACTATTATTGGTCCTTCGATGATCGGTCCAAGCTGTCATATCTGCCGCAATGCAACGGTCGATAACAGCGTGATCTTTGAATACTCGCGTCTGGGTGAAAACGTGCGACTGGTGAATAAGCTCGTCTTCGGTCGCTATTGCGTGGATAAGGATGGTGCGTCGATCGACCTTCAGGCGGCTGCGCTGGACTGGCTAATTACTGATACTCGTCAAACGTTGCCTGCTGCCCCTCCCGTTGAGCATCGGGCGATCGTGGAATTGTTAAGCAACGGCAGCTAACCCTCTTTCAACTCTCACCTAACCCTCCAATTCTGGCTACCCTGTATCCACCTGTTGAACTGAGCTTCGTTTCAGGCTTTGCCGCCCTCTAAATTCCTTAATTCTGGAGAACTTTGAACAGTTTTCGGGTTTTCCAGAATTGGGGCGGTTCATCAAGCACGCTGGCTCATTTCATCGCTTGTGAGTACAAAGCTGTTCATGCGGGGGAACTACTGGAAAACTGTGCTTCCTGCAAGTCGCAAAGCCGCTCAAGCTACAAATAGCCATGCTCCGCTAAAAAACTGGGGCTGAGGCTGTCAGGGGGAGACATTGCGGCGGTAGGTGCGGCGGAAGACCTTGCGGCAGGATGATTTTGGTCTGTCCGCAAAAACTTTTCCACATACTTTCCCAGTACGTCCCCTTCTAGATTGACCGGGTCGCCAGGTTGCAGTAACCGCAGATTGGTTTCGGCATACGTGACCGGAATGACCGCAACCTTAAACCAGGAGCCGATCGCATTGCAGTCTGCAATAGTGAGGCTAACGCCATTGACCGCGATGCTGCCTTTAGAGACAATGTAGCGGCTGACTCGTTCATCAGCGCGAAAGCTCATTTCCCAGGCGTTTTCGGTGCGGACTGCCGTGTCTAAATAGCCTGTGCCATCGATATGTCCGGTGACGAAATGCCCGCCGAGCTTACTGCCAACCCGCAGTGATGGCTCCAGATTAACGATCATCTCACCAGAAGTTTTGCCCAGCGTGGTGCGATCGAGGGTTTCTGGGGAAACAGCAGCAGTAAAGCCCTGGGGCAAGAGGTGCATCACGGTGAGACAAACACCATCAACAGCAACACTATCGCCCAGTTCTAAATCGTGCAAAATTGCTTCTGCGCCTGCCTGTTGCGAAGCACTCCCCCCGTGAGGAAAATTGCAGGTGATTTGCATCAGGTCGGTTCCAAGGGGGCGGAGTTTGCCAATCGATCGAACAAGTCCAGTAAACACCAGTTTTTCCCAGATTTCTGACTTTTTCATCGTAACAAACTGCAACTTTTAATTCGATCGCTTTCCGCTGTTAATGTATGCTGCGCTTTACTTCTAGCGTTTTATGACCCATTTATTTCCTCCAGCAGCAAATCAACTTTTTCTGCTTCTTGCAAGCGAGTCTTATTAAAAGCCCCACATCCTCTAGAGCCAGTTGCTAGAATTGCAGAACAAATGGATCTCCGAACTGCCTTTAGCCCTGATTTTGAAGCTGCTTTACCAGGGACATTCGCCGCTCATCTCACTAGGGATCATTCGCAATAATCCTTTTCTCTTGCAAATTGAAAGGTGCAATTGCTATCCTTCCCATTAAGGCTGCACTGTTGAGAAAGGAAAGTGGGCTATGTATACCGTGTCCTCTCTAAAGTCCGAATTAAACGAGCGAGGCTGGCGACTCACCCCGCAGCGAGAAACAATCCTGCAAATTTTTCAAAATCTCCCAAAGGGACAACATCTGAGCGCGGAGGATTTGCATAACCTACTGCTTGACGACGGTGAAGCGATTAGTCTGTCTACGATTTACCGCAATCTGAAGCTGATGTCGCGGATGGGCATTTTGCGGGAACTTGAGCTGGCAGAAGGGCACAAACACTATGAGATCAATCAGCCCTCGCCCTATCATCACCACCATCTCATCTGCGTTCGCTGCAATAAGACGATCGAATTTAAAAATGATTCGATTCTAAAAACAGGGGCAAAGACGGCTCAGAAAGAAGGCTATCACCTGCTTGACTGTCAGCTTACGATTCATGCCATCTGTCCCGAATGCCAGCGATCGCTCCTGCCTGTTTGATGCTTGTTTAGGCAAGTTACCTGTTTAGGCAAGTTAGGCACAACTTATTCTGACCAGTTTGTGACGATCAGCGTTTGCAGCAGTTTATCTGCGCTCGCCAAATCTCCCACAATCCGCCGTACTGGGCGGGGCCAGACCCTCACTAATGTCGGCGTTGCTGCAATTTGGTCTGCTTCTGCCAGTTCAGGATGACGGTGAATATCGACAATTTTGAGCGTGTACGATCGCTGAAGCATTTGGTCTAAAAGTTGATGCAGTTCCTTGAGAATGCGTTCGGTTCCCAGCGTGGTGCCTGAGACAAACAAACGAAAGACATAACCTTGAGTTGGGGCGATCGGCTCAGCAGGTGACCAGGACAGGGTCGGTCCGTCAGTTTGAGGGGGCGTGAGCAGCTTGGCTTTCTCAAATCGCACCAGCAGGTCGTGATCTTCCCAAAGCTGTGGAAACGGTTTGCAGTAGGTTTGCAGCACGATCGGGTCACACAGTTCTTCAGGGCAGGGGGCAGCGTCCCAAACCACATCGTTTACGCCAAACAGGGCGTTTAAGAGCGATCGATGCCGCAACACAAACGGAGACGCTTCTGCAAAGGTGCGAACGGTTTGGCTTTGAGAATCAAACCAGCGATCGATCGTGGCGGTATAGGCAGGTACGAGAAAATGAGGCGGTTCCGGTAGACCTAGCATTTCTTGCAGCACGGCACAAAGCTGCAAATGCCAGTAACTCTGCTTTTTGGTATCAATGCAATACACCAGATCACCGCCTGGCGTAAAAAGCGCGATGCCCTTAAATAAAGCAGTTTCCAGAGAATTGGACTGGAGCGGATGAGTGCGATTTTGATCACTCATAATGGCGAAAGCCATAGAAAAACTACATTGACTTTCTCAGTGGAGACTGGAAAGCGTATATGAAGTCAACATAACAGAGGAAAGAACCTCAATCCCAGGCTGCAACGATTTCTTTTATTAATTTAAAAAGAAATACTAATGGACTTCTGGGCGATCGTCGTCTTGAGAAGGGTTGAGCAGAGCCCAGAGGGGCAACCGCTGTCAGCATAACGAGGCAGTTCCTCATACGCCGGATATTGAATTGGCTACCCTTTCTCGATCGACAGAAAGGTGAATCTAAGCAAATAGCAAAAACCCGGTAGTTACACCGGGTCAAATCGTTCCTCACTTCCTGGGAAGGATTTATTCAAAACTTGATTAATTATTAATCAAATGATTTTTCTTTGTCTCTTCTACATTCATCTTCTTGATCAGGGCTGGTTAAACCCGGCAAATCATTTGACTCCTGCTTTTCAGTGAAAAGATCTTTTGGATTCGCCAACGATTCTGGATTTAGATTTGGGACTAAATCTTTAGCCTTCTGTAGATTTTTTTAGCAAATCGTAACGTATCACTTGTGAGCTTTCCAGAATCAATGCGTTACGGTGATTTGTCTAATTCATCTTGAGAAGAAAACAGGTTCAAATTTTGATCCCTGAACCTCAATTAGCGCAAATTAAGAAAGACTTGTTGAGCGGTTTGCGATTTGTTTTTTAGCATAAACCGCTTGGGTAAAGAGTGCTTCATTCCCCTGGGCTACCTAATCGGGTGAGTCTGAAATGGATTGTCTTGTTCCATCCGGTAGGATTGCGCCTGTCCAATCCACATGGGTGAGGATTGCGCCGGTTAAATCTGCTCCTTTTAGATCGGCATCGCGCAAAATTGCTCCGGTTAAATCAGCATAGCTAAGGTCGGCATAGCGCAGGCTGGCTCCACTCAAATCCGTTGCCGCAACGCTCTGCTGCGGTTCTTGCGGCATTGTGCTTTGCGCTAATCGGCTCTGGAGCTGGGCACGGCAGAGTTTGGCGCGATCGAGGTTTGCCCCGGTCAGAATCGTCCCGCTGAGCTGGGCATAGCTTAAGTCTGCCTCGGTTAACCTTGCCTGACTGAGATCGGTAATTTGGTCGGCAGGAGGGCGAAAATCAGCCTCAAATAAATTCGCATCCCTGAGATCTGCTGCAATCAGACTTGCTCCCCCAAAGCTGGCTTTACACAAAATTGCCGATCGAAGGCTTGCCCGCTCTAGCTTTGCACCGCTCAAATCTGCTTCTCGCAAAATCGCCTCATCCAGGTTTGCTTCTGTCAGAATTGTTCCCCAAAGCAGGGCTTCGCTGAGGTTTGCCCGCCGCAGACTGGCATTGTGCAGATTGGTTTTTCCTAGACGCGCTTGTCGCAAATCCGCCTCACTGAAGTCGATCTTTGCCAGGTCTAGATTCAGCAGATCTATTTCGCGCAAAGTGAATCGCCGGAAGTCCCTTGTGCCGGTGGTGTATTGCTGAAGGATAGCTTCGGGGGTCATTCGTGGATGGGGGGCTATTGAGAGAAGGTTTGTCTTTATTAGTTTTCAGTGATTATTTTCATTGCTCAAGGGGCGAAGGGTAGATTATCGATCACTGCGTTGTTGGGGTAGGCACTTCTGGGGAATGTAAGGGGGGATTCAAGCGTTTGTTACTTGTAGATCGAGTGGGACGGTGAGCAGGAATGTGGTGTGACGATTGCCGCTTTTGATTTGAATTGTTGCGTCTAATCGCTGCACCAGTCTTTTGACGAGTGCCAGTCCTAGCCCCACGCCGCTATATTTCCAGGGATCATGGTTGGGGATGCGGTAGAACTTGTCAAAAATTCGCGTTTGCTCGTCGGGGGGAATTTCAACGCCTGAATTGCAGACGCTGATCTGAAGGGCCGGTCCGTCAAGCAGTTGACTCACTGAGAGGGCGATCGTCTCATGGGGGGGAGTGTATTTGCAGGCATTATCGAGCAGTTCGGTGACGATGCGTTCTAGATCGGTCAGGTCGGTTGTGAGCGGGGGCAGGCGATGCGAAGCACTTACCTCAGAGTGGTCGGGAATGTGTAGCTCCAGAGTTTGCTGATGTCTCTGGGCCCGCTCGATAAACGGCTCAGCAACATAGCGAATCCAGCTTCCCGGATCGATCGTAGTCAGCAGCAGGGGTTCGGTATTGGCATCTAGCCGCGACAGGTCGAGCAAATCGTCAATTAGATTAATCTCTCGATGGGTTTCTTGCTTCAAGATTTCAAAATGGCGATCGATCGCTGTGCCTTCGCCCAAAAGCTGCAATTGGTGCAAATGGATTTCTAGCAGTTCGGCTGCCATTTTGATATTGGCAACAGGCGTTCGCAGCTCGTGGGAAATAGTGCTGAGAAAATCATCTTTCAGGTAGTTAAGGCGTTCTAGCTCTATCACCTGAGCTTGGGCAGCCTGGTAGAGACGGGCTTGACGAATGGCGATCGCACACTGATTAGCGACCTGCTGCACCAGTCGAATTTCCTGTTCTTCGTAAACTCCATCGCTCTCTTTGTACAGCCACAGATCTCCCAAAACGCCCTGGTCATCAATAATTGGGCAAGCCAGTACCACAAACTGATTAGCGAGTGCCCGAACCGGAGAACCTATTACATAAATGGCGTTGTGCCAGCAAAATTGGAGATATTCTCCGCGTAAAAGCGGCTGATAGTATTCTGGAAATCCTTCGACCGACACAATTCTGCCCTGGGCGACGGGAACCGTGCCTTGAATGTATTCGTAGGCGATCGTCGAGAGCTGGTGCTGATGGCTATAGATTCCCGTATCGCAGCTTGAGATTCCCATTGCCAGGGTCAGTTCTCGTACAGCAGTCTGCAAAATTTGCGCTTCATCAAGGCTATCGCGCACTTTGTCTGTAATTCGCTTAAGCGTTGCCTCAAACTCAAATGCCTGTTGAAGCTGAGCAGTGCGCTGCTGCACCTGGAACTCCAGGGTTGTATTAAGCTGGCTAACCTGCTGATACAGCTCCGATTGCTGAATCGCGACGGCAACCTGACACGCAAGCTGGATGAGCAAGGAAACATCCTCCTGCTGCCACTGACGCGAGGCATCACACTGGTGGGCGATTAAAAGCCCCCACAAACGGTTCTGCTGGGGAAGAAGCTGGGCATGATTTTGCAAATCAGGTTGTAGGTTATTTTGCAGAATGGGGACAACTAGATTTGCCCGGACGTTAAGCTGAACGAGCAATTCTCGATAGCACGGGTGCAAATCTGCCCGATCAATGTCTTCAATCTGGTGAATCCGTCCTTCTAAATACGGCTCATGCCATAAATGCTTAAAGCAGGGGTCGTAGATTTTGCGATACAGAATTGAGGAGCAGCCCGGACGCACCGACTCAACAACCACCTGCCCGTTCCAATCGGGAGCGAACTGAAAAATCACCACCCGATCGCTTTGCAAAAAGTCCCGTACCTCTTCCACTGTAGTTTCCAGGACTTTACTCAAGTCGAGCGTCTGCCGAATTCGCTGGCTGATTGTCGTTAAGAGCCGCTCTCGTTCGAGCCTCTGCTGTACCAATTTTGCCGAGGGCTGGGGCTGTAGCGGTTCGAGCTGTAATTGGGTTGCACTGCCATAAAGCAAACCATCTTTCCCCAGCACAAACCGCCAGGAAAAACGTCGCTCGCTTCCGTCGGCATGGCGCATCCGAGTTTCAAACTGGCAGTGGGGCTGAGGCGGCAGCGAATGCAGGAGCGATCGAAACTGGGACTGAGTTGCAAAAACATCCTCAGGATGAACCAGATCGAACCAGTTCTGCTGCTTTAACCCCTGCACACTCCATCCCATTACCGCTTGCCAGTCAGGACAGAGCAGGACAATCTTGAGCAAGTCACTCTGCCGCAGACCATCAGGCAGGGCGATCGGGTGTGGGGAAGCCGTTTCTTTTGCAGAGTTATCTTTTGCGGGGTGATTGGGCTGTAAAACACACAGCAGCAAAGTACCCAGCCCGAAGAAGGACTGAAGCTGGCTCTGAGTTTTAGCAAATTGATGCAGTAAGCCTTCTAGATCAGTAAATTGTTCGATCGTCATCCAGCCCGCAGACATTAAGATCCCAGATTTAGCTTACTTTACCTTAAAGGTCCTCCTTATAGCAGCAAGCCGCATAAAAGCAATCCCACTATGGATAGAGAGTAGAGAATAAACGGGAGCATGATGCTAGGGTTTGGGCGGCTGTAACCACTGCTGAAGCCCACTAAAGCCAATTTCCGCCAGCAGAGCCAGCAGCGCAACGGGAATGGCTCCGACCAGCAAAATTCCACTGTCGTAGAGGGAAAATCCTCGCACAATAAAGGTTCCCAGTCCGCCTGCCCCAATAAATGCCGCAAGCGTAGCACTGGCAATCACTTCAACTAGCGCAGTTTTGATTCCCGCCACAATCCCGGGCAACGCCAAGGGCACTTCAACTCGACGCAACACCTGCGAACCGCTCATGCCCATGCCTGCTGCCGCTTCCCGCACTAGAGGATCGATCGTTCGAAACGCCACGTCTGTATTAATCAAAATAGGCGGCATTGCCAGCAGCGTCAGGGCGATCGTTGCAGAGCGAAAACTCAGCCCAAAATAGGGAATTGCCAGAAACAGAACCGCAATGCTGGGAATCACGCGCAGGGCATTAAAACCGTTGATAAAGGCAGTGGCGGCTAAACGCGAGCGAGAACTCCACCAGCCCAGCGGCAAACCCAGCCCTAAGCCGATCGCCATCGGCACCAGCACCAGCAGCAAATGTTGTCCAAATGCCTCAACCAATTCCTGCCCGTGTTCGATCGCATAGGCCCATGCCTGCCCTAAAACCTCCATGTGCCCGAATTCCGCTAGCTGGTTACATCTTCAAACTTATAGCCCACGCCGATCACCGTTTTTAGAAACGTGGGATTCGCCGGATCAGGCTCAATCTTCTTTCGTAAACGGGCAACGTGCGTATCCACCACGCGCTCATCGCCAAAGAAATCACTGCCCCAGAGTTTCTCAATCAGCTGAGTTCGATTCCAAACGCGACCGGGATGGCTCATAAAGGTGGTGAGCAAGTCAAACTCCAGCGTTGTCAGGTCTAGGGTTTCGCTGCTGTGATCGTCTAGCTGACGGTGAGCCACCCGCTGATCCACATCGGCAGAAAAGTGAGGCGTTTGATAAGCGCGGGTTTGTCCACCCTGTCGCAAGGTACGCCGCAGCAGTGCTCGCACTCGTGCCACCAGTTCTCTGGGGCTAAACGGCTTGACCAGATAGTCATCTGCGCCCGTAGAGAGTCCGATGATGCGATCGATTTCTTCCCCTTTTGCCGTCAGCATCAGAATATAGGGGTCTTTGTTTCCAGGCTTTTGCCGAATGCGAGCGCAAACCTCCAGCCCATCCAACCTAGGCAGCATCAAATCCAGCACAATCAAATCAGGCTGCTGTTCCTGGAAAACCTGGAGCGCGGTCAACCCATCCCGGCAAATCCGGCAGGTAAAGCCTTCCTTTTCCAGATAGAGCTGAATCAGCTGAGCAATTTCTGCTTCATCCTCAATAATTAGGATTTCCATAGGAACCGATCAACCCCGTGTTTGAAATGGTGAATCTGATATTTCGCGATCGTTTTAATTAATACCGTTTTAACTAATAAGGGCAATTGAGCAGTTGCAGCAATCCGACATCACCCCCTAAATTTCCCATCCCATAGGAACTTAGAAAATCCCCAGGAGAGCGAGGTTCCCCTTAATGAGGAAACGGTTCGGGTCACATTTAAGACTTCTCAAACAGCCTCTTAGACCTTGCCTTGCCAGAATCATTATCTATCCTAATCGCTGGCTGCATAAACAGCGACACCCCCGCTTCGGGCAGGTTCAGCTCATCATCGCTCTATCAGCTCTGGAATGTAAAACAATCTTCTCAACCATCCCTCCTCCCCCATTTCCCCGATCTCCAGGAAAACTTAGCCCCCCTATCCCCCTCATCCGTCCCTCATCCGCCCCTCTACCCCAATGGATCTCCCCATCGTCTACCATCCCCACTACGTCGCCCCCCTTCCCCCCAAACACCGCTTCCCAATGCAAAAATTTCGGCTGCTCTACGAGACGCTGTTAGCCGATAACGTTGCTCATCCTTCCCAATTTCACGCGCCCAACCTGCCGCCGATCGACTGGATTAAAACTGTACACACGCCCCAATACGTGCAGGCCTACCGGGAGGGAACCCTTGACCCTAAAGCGCAGCGTCGGATCGGTCTGCCCTGGAGTCCAGAACTGGTGAATCGCACCTGTATTGCAGTCGGCGGCACAATTCTCACAGCACGGCTGGCCTTGCAGCATGGATTAGCCTGCCAGACCGCAGGCGGAACCCATCACGCTTTCCCCAACTATGGCTCTGGATTTTGCATTTTTAACGATTTGGCGATCGCCGCACGAGTCTTGCTTCGGGAAAATCTGGTGCAGAAAATTCTGATTGTCGATCTGGATGTGCATCAGGGCGACGGCACAGCTTTTATCTTCCAAGACGATCCGCGGGTGTTCACTTTCTCAATGCACTGCGGTGTTAACTTCCCCGGCACAAAGCAGCAGAGTGACCTGGATGTGCCCCTACCTGAAGCCATGGAGGACGATGAGTATCTGCAAACTCTGGCAGCCTATTTGCCCGATCTGCTCTCGCAGGTGCGGCCCGATCTGGTGTTTTACGATGCGGGCGTAGATGTGCATCTGGGCGATCGGCTGGGGAAGCTGGCACTGAGCGATCGAGGGGTGTTTTGTCGCGAGATGCAGGTTTTAAGCACCTGTCTATCGCTGGGCTATCCGGTCGCTTGTGTGATCGGCGGCGGCTATGCGGAAGACATGAATGCATTGGTGTATCGGCATTCGCTGCTACATCGGGCGGCGGGGGATGTGTATCGGCAGTACGGGTAGAGGAGTGGCAGAGTGAGTGAGGAGATGGGGAGGTGGAGAGTAATCTCTCTTCTAGTTCATGTTGCCTATTCGTGCCTTAAGCTACAGTGAAGATCGTTTTTCTCTGCTGACTGCATGACTTCTGCTGATTCGATCGCCAATCCTCGTCGCGGTTCCAGACCGACCGATCTAGGGTTATTCAAGATTTTGTTTCCCTACGTACGGCGGGACTGGCGGCTTTTAAGCTTTGCGCTGCTGCTAATGGTTCCTCTGGCACTGGCGAACGCGGCGCAGCCGATCATTATTGGTCAGGCAGTGGCGTTGGCAAATCGGGAATCCGTGATGGGGTTTTTGCAAGGGCGATCGCTGGCAGACGGGGCACAAATTTTGATCGGGCTGCTCGTGCTGACGCTGGTGGTGCAGTTGTCCCTCAGCGGCATTCAGGGCTATTTGATTCAAAAAGTAGGGCAGCGGATTACGGCGAATCTTCGCAACGATTTGTTTTTTCACGTCACGTCGCTGGCAACTCGCTTTTTCGATCGCACTCCAGTAGGCAGGCTGATTACGCGCTTAACAAGCGATGTGGACGCGCTGGGCGATGTGTTTTCAACCGGGGCAATCGGGATTATCAGCGACTTTATTTCGATTCTGGTGCTGATTGTGGTCGCGTTTCAGCTTCAGTGGCAGTTGGCGTCGTTGCTGATGGTGTTTTTGGTTCCGGTCACGGGACTGGTGATTTACTTTCAGCAGCAGTTTCGGCAGGCAAACTACCGCGCTAGAGATGAACTGTCTGCCCTAAATGCCACGCTGCAAGAGAATATTGTCGGTATTAACGTGGTGCAGCTTTTCCGGCGAGAGCGGTTTAATACCGAGCAGTTTCGCGCCATTAATCAACGCTACATTGTCGAAGTCGATCGCACGATTTTCTATGACTCTGCCGTGTCTGCAACATTAGAATGGGTTGCCCTGGCAGCGATCGCGGGGGTGCTGTGGCTGGGCAGTCTACTGGTGCTGCAAAGAACGCTGGATTTGGGGATTCTCACCTCATTTATCCTTTTTGCTCAGCGATTGTTCGACCCTTTACGCCAGTTTGCCGAGCGGTTCACCGCGATTCAGGCAGGGCTGACGGCACTGGAACGCGTGAGCGATATTTTTGAAGAGCCGATCGAGATTCGCGACCCAGAGCAGGTAAAACAGTACGCAGGAGCGGCTCATTCGGCGCGAGTCCCCCACCGAGAGAACGGCTTTGGCTCGGTGAACGGTGCAGCCAACGGTGCAATTTATCCGGCATTGGATGGCTCAACCAATGGTTCTAAACCGCAGCCGAGCGAAATCTGTTTTGATCACGTCTGGTTTGGCTACAAGCCGAATGAATACGTGCTGCGCGACCTTAATTTCACGATTCGTCCGGGCGAAAAAGTGGCGTTAGTCGGACCCACCGGAGCCGGGAAAAGCTCAATTATTCGCTTGCTCTGTCGCCTTTATGAGGTCAGCGAGGGGAGAATTCTGTTAGACGGAGAAGATATTCGCAATTTGCCCCAGGCAGAACTGCGTCGTCGCATGGCGGTGATCTTGCAGGACGGCTTTCTGTTTGCAGGTGATGTCAAAGGCAATATCACGCTGGGGGAATCCTATTCGATCGATCAGGTGCGACAGGCAGCAGCGCAAACAAACGTGGCGGATTTCATCGAGGGTTTACCCCAGGGTTACGATACCGAACTGCGACAGCGTGGCACAAACCTCTCCGCAGGCGAAAAACAGCTCCTTGCTTTCGCGCGAGCCGCAATTCGCAATCCCAGCATTCTCATCCTGGATGAAGCGACAGCAAATCTGGACGTGGTCACTGAAGCCCGAATTCAGCAGGCACTCGAAACACTGCTGGTCGATCGCACTGCCATTATCATCGCCCACCGTTTGTCTACGATTCGCAGCGTCGATCGCATCTTAGTGCTGAAACAGGGGCACTTAGCCGAGTCAGGTAGCCACGAGGAACTGCTGGAGCAAAACGGACTCTATGCCAGCCTGTATAAGCTGCAAATGCTGGGAAACGATTAGCTTTGCGTTGGAATGAATTACCCCTTAAGGAATAGATAAAGGGTTGTTAATCATCCCTTTGACTGGGCCGCATAGGATATCCAAGTGTCCTTATGTGAGATTTTTCCAACTGGCTCTGCTATGGCGAAAAAACAAGATATTCGCGCTTCCATCAGAAAAGCTTTGGCTGATGATGATGCCATTCATAACACTTCTGCAAATGACTCGTTTGGTCAGGTTTTAGACCGTGCCCGGATAGGGCGACGGGGCTTTTTGAAGGGCAGTTCGTCCCTAGCAGCAGCCTCAATGCTCGGTATGGGATTGGCATTTCTGGGTGATTCGGTCAAGCGCCAGGGGCAAGCGGCTAAAGCTGCATCAGGTCTTACCCTGAGTTTCAAGCCTGTTGCCAAAAACATCGCTGACACCCTCACGGTTCCCGAAGGTTACACTGCCAAAGTTCTACTTGCTACAGGCGATCCGCTCAAAAGCAACGTGACCCCCTACAAAAATGACGGAACTGATAACGACTTTGATGTGCGGGCAGGCGATCATCATGATGGCTTACATTACTTTGGCCTGAGACAGGACGGCAATGGTTGGGACCCGAGCAACAGCGATCGTGCTCTGCTTTGCATCAACCATGAAGTCTGCGAAGACCTGGGCTTTGTGCATCCCAACGGACCCACTGATTATGGTCCAGAAAGTACCGCAGCTCGTCCGCCGATCGAGATTGATAAGGAAGTCGCTGCTCATGGCGTCAGCGTGGTTGAGATTGCCAGACAGGGTACAACTTATCAGATCAACCGTGATTCGCAATACAACCGCCGGATTACAGCAGCAAGTGTTTTCGAGATTTCTGGTCCTGCCCGTCGCAACCCCATGATGGCTACCGCATTTTCTCCCAGCGGTGAGCAGACCCGGGGCACCTTAAACAACTGCGGTCATGGCTATACACCCTGGGGCACGTACCTCAGCGGCGAGGAAAACTGGGCGGGGTATTTCCATCGTCGAGAAGAAGATTCCGTCCTGAATGCAAAAGAATTAGCATCCTTTAAACGCTACGGCGTCAGCAATGACACCTCAGGTCGCTACAACTGGTCGCGGGCGGGCGCATCCGATAACATCGATCTCTACCGTCGCTGGGATGCAAGCAAGACGGGCAGCAGTGCCGACCAGGATTTTCGCAATGTTGCAAATACCTTCGGCTGGGTGGTGGAAATTGACCCGTTTAACCCCAACGCCACCCCCAAAAAGCGGACTGCTCTGGGCCGTATGGCTCACGAGGGAGCCTGGTCTGCCAGAGTCGTTGCGGGTCAACCCCTCGTTTTTTATATGGGGGATGACGCACGCAACGAATACATCTACAAGTTTGTTTCTGCTGCCAAGTGGGACCCCCGAGACGCATCAGGTGGTATAGCAGCAGGAGATAAGTACCTGGATGCAGGCACACTGTATGTTGCGAAGTTTAACGATGATGGGACGGGAGAATGGTTGCCCCTTACCCTGAACAATCCCAACATTGCCAATGATGCAAACTATGCCTTTGCTGATGAAGCTGATGTGTTGATCAATGCCCGCCTTGCCGCTGATGCAGCCGGAGCAACCAAGATGGATCGCCCGGAGTGGGGTGGAGTCAACCCAGGCAACGGGGAGGTTTACTTTACCCTGACCAATAGTGTGTCGAGCAGCAGCGGTCGGGGGGTAAAAACACCGCTTGATGCTGCCAATCCTCGCTACTATGCCGATGCCAAAGAGGACGAAACAGCCCAGGGCAATGTCAACGGTCACATTATTCGCTGGCGTGAGTCTAACAGTAATCCTGCGGCTGCCACGTTTAACTGGGATGTTTACCTCTTTGGTTCGCAAGCCGATGCCGGGTCAGATATTAATCTGTCCGGTCTGACCAATGAGAATGATTTCTCTAGCCCAGACGGTATCTGGTTTAGCGAGTCAGTCCCGGGTTTACTGTGGATTCAAACGGATGATGGCTACTACACCGATGCCACCAACTGTATGATGCTGGCTGCGTTGCCGGGGTCAGTCGGAGACGGAACCGAAAAAATGGTGGCTAACAAGACAGTGCCTCTCAACGCGAATGCGGATCAGATGGTCAAAACCTATGTGGGCCAGTCTGCCAGCCCAACCGTGCTGCGTCGTTTTCTGGTGGGTCCGCGTGACTGCGAAATCACGGGCATCACTGAATCGCCCGACGGCAGAGCGATTTTCGTCAATATTCAGCATCCAGGCGAAAATAGTAAGTCCCCCACTGACCCGACTCAGTTCACAAGCCACTGGCCGGATGGCGGCAATGCCCGTCCTCGATCGGCTACGGTGATGATCACACGCAACGACGGCGGCATAATTGCGAGCTAAGAGGATGCTTGAGCAGTAGATGTTTGAGCAGTAAAAGTTGCTACCAAACTGCCCCCTAAATCGGTCAACTTTAGGAGACTTTGAACCGGAGAGTTGGCTCAGAAGTTTCCTAAAATTGGGGGCTGGGGGCAAATGCAGGACATCGGACGCTTTTCAAACATCCTTTAAGCTGCGTTAACCCAACGCCAGTCAACCTAATCATGAGCAACTTGAGGAGAGCCTAACAATAGTCTAGGCTCTTTCTTTTTACTCTTGGCTAATTCTCTTTGCTAGTTCTCTTTGTCGCCTAACATTCAGCATCGATCGCTGGTGTGCCCAAGCTGGAACCGATCGATAGATCAATTAGGAAGTTCAGCGATCGTACCTACACTGAGAAATATTATTGGGGAATATTGAGGCACAGTGCAGAAGCCAGAACAGCCAATCAGCAGGCAGCCCGAACTCAAGAGCTAGGCACAATTACCTAGAAATATGCGATGATAACAGAACGTTATTTCGCAACCTGTGACCGATCGATGCAAAAGTTAATCACTGTGCAAGTTTTCCGCCATTTAGTTGTAGTTTCTTATACGACTGTTAAAATTAGATAAGAGAACCAAACATTCAATACCTCAGTATCGAGCATTCCGAATCAGGCGAACTGCGTGCGGTAATCTCACTGTAAGCATTCAGGGCAGTTGCTTGATTTTCAATGATTCCAAGGATTCATCTGAATCAATTTGGCTGCATTCGCAGCTCAAGCTCTTCCCATTTGCGACAGAGAGGCATAGCAAGGCGTGATTCACTCTTCATTCAGTCAGATGCGGCGTTACGATTCAGCAGCAATTACACGCTATTATCGCTTGCGTCCGTGGCGAGCTATCTGGCGAACGGTTTCAATTCTTTGGCAGTTTATTGGCTTCCTGCTAGGGCTAAAGTGGGACGACTGGACTCAGCAATCTGAGACCTATAAGCCTAAGCGGGCAGCGCAGCTCCGGCACATCTTGACCCGCTTAGGTCCAACCTATATTAAAGTCGGTCAGGCTCTCTCCACCCGTCCTGACCTCGTTCGCAAAGATTTTCTCGACGAACTCACTAAGCTGCAAGACCAGTTGCCGCCCTTTCCCACGCCGATCGCCTTCGCCATTGTGGAGCAGGAACTCGATCGCACCATCGATGAGATTTATGCAGAGATCACGCCTCAGCCGATCGCTGCTGCCAGTCTGGGACAAGTTTACCGTGCCCGCCTCAAAACCGGACAGGAAGTGGCAGTGAAGGTGCAGCGTCCCAATTTGCTGCCGACTCTGACGCTCGACCTATATCTGATGCGCTGGGCAAGTGGCTGGCTGGCTCCCCTGCTGCCGCTTAACCTGGGACACAATCTCGCCCTGATTGTGGATGAGTTCGGCACAAAGTTATTTGAAGAAATTGACTACCTGAATGAAGGACGCAACGCCGAGAAGTTTGCCGCCAATTTTGCGGATGATCCCACAGTAAAAGTTCCCTCGATCTACTGGCGATACAGCAGCCAGCACGTCCTGACGCTGGAGTGGATCAACGGTTTTAAGCTCACTGATATGCAAAAAATCCGCGAGTCCAATCTCGATCAAGACGCACTAATTGAAATTGGTGTCACTTCTGGACTGCGGCAGCTTCTCGAGTACGGCTTTTTCCACGCTGACCCCCATCCAGGTAACCTGTTTGCCACAGCCGACGGGCAGATGGCGTACATCGACTTTGGCATGATGGATCAGCTCAGCCAGGAAATGAAGGAGACGCTGGTTGATGCCGTGGTGCATTTGATCAACAAAGACTACGTAGAACTGGCAAAAGATTTCGTCAAGCTGGGCTTCCTCACCCCCGACACTGATATTCAGCCGATCGTCCCGGCTTTGGAAACAGTTCTAGGCAATGCACTGGGGCAAAATGTCCGCGATTTCAACTTCAAGACGATTACGGATCAGTTTGCGACCCTGATGTATAACTATCCGTTCCGTCTACCTGCCCAATTTGCACTGATCATTCGATCGCTGGTGACACAAGAAGGACTTGCCCTCAGCCTCAACCCCGATTTCCGCATTGTAGATGTAGCATACCCCTACATAGCGCGACGGCTGCTCACAGGCGAATCCCCTGCTCTGCGGCGCAGACTGATCGAGGTGCTACTTAAAGACGGCAAGTTTCAGTGGCAGCGGCTGGAAAATCTGATTTCGATCGCCCGCTCCGACGATCACTTTGATATCCTGCCTACGGCACAACTCGGTTTACAATACCTGTTATCGGAAGAAGGACACTATTTGCGTCAGCAGTTGATTCTCGCCCTTATAGAGAACGATCGGCTTCATACCGAAGAAGTGCAGCGGCTCTGGAATCTGATCAAAGATGACATTAAGCCTGCTCAGCTTTTCAATGCAGCGATCGGTGCTTTAACGGATCTGTCAGCTGCGGGTGCAACTTCGCTCCTGCCCTCCGTTGCAGCTTTGATTAAACCTCCCAGCCATCAGTCAAAAGCTCAGTCAAAAGCTCAGTCAACTAGTGCAACGCGCCTTAACCACTCATCGCTTTGAGTTCATACTCCGAACTGATTCTGGTTTCTGCTACGTCGCGATCCTTTTGTTTTGCTCGTCCTTTCCTCAGTGAACTCATGGAGCCAATGTTTTTCTCCTACGAACCGCCGTACCTTTTGCTGGTCGCGGGGCTATTCATCGGCATCGCCTGCGGTGCAGCCTTTGAAGCGGTTCTTAAACAGTCTGTCCAGGCTTGGGCAAAAGATCGATCGACTCGCAATCTGGCAAATCTTCAGGGACGGGCACTGTTCATTCCGTTCCTGGGGATCTGTATTGGAATTTGTATGTTTCTAGGGGCGGGCATGACGGTTTTTGGTTTTCCTACGTCTTTGTCCTACGGAATTGCGTTTCCCTTAACGGTGCTGATCGCTGCGCTAGTATGGTCGCAGCTCGGCAAAATCCTGATTCAGCTTGAGCAGGGCGGCTCTAAAGCTCTTGATTTAGATATTTACTAAGGCAGATAAGCCTGAAGCTTTTACCTAAGGACACTGTTCCTACTCTCTTGTTCTAGCCCAGATAGCAACAGTGACATATCTCGATTTAAGGAAGCCATCCCGCTTCCTTTTTTGTTTTTTCAGCTATCGAACACTTGACTTATTCAACAAAAACTGATGCTGCTATTCCTATCGCAGCTAGGGCAGAATGCAGCGATAGATATTTCTGAGTAAGCTCAAAAATAAGTTAAAAGGAGGAAGCCTACACCCCCTTTTACTCAGACTATTCATTGTGCTTAGCCTATCTACTAAGTGATAGTGAAACATCATAAGTTTGGCGGATGTTCCCCTCGCTGGAGGATTGCTAATTTGAAATTAATTTGAACTAGCTAAGCGATTCACAAGGGTACTGCCGTGCCATTCTATCAACCGAACAATTTGCCACCTGTGCTGCACGAGGAGAGCTTGCAGTGCTTTAAGTTTCTGATGGATGGTGAGCTGCATGACGGGCTGCAATACAACAACGAATTGTTTTACCGAATTTACAAGGCGAATGCAGACGATCGCAATAAGCTATACCAGTATGCTCTTCAGCTCTCGCCGCGGGAAGCGATTGTGATTACGATTAGCAAATCTAGCTCTAGCCTTTGGATCAGTCTCCGTAGTTCCAAAGCAGCACTTCGCCTCAGGAGAAAAATTGTTTGGTCTCCTCAGGTTCTGTCCCCTCAAGCTAAAGCTGTACCCCAGGCGATTGTTGAAATGGTTGCCAAGCAAAGCGAAGAGGCGACGCTTCCCTCGTTTGCTCATACCACTGATTAAGCTCTCTTTTTAAGGCAATTGATCTTCAAAGGACCTGATCAAAAAGGACCTGATCAAAGAGTTTGATACGCCTCCATAGGCAGGCAAGAACAAACCAGGTTTCGATCGCCGTAGGCATTATCAATTCGCGCCACTGCTGCCCAGAATTTGTTTGCTTTCGTCCAGGCAGTTGGGTACGCTGCGCGTTCCCGCGAATAAGGACGTTCCCAAGTATCCACTAGCAAAGCTGCGGCAGTGTGAGGCGCGTTTTTAAGCAAATTATTGTCGCGATCGACTTGACCTGCTTCAATTTCGCGAATTTCTTCCCGGATTGCAATCATGGCATCGCAAAAGCGATCGAGTTCTTGCAGAGACTCGCTTTCGGTGGGTTCGACCATGACTGTACCCGCAACGGGCCACGAAACGGTCGGTGGGTGGAACCCGTAGTCAATCAGCCGCTTGGCAAGGTCATCCACTTCAATGCCTGCGGATTTCTTGAACTGGCGTAGATCGAGAATGCACTCGTGTGCCACCAAGCCATTCTTGCCTTTGTAAAGCACCGGATAGTGACCCTCCAGCCGCTTTGCAATGTAGTTCGCGTTGAGAATTGCGACTTCGGTAGCCTGGGTCAGCCCCCGATCACCCATCATGGCAATATACATCCAGGAAATGGGCAAAATGCTACCGCTGCCCCAGGGTGCTGCCGAGACTGCGCCGATTGGATTGCGCTGGGAGTCGCTGAACATTTCCACCACCGCATGCCCTGGCAAAAAGGGAACCAGATGCGTCTGGACACCGATCGGACCCATGCCCGGACCGCCGCCGCCGTGGGGAATACAAAAGGTTTTATGCAGGTTCAGGTGACACACATCCGCACCAAAATCTGCTGGACGACACAGCCCAACCTGCGCGTTCATATTCGCCCCGTCCATATAAACCTGTCCGCCGTGGGCATGGACAATCTCGCAAATTTCGCGGATGCCTTCCTCAAAAACACCGTGAGTCGAGGGATACGTCACCATTAACGCCGCCAGGTTTTCCCCATGCTGCTCCGCTTTCTGGCGGAGGTCGCCGATATCGATATTGCCTTCGCTGTCGCAGGCGATCGGCACAACTTTCATGCCTGCCATGACTGCGCTTGCCGGATTGGTTCCATGCGCCGATTCAGGAATCAGACAAATTTTGCGGTGTCCTTCGCCGCGCGACTCATGATACTGACGAATCACCAGCAGCCCGGTATATTCCCCCTGCGACCCGGCATTGGGCTGAAGCGAAATTCCGGCAAATCCTGTGATCTCAGAAAGCCACTGCTCTAATTGCCGAAACATGATCTGATAGCCCTCTGTCTGATCGATCGGCACAAACGGATGAATCTGTCCAAACTCTGCCCAGGTAATCGGAATCATTTCCGAAGTGGCGTTGAGCTTCATCGTGCAGGAGCCGAGTGGAATCATGGCTGTGGTCAGCGACAGATCCTTCGACTGAAGCCGATAGAGATACCGCAGCATCTCGGTTTCCGATCGATAGGCACTGAAGACGGGGTGGGTGAGGTAGGGGGTAGTGCGAGGGAGAGAGGAGGGGATGGGGGAATGAGCAGACGGGCAGACGGGGGGATGCAGGGACGACGAGAGGGGGGGGAAGAGAGCCAAGAGATCGGTGAGGTCTTGGGGGGTCGTGGTTTCGTCGAGGGTAATGCCGATCGCGTCTGTACCAATTTTACGGAGGTTGATTTGATGATCGATCGCGTTTTGAAAAATGACAGCTTGCTGACTGCCAACTTCGATGCGAAGTGTATCGAAGAAGGTTTCACTGACGATGTAGCCCTGCTGCTGAAGTTGGGTAGCGAGGTGAGCGGTCAGGGTGTGAATGCGATCGGCGATTTGCTTCAGCCCTTCGGCTCCGTGGTAGACGGCATACATTCCGGCAATAACGGCGAGGAGAACCTGAGCAGTGCAAATGTTGCTGGTGGCTTTGTCACGGCGGATGTGCTGCTCACGGGTTTGCAGGGCCAAGCGCAGGGCGGGTTGTCCGAGGGCATCTTTGGAAACGCCGACGAGTCTACCGGGAATTTGTCGCTTGTGTGCTTCTTTTGTGGCGAAGTAAGCAGCGTGAGGTCCGCCATAGCCTAGCGGTACGCCAAATCGCTGAGTGCTGCCGATCGCGATATCGGCACCAAATTCACCAGGTGGCTTGAGCAGGGTGAGGCTGACAAGATCAGCAGCGACCGTTACCAGTGCCCCGGCTGCGTGAGCACGATTCACAAATTCCTGATAATCAAAAATTGTGCCGTCCGTCGCCGGATATTGCAAGAGAACGCCAAAAATGGGGGAGTCAGGGGAATTAAATTCAAAGGTGCGGTGGTCGCCCACAATCACTTCGATTCCCAGGGGCAGGGCGCGGGTTTTTACAACATCGATCGTCTGCGGATGGCAGAGTTCTGACACCCAGAAAGCGTTCGCTTTGCCTTTGTGTAGCCCGTAGCTCATTGCCATTGCTTCGGCGGCGGCAGTCGCTTCATCAAGCAGCGAGGCGTTGGCAATTTCCAGCCCGGTCAGATCGATCACCATCGTCTGAAAGTTGAGCAAAGCTTCCAAGCGTCCCTGAGCAATTTCGGGCTGATAGGGAGTGTACTGCGTGTACCAGCCGGGATTCTCCAGAATGTTGCGCTGAATCACCGGGGGCGTGATGCAGTTGGCATAGCCCATGCCGATAAATGATCGAAAAATTTTGTTTTTAGAAGCGATCGTCTTCAGGTTTGACAGTGCTTGTGCTTCGCTGCGCGGCTTGCCAATTTGCAGCGGACGCGCCAGCCGAATCGAGGCGGGAACTGCCTGAGCAATCAGGTGAGCCAGCGACTCAAATCCAAGTAGAGCCAGCATTTGCTGAATTTCAGCATCGCGAGGTCCAATGTGACGGGTCTCGAAGTCCGCAGGCAGATCCGGGAGCGCAGTACGGGCTTTCCCATTCTTCGCAGGGGCAGGCTCCGCTGCAATGTTGCCGTTGGACTCGATTTCAGACGCAGATTGGAGGTCGCGATAAAAGGCTGACGACATAGCAAAGAATAGGGCAGGGAATGGGATAGACAAGCGGCGAATAAACTGGCAGTGCGGAAGATTGCCCAAAAGGCTCATCAAACCGATGAGTGAGGTCGATCGCTTCTGCAACATTCTGCAACAAATATAGCGCAGGGAGCCAGGAGCCGTCTGCCAGAGAGCTACTCGCCCTCAACCTGGGCGCGATATGCGTCGGCGGTCATTGCATCTTCTAGCTCAGCGGCATCGTTGATTCGCACTTTCAGCATCCAGGCTTCGCCATAGGGATCATCGGACAGTTGCTCTGGGGTATCTAGCAGGGGATCATTGCGTTCCAGCACCGTTCCTGAAACTGGAGCAACCAGATCTTCAACCGCTTTGACCGATTCCACCGTACCAAATGCTTCGCCCTTGGTGAGTGCATCTCCAACTTCCGGCAATTCCAGAAATACGATGTCGCCGAGCTGATCGATTGCAAAGGCAGTAATGCCGATCGTGGCAACATCCCCATCAAGGCGGGCGTACTCGTGCGAGTCGCGATATTTCAGGTCTTCAGGATAGTCGAATGCCATAGGTTCCCTCTTCAGCTTCCTCGTAAAACGAAAATCGAGTCGTTCAAAAACTAGCACTACAATTAGCAATACAACTTGTGTCTGGCAAGCAGCACAGACACCATCCAACCTTACCCTAGAAGTATTGAATCCGTGGAGGGGTAGGCTGGAATTGGCAATTCCTGTTTCGAAGCATTGAGCCTGCGATCTTCGCATCAGTGCCTGCTGTTTTCGTGCATCACGTTTAGAAAAAGTTTATGGGCGTTCGCTATACCTACACCTATGGCAGCTTTCAGCTCTGTCATGGCAAAGCGTTTCCGTTTGGAGCATCGGTTGTCCCCGGCGGGGTGAATTTCTCGATTTACTCAAATCATGCGACTGCTGCAACCCTGGTGCTGTATCACAAGGGAGCCGCCGAACCCTTTGCTGAGATTCCCTTTTTGCGAGAGTTTCGGCTGGGCAACGTGGTGAGTATGGTCGTGCTGGATCTGGACTACGAAGATCTGGAATACGGCTATCGCATCGATGGTCCCTACATTCCGCGAGAAGGGCATCGGTTTGACTTCAGCAAGATTTTACTTGACCCCTACGCTCAGGCGATCGGTGGACGGGGAGTCTGGGGTGCAACGCCGCGAACCCAGGATCTCTATCCCTATCGCGCCCAGATTGCGACCGAGGATTTTAACTGGGAAGACGATCGCCCGCTCGAAATTCCTACCGAAGATCTGGTGATTTATGAAATGCATGTCCGGGGGTTTACGCGCCATGCTTCGTCGGGTGTGACCGCAGACAAACGGGGAACCTACGCCGGGCTGATCGAGAAGATTCCCCATCTGAAGGATCTGGGGGTAAACTGCGTCGAGCTGATGCCGATTTTTGAATTTGACGAGCTGGATAATCCCCGTCTCAATCCGCTGACAGGCGAACGATTATTCAACTACTGGGGGTATAGCACGATCGGGTTTTATGCACCCAAGGCAGCCTACGCCTCAGTACCCGGTCAGCAAGTCAATGAACTCAAAAACCTGATTAAAACGCTGCACCATCACGGCATTGAAGTGATTCTGGATGTCGTGTTTAACCACACCGCCGAAGGCAACGAGCAGGGGGCAACCATTTCGTTTCGCGGGCTGGACAACAAAACCTACTATATGTTGGCTCCCGATGGCAGCTATTACAACTTCAGCGGCTGCGGCAACACGCTCAACTGCAACCATCCGGTCGTGCGAAACTTTGTGCTGGACTGTTTGCGCTACTGGGCATCGGAATATCACATCGACGGCTTTCGGTTTGATCTGGCTTCAATTTTGGGACGTGCACCAAACGGGGAGCCGCTGATCAATCCGCCGCTGCTAGAAATCCTGGCTTATGATCCAGTGCTGGCAAAGTGCAAGCTGATCGCGGAAGCATGGGACGCAGGCGGTTTGTACCAGGTGGGGTCGTTTCCGCGCTATCACCAGCGTTGGGAAGAGTGGAACGGCAAATATCGCGACGCAATGCGAAAGTTTCTTAAGGGAGACGGTGGAGTCAGGGAGATTGCGCTGCGGCTGCAAGGTTCACCCGATCTCTACGCGAAATCTGGCGGGACGGTAGACAGCTCGGTGAATTTCATCACGGCACATGATGGGTTTACGCTGGTAGATTTGGTGTCTTATAACGAGAAACACAACGAGGCAAACGGCGAAAACAACCGGGACGGCGCAAACGACAACGAAAGCTGGAACTGTGGTGTGGAAGGCGTGACGGCTGACCCCGATATTCTCAATCTACGCCAGCGACAAATGCGAAACGCGATCGCCCTCCTGATGATGAGCCAGGGCATTCCCATGATTCTGATGGGTGATGAAATGGGTCGATCGCAGCAGGGCAACAACAACACCTACTGTCACGACTCAGAGCTGAACTGGCTCAACTGGAATCTGCTGAAAAGCAATCTGTCGTTCTTCCGCTTTGTGAAAAACTGCATTGCCTTTCGCCACGCCCATCCCATGCTGCGAAATCGGCAGTTCTTTACCGGGGAAGACTACATGGGCTATGGCTATCCCGACGTTAGCTGGCACGGTGTCGAAGCCTGGAAGCCAGACTGGGCAGATTACTGCCGCACGCTCGCCTTTCTGCTCTGCGGTAAATATGCCAAAGGCGGCACTGAACCCGATGATTTCATTTATGTGGCAATGAACACGCATTGGGAACCCCATTCCTTTGAGTTACCCCAACTGCCGATCGGCTTTAAGTGGCATACGTTTGTGAATACCTTTGCGAAATCACCGCAGGACATTTACGAACCTGGAACGGAACCGCCGATCGTGAATCCGAAGCAGATTTTCGTGGGAGAGCGAGCGATGGTGGTGTTGGTGGGGAGGTAGGAGGAAGTAAGGAGAGGCGTCGAAAAGTCTCTTACTAAACTTGATTATTTTTAATATTGCTTAGGATAATGTAATGATTGGTAACCGTGAATCAGGAGTTTTTCCGTGGCAGGATTTATTGGATTTATTAAGGGCTTATTTCGTTCTAAGCCGAAGGTTGAAGCCGTTGAATTACCTGCAACCGATGCCCCTCAACCGCAAAATAAAGCCGGTGTGTACTATCTCTCACCCGATGACGCCAGAACCTATGGCAATGTGGAATATATGCGATCGGTAAAATCGATTCGCCGTACGTTTTCGAAAAAGAAAGTCGGCGAAGACAATGAAATGATTCGCACGATTTCCGCACTGGAAATGCAAAAGGCAATGCAAAACGGTCAAGCTGTGCCGATGCAGCCCAGGTCAAATGGAACCGCGAATGGGGCGACGAATAGCTCGGTCAATGGCGCATCTACTCCGGCTCCTAAAGCAGCTGAAACTCCCACAAATACTGAGCGTCGTCGGGCAGATGGCGACATGGATATGTTTCGTAATATGGCACGCGATCTGAAAAAACGCTAATCTTCCGTTGCGGGAAACCTTCTAAGGTAATCTGAAAACTGGAGCGTTCATTAACGAGGAGTCACCCTTTGGAACGGACATTTCTTGCTGTAAAACCCGACGGTGTGCAGCGTGCGATCGTTGGCGACATCATTCGTCGTTTTGAAACCAAAGGCTTTACCTTAGTAGGGTTAAAGCTTGTGAAACCCAGTCGAGAACTCGCAGAACAGCATTACGGTGTCCACCGGGAAAGACCTTTTTTCGCTGGACTGGTCGAGTTCATCACTTCGGGTCCAGTTGTAGCAATGGTTTGGGAAGGCGATGGTGTGATTGCGGCTGCCCGTAAACTGATCGGCGCAACCAATCCGCTAAACGCTGAACCTGGTACGATTCGCGGCGACTACGGCGTCAGCATCGGACGGAATATCATTCACGGCTCTGATGCACCCGAAACTGCACAGCAGGAGATTAGCCTCTGGTTCAAGGACGAAGAACTGGTTTCTTGGCAGCCGACGATCACGCCCTGGCTGTACGAATAGGGTTGCTTTAATCTAGTTCTATTGATTCTGGCAGTTTTTCCAAAATTGATTGCTTAGAATCAACATTAAATACCCCCTTTCCGATTCACAGGCGAGGGGGTTTATCATGCGGCAGGTTGTCAATTTGCTTATCTTCTTTTGCCTATCCAGTGTGGCGTTGGCAAAATCCGTCATGATAGACAAGATCGATCGCTTTATTCGCTATGACTGAAAAGCCGTATAAGCTGCTGTTTGTTTGCCTAGGAAATATCTGTCGATCGCCTTCTGCCGAAAACGTCATGAATTACCTGATTCGGCAGCGGGGGCTTCAGGAGCAGATAATCTGTGACTCGGCTGGCACTTCGAGCTATCACATTGGTAGTTCGCCCGATCGCCGGATGACGGCTGCTGCTGCCCGACGTGGGATTGTGCTGGAAGGACGCGCTCGCCAGTTCAAGCCGCGGGATCTGGAGGAGTTTGATTTAATTTTGGCGATGGATAAGGACAATTACGCTGATATTTTGTCCCTTGATCCAGAAGGAGCCTATCACGACAAGGTAAAGCTGATGTGCGACTTTTGCCGTCATCACCGCGATCGCGAAGTGCCCGACCCCTACTACGGCGGCGAGTCAGGCTTTAACGATGTAATTGATTTGCTGCTCGATGCCTGTGAGGGATTGCTCGCCCAGATTACTCAGCCAGATTTCCAGCAGAAATTCTAAAAATCAGGCTCTTTTCTTAGCTTTGCGATAACGGATAAACCAGACGATCGCCCCTACCGCAACTACAAGCAGCGCAATCTTGGAAACCGGGGCCAAATACTCCTCGACGAGCGTATAGTTATCGCCCAACACATATCCGGTAAAGGTCAGCAGGGATACCCATGCCAGCGTTCCTAGCGTTGAAAAAATTAGGAACGGTGCAAGTCGCATTTCGCTAAAGCCTGCGGGCAGGGAAATCAGCGTACGAATCCCGGGAACCAACCGCCCGAAGAAGACTGCCTTTGTGCCGTGGCGATAAAACCAGTGCTGCGATTTAGTTACTTCCTCTGATGAAATGCCCAGCCATTTGCCGTGGCGATCGAGCCAGCCTTTGATTCGCTCTTCGCCCAGGATTTTGCCCAGGTAATACCAGGGAATTGCGCCCACCATCGTGCCCACGACTCCGGCAAGCACAGCGGGAACAAAGCTCATTTTGCCCTGAGCCACCGTGAATCCGGCAAGCGGCATGATTAGCTCAGACGGAATTGGCGGAAACAAATTTTCCAGGAACATGAGCAGCGCGATTCCCACATAGCCGAGGGAATTCATAGTGTTCGTAATCCATTCAGCCATGAGCAGGTTCCTTTTTGGTGCGACGATAGCGATCGTATGAAAAAGGGCAGGCAATCTGCCCACCCCTTGTTTAGCGATTCACATTCACAAATTAGGTTCCGGACGTCCAGGAGTTGATGTACTCCGTCTGTTCTGGCGTGAGCGAATCAATCAAGATGCCCATTGCCTGAAGCTTCAGCCGTGCAATTTCCTGATCTACCTCAGTCGGAATCGAGTGCAGACCCGGCTCCAGATTGCCCTTGTTCTTGACCAGATATTCGCAGGCAAGTGCCTGGTTTGCAAAGCTCATATCCATCACCGCGCTGGGGTGCCCTTCAGCGGCTGCCAGGTTCACCAGACGACCTTCGCCCAGCACAACGACCGATTTGCCACTCTTTAGGCGATACTCTTCTGTGAAGTTGCGAACGACTTTCACTTCGTTTGCCATCTCCTGAAGCGATTTCAGATCGATTTCAATATCAAAGTGACCGGAGTTGCAAACGATCGCCCCATCTTTCATGGCGGCAAAATGCTCACCGCGAATGACGTGCTTATTGCCCGTAACGGTGATAAAGATATCGCCCTGAGCCGCCGCTTCGTTCATCGGCATCACGCGGAAACCATCCATTACCGCTTCGATCGCCTTAATCGGGTCAATTTCCGTCACGATCACGTTTGCGCCCATCCCTCGCGCCCGCAGTGCCGTTCCCTTACCGCACCAGCCGTAGCCTGCCACTACAATGGTCTTGCCTGCCAGCAGAATATTGGTGGCGCGGACGATGCCATCAAGGGTCGATTGACCTGTGCCGTAGCGGTTGTCAAAGAAGTGCTTGGTGTCTGCGTCATTGACGTTCATCGCCGGGAAGGTAAGAACCCCGTCCCGGAACATGGCACGCAGGCGCACAATTCCCGTCGTGGTTTCCTCGGTTGTGCCAATCAGGTCAGCAATTTGCTCCTGGCGTTCCTGGATCAGCGTTGCAACTACATCACTGCCGTCATCGATGATGATATTGGGGCGATGGTCAAGGGCAGTCCGCACATGGCGATGATAGGTTGCGTTGTCTTCCCCTTTGATTGCAAACACAGAAATTCCGTGATCCACGACTAGACTCGCCGCTACATCGTCCTGCGTCGAAAGCGGATTGCTAGCAATCAGCAGCGCATCCGCTCCGCCGTTTTTGAGGGCGATCGCCAGGTGAGCTGTTTCTGTGGTGACATGGCAGCAAGCAACCAGCCGAATTCCGGCAAAAGGCTTTTCCTGGGCAAATCGCTCCTGAATCTGCTTCAGCACGGGCATTTCGCGCCCTGCCCACTCGATTCTCTGTTTGCCTAAGGGGGCGAGGGATAAATCTTTAACGTCGTTTTTGACTTGAGTGGCTGTTGTCATGCGCCTCTTTGCAATTGTTTACGCGGGAAATCATCTTCACTAGCTTAACCGATCGATAGAGGAGAAATGTCTACTCATTGGACTTTGCGCTGGTCTGGCTCCTGGCTTTCAACGTTTCGAGATCTTGCCGCACCCGATCGAATCCGGCGACATTGTCTTGCGCTAGATACTGCTCGCTGGCTTGCAGTAAATCCCCGATCGCTTCATTAAGCTGACGCAGATTTGCCGTTGCCCGACCGCGATTATGGTACGCCTCTGCGAAACCAGGGTCAAGCTGAATCGCCCGCCGAAAGCAGTCGATCGCCTGGCGATATTGGTTCGCCCCAAAGGCAGTACAGCCTTTTTCAAACTGGAGTGCAGCCTCCTCGTTCAGGATGGGCGGCGGCGTGGGGCAAATCGCTTCTGCAAAAATGATTTCTAAACTGCCCCTTCCTCGATATGCCCGCACCATTGACCCCAGCCCAAAGGCAAAGATGAGCGTGATGAAGAGGAGCCAGAGGATGAAGGGAAGGGGTTCCATAAGGGGGAGTGGAGAAATGGGGCAAGGGTTGTGGAACGGGAAGTTTAGGGTGAGTCGCTTGTTTTTTAAGCGGATGGGGAAGGGTGAAAGGTTTGTGGGGGAGCCTTAGAGAGATCAACGCTAATTCGTCAAGTCTTCCCAATCCCATTCCTGCACTAAGCCCCTCATTCCCTCACCGTCTCCGCTTCCAGTCTCCTTCATCCTCATCAATGAAATCCCAATCTTCCTCATCTGAATTAGCCGCACGAGAAGGCGGAGGCGGAGAAACTTCTTCAGGATCAGGGCGAAACGGTGGGGTAATCACTCGAAACTCGGCATCGTAGACGCTGTTGCTGCGCGATGGGGGCGGTTCGTCTTCGATCGGTTCTTCAGGCGGACGATAGCTGTAAGAATAGACAGAACCCGATTGCGATCGGCTCATGGGCTGCTGATCAGTTTCAAACTCAGTGCGAGGCTCAAAGCCTTTGCGATAGGGGATTGGCTCGGCATCCGGAGGCGGCTGACGACGAGGAGCGTCTTCATAGCCCTGCCAGTCTTGCCAGGCGGGGTCTTCTCGATCGCGCGCGGGAGTTTGTGCGCCTTGGAAGGGGGTAGAGCGAGGGGCGGGTTCTTCCCAGTCATCCCAGGCAGCAGAATCCTGTGCTGGCGCGTCCCAATCATCGCTGCGATTGCTGGGCTTACGAGGAGTCGATCGCCCTGTTTCTGTCGAAGCGGCTGACCATCCTCCGGTGCGAAAGCGGCGAAAACGATCGCCGATCGGACGATTCTCCGGTCGAGGAGCCGCAGCAACCCGCTTCACCGGACGGGAGAGCTCGATTAAGCCTGCCATTACAATCGTTGTCAATGCGCCTGCCCCGATCGCCCCAATCACCCAAAAGGCAAGCGGAATCGCCAGGGTCGGGACTCCCAAAATGACCAGCGGCACAGGAGCCAGGTTTTGGACTGCAAAGAGGGCAAGGCTCCCCAGAATAGCAAGCAGGAGCAGGAGTCGAATCATGGGCAGGGTTTTGCTGAGCGATTTTGTCTCAAGTCTATCTTTCTTGAGGAAATTCCCTGCATTAAGAGTCGATGGGTTCGGCTTCTGCCACACCGCGTCCCTGCCATCGCTTAAGGGGAACGCAGTCTAGGTTGAACTGATCGAGGGCACGGGCAATCACAAAATCCACCAGATCCTCGATCGTCTGCGGATGGTGATACCAGGCAGGAATAGCAGGCACAATTCTGGCTCCGGCTTCGGCAACCGTGGTGAGATTTCGCAGGTGAATCAGGCTAAAAGGCGTTTCACGCGGCACAATCACGAGTTTGCGACCTTCTTTAAGCTGCACATCGGCGGCACGTTCCAGCAAATCGGCACTCAGTCCGGCTGCCAGCTTGCCCACGGTACTCATGCTGCACGGCAAAATCACCATGCCCAGGGTACGAAACGAACCGCTGGCAATATTGGCTCCCACATCGCCCCAGGGATGACAGCGCAGTTTGCCTCCGGTTTCAATCCCTGCCTGCTGTCGCCAAAACTGCTCTTGCTGAACTGGCTCAACGGGCATTCGGATCTGGTGTTCTGCCTGCCAGACCATGTAGGTCGATTTGGATGCGACTAGCTCGATCGCATAATCTGCCTGCAAGAGAAACTTGAGGGCACGCACCGCATAGATTAAGCCCGAAGCACCCGTTACGCCCAGAATGAGCGGCAGAGATGGAGAAGACGAAGAATTAGACACAGGAATTAGAAGTTGTTACACTTCTTCATCTTGACACTTCCAGGCGGTTCGAGGAGGAATCTTCCAGGGATGCTTATCCTCGTCATTCATATAATCCATGCTTTATCCTCTGCCCGATCGCGCCCTATTGTTCTCTTTTTTTCTCTTTTACTCTTCTAGCTCTGCTTCTTCTAGCTCTGCTTCTTCTAGCTCTGCTTCCAGTTCCAGCATTTCTTCCGGTAGCTCGGCTTCTTCAGCAGACACAGGCTCATCCAGTTCTTCTTCGGTTGCCTGACTACCGCCACCCACAGCCACCAGGTCAATCTGCTGACGATAGTAGTCCACGCTCTTGACCTGCACTTCGACGCGATCGCCCAACTTATACTGCTTGCGATTTTTGCGACCGACGAGCTTTTGCTGTCGCGATCGATATTCGTACCAGTCATCCTTCAGCGAACTGACGTGAACCAGACCCTCGACAAGCAGCTCTTCGATTTCCACAAAGAAACCGTAGGACTGTACCCCCGTAATCAGCCCGTGAAAGACTTTGCCCGTATGCTGCTGCATAAACTCGGCTTTTTTTAGCCCTTCCAGATCGGCTTCGGCTTCCTGCGCCAGCTTTTCCTGCTCGGTCAGATGCACGACAACGGCGGCAAATCTTTCTTCCAGCTCTGCCTGAAGGTCGGTAGGCAATACGTTCCAGGAAATTTTGCCGTGGCACGAACTGCTTCTCAGGTTAACCCGATCCTTCGATCGCGTGGTGCGTCGATCGCGTCCGTGTTCAAAGATGGCGTGGATAACGCGATGCACCAGCAGATCCGGGTAGCGACGCAGGGGTGAAGTGAAGTGGGCATAGCCCTTTTCTAGTGCCAAGCCAAAGTGAGGGCCCGGCATGGTGCTGTAGACCGCAGGCTTGAAGGTGGACAGGAGCAGATAGGTCAGCACTTTTTCGGTCTTCGATTCGGCAAATTCCTGCACTAATCGCTGATAGTCCCGCGAATGTACTGCGTCCTCCTGTGCCAGATGAGCATCAATGCCCATATTGCTGACTAGTTTGAGCAACTCCTGCACATCGCTAGGATCGGGAGTGCGGTGAACCCGGTAGATCGCTGGAACTTGCAGCTCGATCAGGTGGGAGGCAACAAGCTGATTTGCCAACAGCATCAGTTCTGTGACGATCGATCGGGCAGGCAGAAAGGCAGACACCACCATTGCACCCAGTGCCCCTTCGTCGTCGTACTGAAACTTGGTCGAAAGAAACTGGCTCAGTTCCGGGTTTGCCTCATCAGGAAAGACTTTTTCCGGCAGATTGAGGTCAAACGCACCCCGGTTGTGCCGCTGGGCACGAATCGCCTGGCTCAGCTTAAAGAGCTGATCGAGCATTTCAAACACCGCCTGGTATGGCTCTAGTTCCTCCAAAGGTGGGAGCGGATAGGCAGGAGGACGGGCAGCCGCCGCTTCGGGAGAGTCGTGCCGCTGCACGATCGCCTGCACTTGCTGATAGTCGAGCCGATGATCAACTCGGATCGCGGTGGGCTGAAGCTCAAACTCCTGCACCTCACCCTGACCATTCACACGAATCAGCACCGAAACTGCCAATCGGTCTTGCTCTGGAGCCAGCGAACAGGATTGATGCACCCGCTCTGGCAGCATCCGAATCACTTCATCGCCCAGATAAATCGAGGTGCCCCGTCGTCGCGCTTCGATGTCCAGCTCGGTGTCTGGCTCGATGTAGTAGGAGATATCGGCGATATGAATGCCGACCAGCCACTCGTCATCCCCAATTTTCTCCAGCGTCAGCGCGTCGTCGATCGCATGACCCGCCGTTTTGCCGTCGATCGTAATCGTGGGCAGATCGCGCAAATCAACCCGTCCTTTGAAGTCCGCTTTTCGCAGTTTGTTGGGCAACCCTTTGGCAGCTTGCAGCACGGCTTCGGGAAAATCACGCGGCAGATCGTGCTTACAGCAGACAATCACATATTCAGAAGCCGCCTGAGCGTCACTGCCCAGCACCAGCGCAAGCTTGCCTAACGGTGGATGGGAGCCAAGCGGATAGCGCACAATTTCCACGTGAGCCAACTGGTCGATCGCTTCCTCTAAATTCGTGCCGTTGGCTTTTAGCTCGACCTCAAATAGCAGGCGATCGTCGAGCGGCGTAGCTCGAAAGCTTTCTTCCGCCTGTTTCACCCGCGCCAGAATCGAAGAATTTGCCCGATCGAGAATCAGCCGCACTTCGCCTTCGGGACTGCGACGACGGGTTCCTTCTTTTGTAACTTTCACCAGAACGCGATCGCCATTCCAGGCGCTATTCAGGTGAGATTCGCGAATGTAGATATCTTCCGATCCTTCCACATCCTGAATCGCGAAGCAAAAACCTTTACTAGAGCAGCGCAGTTTGCCCTCGACCACATCGTCTTCAAAAATGCGGCGATATTTGCCCCGATCCTTCACCAGGATGCCGACCCGTTCTAAAGCATCTAGCACGATTTGCAGCCTGCGAATGCTCGCTTCATCCTTGCAGTTCAGCTTTTTTTCCAGTGCTTTCGGCGCAACCAGCTTATCGTCTGTAAAGTTTGCGAGTAGCTCGGCAATTGTGAATTCCATGTAGCGACTGATCCTCAATGGGGTGGGGGGTTCCCTAACCGGGTCAACCTGGCTAGCTGCATAGACCGTTCAGCAAGCAGCAGGTTTTAGTAGCTCGGTCTGGTGCGCCAAGCTCAGAAATCAGAATTTCCTGGAGGGCTCAGCCATTACCTGTTGCGCTTCAACCACTGCTCTCCACTCTGAACATTAGAGCGAATCACAGATTCTGCACTGATTTTGTACCGATCGACCTGCTCAGCCGGAAGGAAATCTCAAAAACTCATCTGCGTGAGCTTCGATCGATTTCATTTCTCGACTAAACCCTGGGTCGCGAAGTTTCACATTCAGACCGACTGCTTTCCGAGCCATCTTCCCTTTGCACTGCTACACTCCGTCCAGCTTTCTAGCAAGATGCCTCTAGCAAGATGTCATAGTTGCCGTAAAGCCAGATCGTTCAGGAGGCGTATCAGTAGAGTATGGAAAGCAAAACGGGAATTGAAGCGAGTGCTAAACTTGACCAATTTTTTGCACCAACTTTATTCTATGCACAATTTGCAATCGGAACATAGAGCGAAAGCAGAATTTTTAACGCTGCCCCGTCACGATATAAGCAACCCGCTTACCAATATTAGTGGCGTGGTCTGCCATTCGCTCTAGATGACGAATCACCAGCACCAGCAGCACGATCGGCTCAATAATGCCGGGTACATCCGTCTGGTGTGCCAGCAGGTTGTAGAGCGAAGCATAATCATCATCAACCGCATCATCTTTCATCTTAATATCTAACCCAGACTCAGCATCCAGGTCAGATAGCGCAGCCAGCCCCATCGCCAGCATTGCCCGACAGCGATCGAGCATCACTTTCACCCGCTCCATACAGGAATGCACCGGATAGGGAAACAGCTTAATTGCAATCTCGCCCAAATCTTCGGCGTAGTCTCCAATTCGCTCCAAGTCGCGCACAAGCTGCATCATTGCGCTGAGCAGGCGCAGGTCTTGCGTCACCGGAGATTGAAGTGCCATTAAGTTGACGCAGTCCAGCTCGATCTGGCGATAAAGCTGGTCGATTTGTTTGTCCTGAATTGCAATTTGCTGCGCGGCTTCCAGGTCACGATCGAACAATGCTCTGCGTGCCAGCCAGCAGGAATTTTCCACTAAAGCACCCATCCGCAGCACATCTCGCTGCACACGCCTTAGCTGACGCTCAAACTGAAGTCGGGTAGGTTTAGCACTTTCCAAGCGAGGATTTAACCGGGAGGGTAGAGTGAAATTAAAGTCAAACATATTTAGAACTGATGATGCCTCATCTTTTCGTGGCTTGCCACTTTAGAGAGGGGTATTTTACTAATACGGTTTGCTGTTAGGGATGGGTTGCACTGGACTGCGCTGGATTACACGCTCGTTTCTGTTACATCATGTGACAAATCATTCCGAAATGCAGTGATTTAGCCGACATTAATGTAGCGTTGGTCTGCGTTTACACTCGTAAACCGCGCCAATTTCGCATTGATCATCCCATCAATCTTCATATCAGGAGTCCTTTAGCTTATGTCACTATCGGATACTCAAGTCTATGTTGCCCTGGTTATTGCCCTCATTCCCGCTGTGATGGCATTCCGCCTGTCCACTGAACTGTACAAGTAAACAGAACAGTTTAATAAGACAGTAAACGGGACAGGGAAGCAGGGACGATTAGACGATCGTTACCTTGCCGAACAACCTGCCTGGAGCGCACACTGGTACTTCGGGTTAAATCTAAGCTCAATCTAAACTTCAACAGAGAGTTGTCTACGAGCATTCGTCTGCGATCGATTTTTTCGATTTCGGGATGAGGCTTTGGGATAGCTCTCTGTTTTGCATGAAGTGTCTTACTGAGTTTTGCATGAATGTCTTACTGAAAATGTTCTACACGATGCTTGAAAAGCATCAAACAAAAGGGCTGCATTGTTCCCTAAATTCCCAACTTCGGGAAACTTTGAGATACAAATCAGGGAAACTCGCTGGAATTCAGGTGAGAGAGACAATTTAGGTTTCAGGAATAACTTGTTAAAACAGCTGCTTATATTTAGAAACGCCATCGCTCCAGAAACTTAACCACACCTGATAATTAGTGCCTGTGCTTCACTTAATCCGTGTAATACGTATGCTTAGTACGTGGATAATTTTGTGTTTTGAGTATCACTGGAATTTAGTGCAAATGTATTAATTACAAGTAGTTCAAACGTATTAGATTATTCAAGCTAATGCTGTTTAAAGAAAAAGAACAAAAAAATATTTTTCCTGGCGAAATCAGTGCTAGAACTAAGCTAAAGTTAGGCTGCTGTCTTTATTTCTCCTGGTCGAGCGATCGAGAAAAGAGGCGATTGGTTGGTTAGTAATGTCTAGCCAATAAAGCTCAGATTAAATCTATCAAAAGGCATTGACCCTGTTAGAATTTCGCGCTTCAATGGGGCTTTGATTTATGAGCTTTGATAGAGCCCGTGGCAAGCGGGGCATATTAGCTTAATTAAAGCGACTGAGTTAAAGCGACAGAATCGATCGAACTGCTCCTGTTACGAAATAGCGACGTTGTATGAATGCACTTCAACCTTTGCCACCTGCTGCCTCCCCACCTCAGCGTCGAGTAAAACCACGTTTGCGGCAGCGTCCTCGCCCCCGATCGCATCAGACGGTGGTGACAGAAATTACGGTGAAGCTAGCAGTCAACGGGCTACTGGCAGGAGTTGCAATCATTGCATTAGCAAAGCTGATTCCCTACAACCTTCAGCAGCGAGAAGAGTTGAGCCAGCTCCAAGCTGAAGTCACAGAAGTTCAACAGCGCGTTGATATCTTGCAGGCAGATCTCGATCGCCAGCTTGACCCGCAGCAGGCGAGCAGCATTATGCAGGAACAAAGCTATCGGGTTGATCCCAATCAGCGGCAGGTTGTTTGGTTAACTCCGAGCACCGAAACTGCACAAAATTCCTCAGAAGCTTCGCAAGAACCCCTCCAGCAGGGTGCCACTCATTCAACCGATCAAGCTGTTCCGCAACAGGCAGAAATCGACTCGGCAAGATATCACACTGCAGCCTACCGCAACTTGCAAGCACGCTAACCGTCTGTTGCAGAAATTTCAAGTTTTCTCACGGTGGGTTCGCTGTTCATCCCGCTTGCAGTTCAGTCGATCGTTAGAATTCAACTCGCACTGCCTCAATTGCAATAATTGCAATTCAAATCGCATTCTAAACAAGCAATTAATTAAAAAATTAAAACCAGCAATCAATTAATAGCGAATGCGGGGATCAATATAGGCATTGATAATGTCGATCGCAATACTAGCAAACACCACAATCACCGAGAAGAACACCATCACCCCCTGCACCACTGGATAATCGCGCTGGGAAATTGCCTCATATAGCCGATTTGCTAGACCGGGCCATGAGAAAGTTACTTCAGTCAAAATCGCGCCGCCCAACAGAGAAGCAAAGGTCAGCCCCAGAACTGTAATCACCGGAATCATGGCATTTTTTAGCGCGTGTGCCACAACGATTCGTCGTTCTGGAATGCCCCTTGCTCGTGCCGCCTCGACATAATCTGCCTTCAACGTTTGCTTCAGGTTGACCCGCACCATGCGCTCAAAAATGCCGCTTAGCAGCAGTCCCAAAGTCAGACTTGGTAGAGTCAGATAATAAAGGCTAGTCAAAAACTGCGCGAAACTGCCGCTCAGCAGACTGTCGATCGTATAAAGTCCCGTCAGGGCAGGCGGCGGCTGGATTGATAAGGGAAAGCGAGTGCCGATCGGAAACCATTGAAGCTGCACCGCAAACACAAGCTGCAACAGCATTCCAAACCAGTACATCGGCACGGCATAAGTAAAAATGCCAAAGAGTCTTCCCCCCACATCGATCGGCGTGTTCGGCTTTGAGGCTGCCAGTGCCCCGATCGTTACCCCAACCACGACCGAAACAATCATGCTAAACAAAGTTAGCTCCACCGTTGCCGGAAAATGTGCCCCAATAATATTCCAGACCGACTGACCCTGGCTGGTCAACGAAGTGCCCAGATCCAGCCGCAGCAAATCCCCCAGATAGTGCAAATACTGAAGCCACAAAGGAGCATCTAATCCCAGGTTTGTCCTGAGTTCTTGCTTAGCCGCTTCCGAAGCACGCGGACCTAGCAGCACATCGATCGGATCACCAGGAGTCGATCGCAGCAGCAGAAAGATCAGCGTGGTGATCGTCCAGATCATGAGCGGCGCGAGCAGCAGGCGGGAGAAGACGTAGGTGCGGAGGGCGGTGGAGCGGGACATTTTGGGGTAAAGGAGTGAAGGGGTAGAGGAGTGATGAGTGGGGAATAAGTTAGGGATGGAGCCAGGAATCAATGCAGCTTTTTACATGCTCTGGGTACTCATCCCCCCACCTACTTCTTGATCTGCCACAGCAAAAACTGCTGCGTCGGCTGAATGCTAACGCCCTGGAGATTGCCTTTAGCAAACACATAGTCCTTGCTTTGCCAGAGGGGGATGTAGGGCACGTCGGTGGCTGAGAGATCCTGAAGCTGCCCCAAGAGCTGGTCGCGGGCTTTAGGGTCTTGTTCGATGCGCTGCTGTTCTACCAGTTTGTTTGCTCGATCGCTGAAGTAGAAAGAGCCTCCAGCCTGGCTTTGACCTTCCTGACAGCCCGCCGCCGCAGAGCCTTTGTCGCAGGAAAGGAAGGGCTGGACGAAGGTATCAGCATCGTAGAAATCGGGATACCAGTCGAGCAGCACCGTAGGATAGGTTCCTTTGTCAAGGTTGTCGAACAGGGTGGCGGACTCAACGCTGTCCAGCTTGACGTTGACCAGTCCGGGCAGGTTTTGCTCGATCGCCGCTTTCAGAGTCGATGCAATGAGATTGCGCGTGGTGGAAGTTGAGGAATACCAGATTTCTAAATCGAGCGGATTTGCTTCAGTAATTCCGGCTTCTTGCAGCAGCGTTTTAGCTTTCTCGTAGTTGCCGTCGCCGTACTGCGTCTCAAATACAGGCTTGGATACTGGAAATGTGTTGGGAACGAGGCTATAGAGGGGTTCTGCCTGTCCTTGAAAAACACGATCGACTAACAGCTTGCGATCGATCAGGGCGGCGATCGCCTGCCGCACTTTCACGTTGTCCAGAGGTTTGGCTTTCTGGTTGAGCACCATGTAGTTGATCGTATTCGTGCCCGCCTCGATCACCTGCCAGCCGCCTTTATCTTTTTCGCTCACCAGACTGCGGATCTGATCGGGGTCAAGGGTTTGATAGGCAACATCGAGTCCGCCCGTGCGAAAGGTGTTATACAGGTTCGCCGGACTGCTGATGACCTGGATATCAACGCCCTGATTGGCAGGTTTGTCGCCCCAGTAATTTTCGTTCACGTCCAACCGCACGGAGTCTGTGCCGAACTGCGCCAGCTTATACGGACCCGTGCCCACAAACGTATCGGGCTTAAATTTGCCGGAGCCAAGCTCATAGGCTTTAGGAGAAACCGGAGTCATCCCCGAAAAAGTCAGCATGGCGGGAAAGGCGGCAAAAGGCTGCTTGAGTTTGATCGTGAGTTCATTCGTGCCCGTTGCAGTAACGGTGTCAATTCTGTCGGACATCAGGAAGGCAGGTCGTCCGCCGTTCTCGATGAATCGCTGGATTGAAAATGCCATCGCCTCGGCATTAAACGGTTCGCCGTCGTGGAACGTGACCCCTTCGCGCAAGGGAATTGTGTAGGTCAAGCCATCACTGCTGACTTCGGGCAGGGCAGACGCAAGCTGAGGCACTAGCTCAGTCGTTCCCGATTTGTAGGTATAAAGCCGATCGCCCAGGTTATAAAGCAAAATGCCGGGAAACGTTTCATAGGCATCAGCAGGATCGATCGTCCGCACCTCCAGGGTTGTGCCCATTGTCACCCGCCCATTGCCACTGTCGCCTGCCGAAGTTGAAGCAACGGGCTGAGTCCGTCCACAACTCACCGACAGCACCAGGCAAACGGTGAAGAGCCCGGCAAATTGAAGCCAGCGGCGGCGATTGCTCCGCAGTTGCAAAATGTTTCTCCCAATGGAACGCCACAATCCAAGTTTCATCATCCTTCCCCTTCCCTTGAGTTCAGTCGGGCGCGATGCAATAGTTCCTCTGAGGGAGATCGATCGCAGCCTCTGACTCACACTTTATACAATGCGAAGTCCAATTACTCAATCGCAAGTTTATCGGTCGCTAAAGAAAGAGGAACTAACTTCAAGAGAAAAATTGCAGCAGCACTTAGAGGCGGCTTGAGAAGAATTTGAGAAGAAACGGTGGATGTGCAAGTGCTTGCCCGATCCCCATCCCTCAAAGAAAGGGACCGAACCCCTGACACCTAACCTTGCCGAAACAGACGTCTGAAACAGACTAAATTGAGTAGTAGAGCGGAAACGCCTTTGCTTCCTTGGGCTTCACATACACGCGCTGACTGGGAGCAAGGTTTAATTCATCAAATCGTTCTCGCGTCAAGTGAGCCGTGACAACTTGTCCATCGTCAAGGGTTAGCTCTGCCTGAATCTCCCAACCCAGATGAATAATGCGGCTGACTCGTGCAGGCGTAGAAGTGCCGTTTGGATTCACGTCGATCAAAACATCTTGAGGACGTAAAAAGACTTCGGGATGAGGAGAGTCAAAGCCGTTCGCTGCAAAAATGCGGGAGGTGCTGGGCAGCACGTTGACCGGACCAATAAAGCTCATGACAAATGCAGAAGCCGGATGGTCGTAGATTTGGGCAGGCGTACCAACCTGCTCAACTTTGCCCTCGTTCATCACCACAATTTCATCAGAAACTTCCATCGCTTCTTCCTGATCGTGGGTCACAAAAACTGTTGTGACGTGAACTTCATCGTGCAGACGGCGCAGCCATACCCGCAGATCCTTTCGCACCCGTGCATCCAGTGCGCCAAACGGCTCATCTAGCAGCAGCACTTTTGGTTCAACCGCTAGTGCCCGTGCGAGAGCGACCCGCTGCCGCTGCCCCCCGGAAAGCTGACTGGGATACCGATCGCCCAATCCGCTCAACTGCACTAGATCAAGCAATTCTTCAACGCGATGCTTAATCTTCGCCTTAGGATACTTTTGAATCTCCAATCCGAAGGCGATATTCTTGCGGACGGTCATATGCTTAAACAGGGCATAGTGCTGGAACACAAAGCCAATATTGCGCTCCTGCACCGTTTGGTAAGTGGCATCCCGACCTGTGAGAAAAACTCGCCCGGAGTCGGGCATTTCCAAACCTGCGATCAACCGGAGCAGCGTTGACTTCCCGGAACCCGAAGGACCTAGCAGAGCAACCAGCGAGCCAGTTTTGATTTCCAGACTCACTTCCGTGACTGCCTGAAAGTCACCGAATCCTTTGGATACCTTTTCAACAACAATTCCCACGACAACTGACCTCTGTTATGAAATTGGGGGAGAGCAATCCAGAAACAATCCAGCAAACAAACAATCCAGCAAAATAATTAAGCAATCAATGCCTGTCCGACGATCGCACTGCTTTTGATTCGAACCGACCAGCACCAGGCTCGACCCATTCAGCCCGCTCAGATTCAGGACAATGCACCACAGTGAAATGTTATTTAACTGTTATTTATTATATTAATTCCCACTTTATCGCTGTACTTACTGTAGTTTTTATAGCACGTCTGACTGACCATACTGCGATTTTTCTGAAATGCTTGCGTGGCTAAAGCCGATCGCCTCTTAAGGACACCCTGAGGCACCTTCGAACGATGACTGTCTACAGCTGTTTCCCCATCGTGAAGTCCTGTGTAAAGTTCTGTAAAGGGTAAAAGACTGTTTATCATAAGGTAAAAGCACCCTCCTGCCTGAATCAATGCTTAGCCGGATTAAAGATATCGCCGATCGCCTTGCTCCTCGCTTGATTGAAATTCGTCGGCATCTGCATAGCCATCCAGAGCTAAGCGGTCAGGAGTATCAGACAGCAGCTTATGCGGCAGGAGTTCTGTCTTCCTGCGGGCTGCACGTTCAGGAACTGGTCGGCAAAACGGGCGTTGTGGGTCACTTAAGCGGAGATGGAACCGATTCTCGTTTGCTGGGAATTCGGGCAGATATGGATGCCCTGCCGATCCAGGAGCGAACCGGACTGGAATTTGCTTCCCATCAACCCGGAATTATGCACGCCTGCGGTCATGATGTCCATACCACAGTGGGACTGGGCACGGCGATGATTTTGTCCCAGCTTGGGCAACTGCTTCCCGGCACGATTCGCTTTTTGTTTCAGCCTGCCGAAGAAACTGCTCAAGGCGCAAGCTGGATGATTCGCGATCGCGTGATGGAAGATATTGACGCGATTCTGGCAACTCATGTATTTCCGACGATTCCCGGCGGTTCGATTGGCATTCGCTATGGCGCACTCACGGCGGCAGCAGACGATCTGGAAATTACCATTGTTGGCGAATCTGGACATGGGGCGCGTCCGCACGAGGCGATCGATGCGATTTGGATTGCGTCTCAAGTCATCACGAGCTTACAACAGGCAATCAGCCGTACCCAAAATCCGCTGCGTCCCGTGGTGCTGACGATCGGACAAATTAACGGCGGACGTGCACCCAATGTGATTGCAGATCAGGTACGCTTGCTGGGAACGGTTCGATCGCTTCATCCCGAAACCAGTGCTGCGTTACCGAGCTGGATCGAGGGCATTGTGTCACATGTGTGTCAGACGTACGGAGCAAAATATGAAATAAGCTACCGTCATGGCGTTCCCTCGGTGCAAAACGACCCTTACCTGACCAAAATCGTCGAGGACGCCGCTCAAGAAGCTTGGGGCAGCGATCGAGTGCAGCTTTTAATGGAGCCGTCACTAGGAGCAGAAGATTTCGCGCTCTATCTGAACCACGCGCCTGGCACAATGTTTCGACTGGGAGTTGGCTTTGCCGATCGCACTAATTACCCCCTGCATCACCCGCAGTTTCAGGTCAACGAAGCGGCGATCGTCACTGGGGTTGTCACGATGGCGTATGCGGCTTACAAATATTGGTACGAGTGATGATTTGCGCGGATATTTGGTGCGGAGATTTTTGTGCCAGTAGATTTGTGCCGATATAAATGCCGCGCTAGATAGACGATCGCTCCCAGATGCCCCTGCTAAATTGGTTTGAACTGTTTACCTTTCAGTCACTATGGCTGCATCCCAACCCCTTACCGGAATTGAACTGATTGACTGCGCTAAAGCAAACGCAGAGCAGGGCGTTACGGTGGCTGCTGAGCTTTGCGGCTACGGCCAAAACATTTCTCGCTTTCAACAGTCATTGGAGCAAGCCTGTCGTCAAATCGGCGTAGAAATTTCTTCTTTAAGCGATCTAATCACCGATTAGCAGACGGTTATCCAAACGGGAGGCATTGAAGTTGCTCCTGACACGCCAGACGAGCTGTAATTCGATCGATTTCAGTGGGGATTAGAGTCTGATTAGCGTCTATTCAGGCGAGGGCAGAACGAATCAAGACGAGTCAAGACGAGCCAAGAAGCGGTTAGCAGCTAACCACAGCGATCGAAAGTCTTGTCGCAATTGAGATCGAAGCAGAAATTGCAGCGAGATAAGGGACAATACGGAATACTGCGGTTGCTTCGCAGTTCCCCCAAGGGGTAATCTTCCTGCTCTCTATCCTGATTGGATCGCGCCAAGTGTCATGACTCTAACCAAATCCCGCCGCTTTGGCCTGCGGTTATCCCAGTATCCGCGCCTGTCGATTCAGCTTATGGCGATCGGGCTGGTGATTACGCTGGCGTTTATTTTGGCAGCTTTGTTCGCGCCGCTTTTGCAATCCTGGGGCTGGCTGCAAAACCCACTAGAAGGGCTGACAAATCCGACTCATCAGGCTCCTTCGGCAGCACATTGGTTTGGCACATCGCGGCAGGGCTATGATGTGTTTTCGCGAACGCTGTTTGGCACTCAGGCGGCGTTGCAGGTGGTGGTGCTGGCAACCTTGCTGAGTCTGCTCATTGGTGTGCCATTGGGTATGGTGAGCGGCTATCTGGGCGGCAGGCTCGATCGCACACTGCTATTTTTAATGGATACAATCTACACCCTGCCTGGATTATTGCTCTCGGTGACGCTGGCGTTTGTGGTTGGGCGGGGCGTATGGAATGCGGCGATCGCCCTCAGCATTGCCTATGTGCCGCAATATTACCGAGTGGTGCGAAATCATACGGTTAGCGTCAAAACAGAACTGTTTATTGAAGCAGCCCGATCGATGGGGGCTTCGACCTGGCGGGTGCTGACGCGCTATTTGTTTCTCAACGTGATTCAAAGTGTTCCGGTGCTGTTTACGCTCAATGCGGCAGATGCAGTACTGGTGCTGGGCGGCTTAGGCTTCCTGGGCTTGGGCTTGCCCGAAGATATACCCGAATGGGGGCGTGATTTGCAGCAGGCGTTAGATGCCCTGCCCACCGGAATTTGGTGGACGGCTCTGTTTCCGGGACTGGCGTTGACGCTGCTGGTGGTTGGCTTGTCGCTGCTGGGGGAAGGATTAAACGAACTGATTGACCCACGATCGCGTCAGGAATAGTACTCTTCTATGAACGTATCCACAGACATTTCCACAGCAGATCAGGTGATCGGTATTGACCTGGGCGGCACGGCAATTAAACTCGGTAGATTTGACTGGAAAGGAACTTGTCTTCAGTCGCTTACCGTACCCACTCCTCAGCCTGCCACGCCTGAAGCGGTTTTGCTGGCACTAGTGGAGGCGATCGAGTCTGTCGATCCCAGTCGTGAGGCGATAGCGATCGGCTTGGGCACACCCGGACCCGCAGACGCAGCCGGACGCATTGCACGAGTGGCAATTAATCTAGACGGGTGGCGCGATATTCCTTTAGCCGACTGGCTGGAAGCCAAAACCGATCGTCCCACAATTCTGGCAAACGATGCCAACTGCGCCGGACTGGGAGAATTCTGGCTGGGAGCAGGCAAATTATTTCACAACGTCATCATCCTAACGCTGGGAACGGGCGTGGGTGGCGCAATCATTCTGGACGGTAAGCTGTTTGTGGGTCACGACGGCGCAGCAGGTGAACTGGGGCTAATTACGCTAAACCCCGATGGACCTGAATGCAATAGCGGCAATCGCGGTTCGCTAGAGCAATATACTTCGGTGCGGGCAATTCGTCGCCGAACCGGACTAGAACCAGATGAGCTGGGCGCAAGGGCAGCGGCAGGCGATCGATCGGCGATTCAGTTCTGGCAGGAATACGGGCGCGATTTGGGTGCGGGAATTGCCAGCCTGGTTTATGTTCTCACGCCTCAAGCGGTGATTATTGGGGGTGGGGTGAGTGCCAGCGCAGCATTCTTCTTTCCGACGATCGAGGCAGAGCTGGAACGGCGGGTTTTGCCTTCGTCACGGGCAGCGCTTCGGCTCCTTCCGGCAGAATTGGGCAATCAGGCAGGGATAGTGGGAGCCGCAAAGCTTGCCTGGCAAAAGTACACGGCTAACGCCTGATCAGGGGCGATCGAGTAGGATGACAGTGACGCAGAGGACAGTCATGCAACTGCAACCTTTCACCGCTCACCCTGCACCGGGAACTGCAACCCCTCGCCCATGAATCGATCGCTCACGAACTATCAAATCAAGCTGCTAGCAGCCCTGCTCATGGTGATCGATCACGTCGGCGTGGTCTTTTTTCCGGGCGTGGATGTCCTCAGGTTTATCGGTCGATATAGCTTTCCATTATTTTGCTGGCTGCTGGTGCAGGGCGAGGCACACACGCGCAACTTCTGGAAATACTTGCTGCGGCTCCTGGTGATGGCAGTACTGACTCAGCCTTTATACAATCTGGTGCTGCTGAACGGTGCAAACGACCAGTGGAATATTTTGTTTACCCTGGCGATTGGCTTAGTTTGCCTGCGAGTCGCTAGATTAAACCCGTATCTCCAGATTCCCTGCTGGATTGGGGGAGCCGCTTTAGCACGCGCAATTCCGGTAGACTACAGCTTTTATGGCATTGGGCTAATCGCCCTGATTCGATACTTTGAGCCAACCGCCCGCTGGTGGACAGCCTGGCTGCTGCTTCATTTTGGGCTGGTACTGGTTGAGCCAAGTTGGGGAATTGCTCAAGCTCCGGCGATCGCAGCCCCCGTCTTCTTCGTAATGGCAAGCAGTCAGCAGGGCAAACGCGCCCGCTGGTTCTACTGGTTTTATCCGGGGCACATGGTTGCTCTGTATGCCATACAGCAAATGCTGAGCCGCTATTAATCGATCGTGTTCAGGTTGCGGTGCTGGTCGAATTTCCATTGACTAACACTTCCCCACGCAGCATTCGCTGAGCCGCATCGAGCAGAACTTCTTCAAGATAGGGCTTGGTAAAGTAGCCTTTTGCACCAAGCTGAATTGCCATTTGCTTATGGCGATCGGCTCCTCTAGAAGTCAGCATTGCGATCGGCAGTTCGCACAAATGAGGGTCTTTCTGAAGCCGCGAGAGCAGTTCTAGTCCGTCCATGCGGGGCATTTCGATGTCGCAGAACACTAAACTACAGGGCAACCCAGCTCGCAGTTTTTCCCAGGCTTCCTGACCGTCACGGGCTTGCTCAACGCGATAGCCTACTTTGTTAAAGGTCATCGACAGCAGTTCGCGGACAGTAATCGAGTCATCCACAATCAAAACGGTTGGCTCAGCCTTAGTGCTTTCCTCGACGATCGGCCCTCGCTCTCGCTCCCAGAGGGTCGTGCCTGCTTCACGGCGGATACGTCCCTGCCAGAGGTCGATTAACTCCAGAACATCGGCGATCGGCATAATCCGTCCATCTCCCAGCACTGTCGCTCCGGCAACCCCGATCGGTTTGGGCACTGGACCTTCGAGCTGCTTGATTACAATTTCCTGTTCGCCCAGCACTTGATCCACCTGGAGCGCGAGCAATGTTCCGGCACTACGCAGCACAACGATCGAAACCATATCGTCTTCCTGATTTCCACCGTAAACGCTGCCTCGTCCTAGAATGCGGTTATAGCGCAGCAAATCTGAAAGCGGCTGTAACGGCAGCACCATATCGCGCCAGGGGACGTAGGAAGCTCCCTGATCGTCGGTCTGAAGACGATCTTTAGGAACGTCAAACATATCTTCAATGCCATCCATCGGGAAGGCGATCCGGGCACGATTGCTAATGCAGCACAAAGCTTTTGAGATGCTGAGCGTCAGCGGCAGACGAATCGTAAACGTCGTGCCTTTGCCGATCGCCGAGTCGATCGTGATTGAACCGCGAATCTCACTCAGGTTGTTTCGCACCACATCCAACCCCACGCCTCGCCCACGCAGATCATCGGCTTGATCGACGGTACTAAAGCCATGCTGAAACAACAGGTCGTAGATTTCCAGGCGAGATAAGTCTCTCGCTTCTGCTGGCGTAATCAGTCCTCGTTCCAGAGCTTTTGCCTTCACCCCTTCAGGATTGATGCCCGCTCCGTCATCGCTGACTGAAATAATCGTCTGGTTTCCCTGGTGGAATGCCCGAACCATAATACGCCCAGTGGGTGATTTTCCGGCAGCGATTCGTTCTTCCGGGGTTTCGATGCCGTGGGCGATCGCATTATTAACCAGATGCGTCATCGGATCGCTGAGCTGTTCAACGATCATTTTATCAATCAGCGTTTCGCGCCCTTCGATCACTAGCTCTGCCTGCTTGCCATATTTCAACGAATTATCCCGCACTCCCCGCGGCAGCCGATCAACAGTCTGAGCAAAGGGAACCATTCGCGATCGCGTCAGCCCTTCCTGAAGTTGAGTGGTAATCTGGCGGAAATTGCGCGTCACCTGGTCGCTTTCCTCAACCACAAAGTCAATATCCGAAGAAGCTTCCCGCACCCGGACAATGAGTTCAATCATTTCCTGCGACAGCGTATGGAAAGGCGAAAACTGGTCGATCTCCAGCGCATCAAAATTAACCCCGATCGCATGACTAGTTTGCGAAGGAGCCGACCCTGTTCCAGTTGCAGAATAGCCGCGACGACTGCTGAGCAATGACCGTTCTAGCAGCGATCGTTCATACAAATCGCGCATCCGCTGTCCGACATCGCTGAGCTGCTGTACCTGATACAGCAAATTGTCGAGAAACTGCCGCAATCGCTCCTGTGCCTGCTCCAGTCCATTGCGGTTGACCACCATTTCCCCAACGAGGTTATTAAGGTTGTCGAGGTGCTTTACCGAAACACGCATCGTTTGCTCTTTCAGCACATTGCGGCGGTTCGGTCGGCGGTTCGCAGTGCTGGCTGTCTTTCGCACCAGAGAAGACCCGACCCCCAACACCTGATCCACGTTCTCAATTAACGCTTCGAGATCGCCAAACTCATCTTCAGCAGGCAATCGAGCGATCGGCAGGTTGGAAATGGGCACATCCACTTCAGGCGGAGCAGTGAACGACTTATCCTCAAGCAAAGCCTCCAGATCGGCAAATTCGTCTGCGTTTTGTGCACCGGAATCCTCTAAGCGAGAAATCGGGGCAGTCATCGGAGCAGCCATCGGACTATCGTCAAGGTCTTGATCGAGCAGGGCTTCTAAATCAGCAAACTCATCCTCAACGAGGCGATCTGAAACTGAAAGGTCTGAAATATCACTGAGAACGTCGCCAGGATTGCTTTCATTGCCGTCAACCGCTAAGGGTTCGACTTCGATCGCGGCTTCTGCCCAAGCCCAGTCGGAGGGCGGCATTTCCTCTGCTGCCAGCAGTGCTTCTAGATCATCAAAATTTTCTTCGATATTTTCTTCGATCGCATTCCCATCAGCTTCTACCAGGGTGCTGTCGAAGAGGTTAGGCAAAGAAGCCGAATCAATCTCCTGGTGAAATTGCGGCTGCTCATCTGGCTGCTCGTCTAGCGTTTCAACCAATCGCTCTATTTCTGTCGGGCTAAGATCAAATTCTGAGTCTTCCTGCTCCAGGCTAAACATCTCAGGCAGCTCAGCAGATCCTTCAGAGAAGACTTCAGAAGAGGTCAAATCACCCGCTACGAGTGCCGCCAAATCTTCGCCTTCTAGCTCTTCGTTTTCTAGTTCTTCGCCTTCTAGCTCTTCGTTTTCTATCAGTTCAGCCAAATCTAGCCCAGCCAAATTCAGTTCCGCCAAGCCAGACGAATCGTCTGGATCCAACCAAAGATCGGTGGAGACTTCCGCATCAAAAGGTGGGTCTTCAGACTGAAGCAGCTCCTCAGGCTGGATAGAAGGCGGCGTATTTTCCCAAAATAAATCTGCAAAGCCGTCGGGGGCTGCCCGATCTACTGCATTCGGCTCTGTACGATCGAAGGCAAAATTTTCAGCAAAGCTGGGTTCTGAATCGCCTTCATCAGGCACTTCTAGGAGTTCTTCCTGCCCAAACAGGTTGTCGAAATCTGCGGTCATTCGATCGCCGTCATTCTCTTCATCAGGGAGTTCTAGAGCAGGTTCGATCGAATCATCAGACGACTCGAGCCCAAACAATTCAAAAAATTCAGGTTCCGCTGCCTGGTTTTCTGCACCATCCGACAAGGGCGAAAAGGCATCGAGCGAGAAGGCATCTAACAGAGTGCCAGCAGATTCCCCAACGCGATCGAAGTCGCTAAAAACAGAGGTTAAAAATGCCTCTTCCGTATCGGTTTGCAATGGCGTTGGCTGCGCCTCAAAGCCGCGATCGAGGCTGTCTTCCGAAAGGGACTCTAGTTCGGCAAAACCAGAAATCACCGATCCAGTTTCCGTTTCCTGCTCTAAATTAGCAAACAGTTCGGTTTCCAAACTGGGTAAAGCTGTTTCAGTGAAATTTTCAGTTGAATTCGTCAAGTTGAATGGTTCTGCTGCTTCTAACAGGGCAGACAGGTCATCATCGCCCTCATCCAGGGTTAACGCCTCATTCTCTTCGGGTTCAAGCTCGTCCAGTTCAAGCTCGTCCGGTTCAAACTTGTTCTGTGCCCGCGATTGATACGAATCAGTGAGTCCGTTTGCCTCATCCCCCAGCTCAAGCACCGTATCCATTTCGCTCAGCGGCGAATCAAATGATTCATCAAAAGCGTCTGTCCAATCCACCTCATTGGGAAGCGGTGCGCTAAAATCTGCATCAAACAAATCTGCTAGTGAAGTTAGCTCAGCAGCTCCAACTTCTGGTCCCGATCGCCCCAACACCCCATCAGGCTGATCGACCTCAAACAAACTGAAGTCTGCTTGCTCCTGAGCCGAGTGAACAGCAGCGTCAGACACCGAATTGCTGGAGAACAGTTCATTCAGGAGGTCTTCACGGTTCGCCTGGAAGTCAGCGGCATCGTCTTGTCCTGCTACGCCTGCCCCTGCTAGGGAAACGGGCACTTCCACATCCAGCTCAGATAAAACAGTGTCAGTCAGGACGGCAACCTCCTCATCTGAGTCAAACCAGGCTGAGAAGTCTGCCTCCAGCTCTTCCTCGCTGTCCCACTTGGTTTCGGGCGGCAGCAGATCTAGTAAGTTCTGACTCGGCGAAATTTCGATCGATCGTCCTGCAAGAACGAGTTCCTGTGCCTGCTTGACTTCTTTAATCACAACCGGAGCAAGGACACGGTAGGTATTTTCAAGACAGGCGATCGATCGTTTGACTTCTTGGATCAGGTCACACCAGTCGGGCAGATCAAGCTGCTCTCCAGGTTGACCCAGAGCCTCACAAATGCCCTGAAGCTGCTCTCGCGTTTGGGGACTGTCGGGCTGCTTGAAGAGTTGCAGCATTTGACGCAGCAGAGCCGGAACATCACTCTGGAAAATGAGCTGAATTGCGCTTTCTTCCTGGGCGGCTAGGGCAGAGCTCAACTCTGAATGAACCGCAGGCTGAGGAATGGGTAATGGCTCTGGTGCAGCTAGTGACACAGGTGCATCCAGCTCCACGTCTTCTGGCAGCGTTGCCCCTGTCTGGCTCACAATCAGGCTGAGGCTCTGGCTCAGTTCGGCAAACACTGGCTCAACTGCCGCCATTAACTCAGCCGATTTGTCCTCGGTTAAACCAAATGGACCCTGAAGCTGTTCGATCAGTGCAGCCAGGGTATCAAACACTCGCAGAAAAAGCGTTTCGAGCTTCTGAGTCGTTTTAACACCGGGACATTCTTTCAAAACTTTGAAATAGTCCTCTAGGCGATGCGCCGCATGCTGAATGCCTGCCAGGCCGAGCATTGCTGCTCCCCCTTTCACCGAGTGAGCCGCCCGAAAGACTTCATGCACCATTTCCGAGTCTTCGATCGTCGCTTGCAGGTTAATCAAGCCCTGCTCGATCGTATTGAGGTGGTCTTTTGCCTCCTCAATGAAATAACCCATGATGCGCTGTTGTTGTTCCGGCAGCATAGCCTTTTCCTAGTAAGGGGAAAACGATGAACGGTAAGTAAGGGGGTTTAGGCGTTGGGCTGGCGCAGTTAGACCTTTTCTACGCGGAATCGTTCCACCGAAGCTAATAGGTCGCGGGCAACACCCACCAGATTTTGCAGTGATCCAGAGACGCGCTGTGCTTCCTGAGAAGTTTCCTGAGCCGTCAGTTCTACTGATTGCATGACCTGAGCAACGGCACGAGAAGTCTCGGTTTGCTCTACCGTATCTGCTGTAATCGATCGCACTAGCACATCGATCCGGTTTGACACTTGAATAATGTCTTCCAGCGATCGTTTTGCTTGCTCTGCCAGTCGTGTGCCTTCGATAACCTGCTGCGTACCTTCTTCCATGGCAGTCATCACCGAGCTGGTTTCGCTTTGAATTTGCAGCACGATTTGCTCGATTTCCTTTGAGGCTTTTGCGGCTCGATCAGCAAGCTGACGCACTTCATCAGCGACGATCGCAAATCCCCGTCCTGCTTCTCCGGCTCTCGCGGCTTCGATACTGGCGTTGAGAGCTAGCAAGTTTGTCCGAGAGGCAATTTGAGAGATCAAAGCGACGATTTTGGAGATTTCCTGCGAAGATTCTGCTAGTCGCTTCACTTTGCGGGTAGTCTCTGCCACTGTTTCGCGAATTTCCAGAATGCCGGATACGGTACGCTCCACTGCTTCGCCACCTTTCAAGGCAGTAGAAGATGCCGATCGCGCCACTTCCTCGGCTTCACGGGCACTTTCTGCCACCCGCTGAATCGAGTCGGTCATCACCTGCACCGAATTGAGCGTCACTGCCAGTTCTTCTGCCTGTCTCAATGCATCGGAAGAAAGCGATCGGGCAAAGATTTCATTCTCAGTCGAACTCTTCGTCACTTGACGAGCGGCAGTTTTCACCTGCTGCACAATTTCGCGCAGGTTTTGAATGGTCAGGTTAAAGGAATCTGCCACGGCTCCCAGCACATCTGCCGTGACCTCAGCCTGCACCGTCAAGTCTCCTCTGGCAGCTCCTTCCACATCGTCCAGCAGGCGAATCACCTGACGCTGCAAGTCTTCCTTTGCCTGCTCTTGCTCTTCTGCTTTACGCTGTGCCTCGCTAGTCGTGGTTAGAATAACCCGCGCCATCTGGTTAAAGCTAGTGGCAAGCTGACCAAATTCGTCCTCCGAGTAAACCGTTGCTTTTGCGCTCAGGTTGCCATCCGTGACCGCATCAAATTGCGCTTGCAAATCGGAAACGCTGCGCTTCATCTGACGAGTTAAAACCCCGCTTAACGCTGACGCAACCCCAAACCCAGCAATTCCTGCAGTCGCGCTCATTGCCAAGCCTGCTGTCGCCAGGTAGGGTACCACCGCAGGGCGATTCGATTGGGGAATGGTCGAGGCGGTGATAAAATTCACGGCAGCCACCGCTAGCATCGAGACAACTCCCGTGGTGCCTGCCACGATCCACTTTTTCTTATCTAGTGCGGCATTTTCGAGCGGAGCGGTGATGCCTTGCTCGACGGTGACATCGGCTTCTAGCGACCGATTGTCTGCCGGAGTGAACGCAGGCATGGCTTCTGCAGTTCCCGACAGGGGAAACATATCGTCATCCCGGAGCACAGATTGATCACCGCTATCGGCAAAATCGAAACCAACGCTGCTGGTGGTTGGAGTCGCAGCAGTGCCAGAAGTCATGCTGATCGAGGGACTCGTGAAGTCAACCGAGTTATCAGACAAATCAAAATCCGGCAGACTACCCAGGTCATCAAATTCGTCAAATTCATCAAGGAAATCAATGCTGCTGCGTCCGTTGACCGAAGCCGAGTAAGAGGACGAACTGCTTGCCGCAAAATCCGGGTCGTTGAATTCGTCATCCAGGGCAAAGTCTGCTCCGGGCGAATGAGTGTCCGAAAACGCTGCACCAGACACAAACGTTTGTTCTTCTAAATTGTCTTCAGCTAATGCAAATTCAGGAACTCCATAGGTTGCATCAATGTCTGCCGAACCTTGCTGAGGGGAAGGAAAGACGCTGCTGTCGCCCATAAACAGCGTTTCATCTTCAAAGGGTCGCTGAGGGTAGCCAGGCGTATTAGAATCAGCCGCCGGAAGGGGATCGATCGGGGAATTGCTGTCTTCAAAATCACTCAGGTCAAATGCCGCTTCATCGAACTCGTGGAGCGAAGCAGCCGACGCAGGCGGAGCAAAGGGATTCGCGGCAGAATTACTCTCGAACGGGTTATCAGAGTCTGCGAAAAAATCGTCTTCGCTCTCAGAGGCAGCCAGAAAAGGATTGGGGTCGGCAGCAAATGCATTATCAAACGAGGAATCCAATGACGGATCCGTCACGAAGTCCTGATGGAAAGTCTGGGCGGCCTGATTTGCGCCTTCCACGCCTTCGGTGCTATCGAGGTTTAGATCGGCAAAGTCAAAATCATCAAAGCTATTTGCTTCAGGGGTTGATTGCCAGGTGTGAGGGGCAGTCTCTTCTAAGACATAATCGCCCACTTCCTCACTCTGGAAAGGTGAGGCAGCCATATCAATCGTGCTGACAAACTCGTGATCGATATCGGTAAAGGCAGGATCATCAAAGGCAGGATCATCTGTAAAACTACGATCCGAAAACTCTAGCGGGTCTGGAGAGCCAGCCACTCCTGCCCCCTTGCCAGAAGACGGCTCCGGCGGTCCGGCAAACTGCTCGGCATAGGCTAAGCCGTTGTGCGCGTAGTTGACATACTCCTCATCGCTGGTGAGTTGGAGGACGGATTCATACTGCTCTCTTGCAACTTCGTATTGCTGTAAGCCGTAACAGTAGATGTGCCCTCGCAGCAAGCGGACGTTTGGATCGCCAGGATAATCTGCCACGAGCCGATCGATAATCGATGCAGCTTCCTCATAGCTGCCCAGCATATAGGCGCGTTCAGCTTGTTTATATTTCTCTGAGTGCGTGCTTGCTGCCATGTGCCTTTTCTCCTACCCGTTCAAAACCGATTTGTCGCCGATTATGCCGCTCATTATGCTGCCCATCGTGCCGATCGTAAAATTGCAACTTGATCGAGCAATCTCAAGTTGTGCTGCGAAGCGGTTCTCCCTGGTGGGGAATCGGCTTCTCCTGCCATCGCCCACTCTCCCCGCAAAAAAGGAGCCATGTTGTCAGGCAGATTGCTAGGCATTTGAATCTCGTCGATGTCGAGCCAGTCCATTCCAATAATGCGATCGACTGCCAGTCCCAACATGGCGTCTTGATCTTCAATGGCAATGACCGAGATCTCGGTTCGATCGGTGCTGAGCGAAGTCGAATCGCCCAAAAATTGCCCCAGGTCTGCAACCCAGATAACGCGACCCCGGACATTTAGTGTTCCTAATAGTAAAGGAGAAACGTTAGGGATGGGCGTAATTCGATCGGGCGCCGCAGCAATGACTTCCCGGATTCCCGTTGCGGGTAAAGCAAATTCTGCGCCAGAGGCAACAAAAAACCGCAAATGCAGCTCACCCTCAGGACTATCTAGCTCCTGGAGCTCGGGAGCCTGATCCTGCCCTCTGCCTGTCAAGAAATCCGGATTTCCGATCATGCACTTGACCTATTACCCTGTGGAAATTGCTGAATGACCTTCATTCTTAACCTACCCCGCTCTCAGATTTCTATATCATGCTGTTCAAGATTTCCTGGCTTTTGCAGCACATCTAACAAGCCCGCGATCGCGCAATTTACTCTGTATTCTTCTGTTAAAGCAGTTTCCCGCAAGAGAGAATTTTCTGAGATTTCAACCATCGGGGTTGCCCGTTGCCGCATTGGGAAAAGTGCTTTGTATCGCGTCTTTTACTACGTTTAGGGTTGTGGCTTACTCATCCACTCACTCATCTGCTTACTGGATTACTCGACCCATTCGCTCACTAAAGTTTTCATCGATCGATCACTGATTCCGGATCAGTCTTAGTTCCAGCAAGCTAGCCCCGCAAAAGCTGCCTTACCGTACCCACTAGCTCGGTCGGCTGAAATGGCTTAGCAATATAGGCATCGGCTCCCTGCTTCATTCCCCAATAGCGGTCGAACTCTTCTCCTTTTGACGAACACATCACAACAGGTACATTCTGCGTCTTGGGATCTGCCTTTAAACGACGGCAGACTTCATAGCCGTTCATCTTGGGCATCACAATGTCTAAAACGATAAGGTCAGGGCAAAGTCCCTGAATCTTCTCAAGTGCCTCTAAACCGTCGCTGGCAACCGTAACATCCAGCCCGCTTTTCCGCAGCAGGTCGCTAATCATCTCCCGTTGGGATACGCTGTCTTCAACTACCAAAATTTTACTCATATTGCTTCTGACTGACCCTCAACGGTAATGGCAAAGACAAATATCTAAATGAAAAATATCTAAAAGTTTAAATCGCTAGACGCATGATTTCTCATCCTACTGATTTTTCAACCTTCCTCTATTCATTTCATTAAATCTAAAATCTAAAACCTACGCTTCTAACGCATTCATTACAATCATTTACTGCTGCATTGATTCACTGCTGCCCTGTTTGCCCCGTCTTCATCCGTCGGATTCAATGAGCTTCCATGTTCAACTGAACTTGAGGGATTTGACGTGATTTAGATGAGGCGATTGAGGTGAGACGAGCTACGAGGACGATCGGCTTCCAGAGCAGCTTGCAAATCTTGTGCTAGCAGCGTATCGGGCTTGAGACGATTCGGGTTACCCGCACCCGCATATTTTTCGACCAGCATCAGCAGTTCCCCTTCGCCAAAGGGCTTGGTCAGGTAATCTGTTGCACCCACGATTCTTGCCCGGACGCGATCGATAAATCCCTCTTTGCCAGTCAGCATGACGATCGGCGTTTCGCGAAAAGCAGACGCACTCCGCAGCATGGCACAAATTTCGTAGCCATCTAGCTCAGGCATGGCAATATCACACAGGATCAGGTCAGGCTTAAGGTAAAACAGCAGGCTCAGTGCCTTTAGCGGATTGCCGATCGAGCTGGCTTCATAACCGTAGCGATTGAGAATCTCCTCAACAGTTTTTCGGACGGTCACTCCGTCGTCGATGCAAACAATGCGGGGAACTTTGTCCAAGGACCCTTGAAGAAGGGAGGGGTTTTGAGGCAGCGTATTTGGGGTGCTCCTCCCTTTAAGGGACTGCGGAGCAAACGGGCTGGTCAGATGCACAAGCCCTTGCTGCACATAGGGATAGATTGCCCTTGCGACAGTCACAATATCTCGGCTCAGATAACGTGCCATTTGCCGCAGCGAGGTTTTGCCATCTACCCAGCGTTCTAACAAATCGAAAGAAGCCCCGGTTAGCATTTTTCGCAGTGCGACCGGGTCTACAATCACTGGATAGTAATCAGGAGACGAAAGATGCGGATAAAACTGTTTCCACTCCTGAACCTGCTTCATCATCTGAGCAATCAAGGGCGCGATTTCCAGAGCGGTGAGCTGTGGGGCAAGGGCAGGACTCATCTCAAACACAAAAGACCCCTGGTGCAGGCTGAGCAGATCAAACAGCGTTTCATGCACCATGCCCTGAATAATGCTGCGAGCTTGGGCTGGCGTGACGGCGTGATTTTCAAGCAGCATCCATAGGTAACCGTATTCGGGCGCGTTCAGGGTCGCGATCGTCGATTCGGGAAATAAATCCAGCGTGGGCTGCCGATATCGCCGTAGATAGTCGTGCAGCCGGGTGAGGTCACCGCCGCTGTCTCCGGCGTAAACAATCTTGCCGTTGACGAAGAAAACAAGCCAGGATAACGGCTGAGAGGTTTTTAGCCCTGGTGTCCCATAAGGTTCGACCAGCAGTTCACCCGTCCGTTGCCCCAGCTCCACAAGCTGAAGAATGCTCCGAATATCAATCTCGCTTAACTTTCCCTGCATTCAGCCTTGGCCGTCTCCTGTTCCATTTCTGGATCGACTTTTTGTATCGCTTTTGTATCGAGTTTTGACCGCCTGGAGGATGCGGTAAGGCTGTCTTGCGTATGCCTGCCCCTGACGCATCCTCGTTCATCTTCCTGCATCTGCTCTCCTGCGTCTACGATCGCTTGATTTCCCTTGATTGAGTCCGATCGCCCACAGCTATCATGGCTTCTTCTTGCAATAAAGCAGTTTCTCTTCAGCCGGGTCGGGCGGGGATAAGGAACTGCAGGTTGACTTCATCTCTATTGCCCCGCTGTTTTATTCGCAGTTCGCCTGATTGAAGATTTGCGGTTTAATTTTGCAAAATCAAATTTGCCTATCACTTCGCCGATACCTAACATTAGGTTTCCCTCAGTTCCAGCCAAAACCATCAGCTTGCTGCTGCCAAGGGAAAAGAGAGGAATTTCTTTATATAACCGGGGTTATAAAAGGGCAGGGTAAATTTAGTTCAGCTTGTTGTAGTCCTAATGTTCCGGGGCATTCTAGATTTTATAGTTTAACCAGCAGAGTTTAACCAGCCGTAGATGAGCTTTTTGAACAGGTTAGGGATGCGACTGAGGAAAGCGATAATGCTACAGTAAACGGGAGATTTAGAATCCCTTTTCCTGTGTTTCCTCAAGATTGACTTATCCTTGACTGTTGGCAGGAGGATTCGTCCTTGATATAGCGCATTCTGGGATGTCATTCCGCATACTACGAATTGAGCCACCCTTAGAGATAGCTGCTGCATCTATCAGTGCTGTAGAAATCCTTTCCGGTTCCTAACTGGGGTGCAGGAGTTTTTCCCTGTCTCAGGGTTGACCTCATCGCCCCTAGTGCACAGACTAAGCTGTGAATGCTGTAGCTAATTTTGTACTAGAAATTATGAGGTGAAGCAGAAATTCTAAGTTCTGAGCAATCGAACGCATATAAGCAAACAGCTTTGAAATTGAGTCAAGTCTTAGGTTAAAGAGGGGATTGTTGGCGTGCTGTACTTAGCAGAAGTTGTTAGAAAAGCCAGGGTTATTGGTGCAGGAAAGGCAGAGTTCAAGCTATTAGCTGTTCAGAAGAGCGAACAGAGCTGGAGTCCGGTGCAGGGCGAAGAGATTATCTCTGCGACCGATGATGTTTCTTACAATGCTGGTGTGCTTGTGATGCTTGACCTGACCGCAAGCAAGCAAATTCAGCGTCATGTTGAAGCAGGTCGCCAACTCGTGAGCATCCTGCAAAACTTCTCTCGCTTGCAAGAAAAAGCAAAAGTACAGGAAGAGGAAATTGAGCAGTGGAAGCAATCCCTCACCTACCAGAGCCAGGAGCTAAACCGGCGCGAAATGGAACTGGAGGCGCGACAGGAAGAGCTTCAGCAGCTCGAAGCAGAATTTTCGGGGCTGGAGGAGCAAAAACAGGAGATTGACACTCGGCGGGAAGAAGTCGATTGCCTCCAGCAAGAGTTTGAGCGGCGAACGCAAGAGCTAGAGGGAGCCTGGGCACAGCTCCACGGCGAGATGAACCGCCTGGAAGAAAAAAAGGCAGAGTTAAACCAGTCCACAACGCTCGATGCAGGACAGGCAAATTACCTTCAGGAACTCCTGAATCGTTTATCGGGAGCCGTGGCGCCTACCGACTCGATTCAAGAACAGCTCAACCTGTCTTTTGAACTGATTGGGCAACAGCAGCAGCAGCTTGATCACTCCTGGCAGTCCCTAGAGCAGCATCGCTCCACCGCGCAGGACACGCAGGCACAGGTCGATCGCCAGGCGCAGGAAATTCACGATCGCTGGCAGCAATGGCATCAGGCGCAGGCGGGGGTAGAGCAGGCAAAAGCGGATCTGCGGGCGAAACAGGAAACGCTCACCCTTCGTCAGAGCCATGCTCAAGTGTTGAGCCAATATCTGGAAGGACAGAAAGGGCTGCATCAGCAGGTTGCTCAGCTTGCAGGCTCGTATGATAAGGCTGATTTCGGTCAGCTTGAGATTTTGTCGCTGGATGAACTCCAGACAATCACAACCGACCTCGAAAACGATCTGGAGAAACTGTCGCGGTTTGTGAATGGGCAGGAGGAGGAGTTAACGTTTCAGCGACAGGAAATTGACCAACTCAAGCAGCAGATTCAGCAGGCAAGTGAATACGATCGCCTTCGCCTGGAAACCGAACTTGCCGACGAGCAAGACCGCTATCAAATGCTGCACGAAACGTTGATTGGTCAGCGACGCAACCTGCAAGAGCGGCAGGCAACCTTAAAGCAGCATCAAATGGTGCTAGCCCGCCGTCAGGGACACCCGATCGATCAGGAAGAGAGCTTTGCCGTCAATCTAGAGCCAGTACTCCAGCGCATTGAGCTTCTCCGTCAGCAGCAGGCTCAAGAACTCGCAGGACTCGAAACCCAAATTCAGCAGTTGCAGCAGGCGATCGACACTGACCAGCAGGCGATCGAGCAGCAAACCCAGCAGCAGCAGGCACAGCGAGAAGAACTGCTTCAACTCGAACAGCACCTCAAATCCCAAATGTCAGCCGTAGGCGAACTGTGGGGCAAGGTTAATACCTACCAGGAAACCCTTCAGCCCATGCAGGACAGCTTGAACGGATTGCGTCAGAAAGCAGAAGCGATCGCTGCCATGATGACTCAGTTTCAGGAAGCCAGCGACTACCAGCATCAAGCACTGAGCGAAATGCGGGAAACGATCGAACGGCTGACAAATCCGCAGGTCCAGTATGCAGTTTCTTGATCGATCGAGTTTCTCTGGTGCTTAAGAGCTTTGTCGCTTCTGGTTTACGCTTGAGGGTTTCTAGCCCCCTAAATCCCCCAGGATTGGGGGACTTTGACCGACAAAGATAATCGACTCATGGTTGACTTGGGCGATCGTGCCTCCGGGAAAGGGATCTGTGCGGCTACGGTTGGGGGCAGTAATCAGGGCAACGAGCTTTTCGATCTGGTCGAAGCTGGGGGCTTGAGGCAGAAATGACTGCAACAATTGCCGCATTGCCCGTCGCTGAAGTGCCAGGGGAGCCGATCGCAGTACGATTCGGTTCAGGCGGGGGAAAGGAGGAATTTGATCGATCGATCGGCGTTGGTTTCCTTGCTCTGAGCTTTCCAAGTGATCGAGAGATTGCTGTAAAAGGTCTGCGGCTGCCGTTTCCAGATAATCTACGTCTGTCTGCAACAGTTCTGCCGTTTGCGCGAGCGTGAACTCAACCTGCGGATTGAAGTGAGTTTGCAGGTAGGGAATAAGTTCTCCACGAATGCGGTTGCGCTTAAATTTCAGGTCGTGATTGGTCGTGTCTTCCCAAATTTTTAAGCCTTGCGCCTGGCAAAAGAGAGCCGTTTCAGCCCGGGTAAATTTCAGTAGGGGACGAACCAGCCATAGATCAGGAAGCAATTCGCGCTGCCAGGAAAGGGCTTGCAGTCCATCGGTTCCACTGCCTCGGAGCAGGTTATGCAGCAGGGTTTCTGCTCGATCGCTTGCGGTATGTCCTGTAACGAGGTACCCGTAGCCGTGCTGCTGAGCAATTTCGATGAGAGCTTGATATCGCCAGTTTCTGGCAGCCGCTTCGCTTTTGAGCGGTTCTGTCGCAGTCGCGCTGTGATAGGAAATCTGCCAGGTTTCAGCACACTGTTTCACATGATCTGCGTTTGCGTCTGAGTCCGATCGCCAGCGATGGTTACAGTGAGCAATACCAAGCCGCCAGTTCCAGTGGGACTGTAGATCGAGCAGCAGCTGAATCAGACAGAGAGAATCCTGTCCGCCGGAAACCGCAACCAGCACCGATCGGTGGGCAGGCAGGAGAGAGCGATCGCGCAGGGTTTGGTGGAGTCGAGCGTGAAACCTTGACCAAACAGCATCAGACACAGGGAATAAACTACTGAGTTAATAGCCGCGCTCGTTTTCAAAATCGTCTCTGTCATCCCAGTCTTCGTTTTGAGGCGAATTGCGTCTGGGGTAGATGTCTTCCCGGTTTGGGGATGGATTGCGCGGATAGCCTTCGTCGCGACTACGGGGCAAAAAGATTTCGGGGCGGGAGTAGGTTTCAGTTTGGAGTGGGGGGCTTTCCCGAAGCAGTTTAGGACGTTCGGGTGCGAACTCAAAGCGAATTCTGACTCTGCCGCGCTGCCAGCCTACATTTCCGACGCGCAAAACCTCACAGCTCAAGCCGCGATCGGTGAACCAGTCTTCCTGTTCTTCCGTCCATTCGCTGTCCTGTTCGCTAATCAGCTGCGCTAGGGCATCCAGCAACTCGCTTGCCTTAAAGGTTGGATTTCGCATCAGGATTCGACCCGATCGGACGTGCAGCACTTCATCGCTGCTTAAGACTTCAAATTCTTCCATGATTTCCGGTTTCTAACGAATAGCCCCTAAAAAAACCAGCCGTAGCTGTGTAGCCCCTTGCCCAGCAGGTTCACGCCCAGATAGCACACCCAAACAACGACGAATCCCGATGCCGCAAGAATTGCCGGACGACGACCCTGCCAACCACGTGTAATGCGGGCATGGAGATAAGCCGCAAACACCAGCCAGGTAATGAGTGCCCAAGTTTCCTTCGGGTCCCAGCTCCAGTAAGATCCCCAGGCTTCGTTTGCCCAAACCGCTCCGGCAATAATGCCGATCGTTAGCAGCGGAAAGCCCAGACCGATGATCCGGTAGCTGATGTTGTCTAGGGTGTCTGCCAGGTTGAGCCGTTGAGGAGTGAGGGCGATCGTTTCACTTGCCGGGGTCAGAACTGCCGTAGCAGCATCAGTCGATTGAGCCGCACTCAGGGTCAGCGCAGCATTCTCCGACCCGGCACGACGCAGGCGCGAATCCCGGTATGCTCCTGTGCCAACCGAGCTTCCCTTTAGCTCAATTTCCTGCCCGCGGGTGACGACCAGAAACGCGACCGCTAGCAGCGAACCCACCATCAGCGCGGCGTAGCTCAGCAGCATGACGCTGACATGCATCATCAGCCAGTTTGACTTCAGCGCAGGAACAAGCGGCTCGGCAGACTGCATCGTGGCAGGCAGGGTCAGCGTTGCAAACGCCGTGATGCCCATCGCGATCGGAGCCGTGACCACACCTACAAGCGAACTGCGACTCATGTTTTCCGCAACGAAGTGCATCGCCGTAATGCCCCAGGCAATGAAAAACAGCGACTCATACAAATTGCTGAGCGGGAAATAGCCTGCCTCGATCCAGCGTGCCCCCAGCAATGCCGCAATACAGAGATTGCCGATCGCCATCCCCGTCGCGCCCAACGTCGGCAGGTAGGAAAGCTTGGGGAAAGCGGCTCCCGCCCAATACATCAGCATCGTGAAAAACAAAACGGCAAAGGAAGCGTTATCAAGCCAGTTTTGCAGTGCAACCAGATCCATCCCAAAAATCTCCAGCGCGAGAGATGCAGTCAACCAAGACAAGCACCATTAGAAAGACTGTCTTCTTCTATCGTACCGAGCCTGCTCCCCGATTTGGGGTTTGATTGCATTTTGAGCAACAAATTCTTAAGGATGGGGGAGACATGGGAGAGGTGGTGCATCGCCCGCTAAATTCCCTATCACTAAATTCCCTATGAATCAGGAGCTTTGAGATTCGGAGAAAATTCAGTTTTCCGCAGAATTATGTATAGGGAGCGATTTAGGTGATGGCAATGACTGTTTAAACCTCCTCTAGGGGCTGGATTCAGGGCTAGGACTGGGGCTGGACTGGGCAGTAGGAGCTTTGGAGGACTGATTCATCAAAATTTGAATGTCATATCGCATCGTGCGCCCGTCCTGTGCTGCCGTAGTTGCGCCAATTGCCCGAATTGCATTCACTGCTTTCTGGTCATTGGGGGCAAGTTTGGGCAGGGGCAAAGGCAGGTTAGGGGTGGCGAGCCGATCGAGATCCAGGAAGAAATGCCCGTCCGTGGACTGAAAGTTGGATTCTGTTGCAGATTGGAACAGCGTGTTTTGCGCCAGTGCGTTTGCCGGGGCAGGCAAAATCGTACTGGCAAGGTTGGGTCCGATCGCGATAAAGGCAACGTTGCCATCGAGCCAACCGTGGGTGATACTGAGCGACGAAAAAGGGGAGACCCAGGTCGTGACGGGTTTGCCGCCAAGCTGCGCTTCAGTGACTTGGAAGCGATATCGATCGCCCATCACTGCGTCGAGTTTCTGGAATGTCTGTTCTGCCTTGCGGCGATCGCTCGTCTGCGCCAGCAGCAGAATCCCAGCACGGGACTGATTGGTCTGTGGATTGGCAGATTGGTTCGCCGGGGAAGCAGGCGGAGCAGAAATCAGCGAGATTGCGTATTCGCCATCCATCCAGGCAGCCATATCTTGATCGAAGTCCAGCCCGGTGAGATTGCCAAAGCTCTGCCGCACCAGACTGGGGTTAAACGTGCCGCGTGGGGCGTTTTCCTGAGGCAGGTCGATGCTTTGCCAGAACTGCTTGAAGCTGTCTCCAGAATTCACGAGCAGCGTTTCCGCAGGCAGCAGGGTAGTTATGCGATCGTCTTGATCCCCAGTGCGGTAGCGGATTTTGCTGTCGTTAGGCAGCCAGCCAACGCCCTCAAAGTTTACCGTTTGCCGATCTACGGTACCGATCGCCACAAAGCCCTGATTTGCCTGAAAAGGAATCAGCATCTGGGGCGGGAGCGGCTGCATGGGATTATTCGCAGCCAGAGCAATCGACTGAGGCACGTTCAGATAGAACCGTACAAAGGGATTAGCTGTGGTTTCAAGCTGCCGAAATGCTTGGGCATAGCCAGGAGCCTGTACCACAGAAGTTTTGCCGCGATACACATCGATCGCCTGCTCGATCGCCTTTGGGTCAGGAGACACAACCACGAGGCGATTATCAATCACGGCTACCGCGTATGCCCGATCGGTTTGCCCGTGAACTTCCCGAATTTTGAAGCCCTTGTAGTCGCGATCGACCGCTTCCTGACCGCTAGCAACTTTGGGAGTCGCAAAAGCCTGCTGTGCTTTCTCAGGATGGGCGATCGGGAGAACAATCACTGGAGATTCCGTCGCCTGCTGTGCCGCAGATAGAAACGCCACGGTCATCTCATCACCCACCCAGGGTTTGATGTCGCGATCGAAGTTGAGGTTGTTTGACATGAGAAACCGATCGCGCCAATTAGCAACGGTGCGATCGAGGGCAGACTGGGATTCAGGCGTACCCAATCGCCGGAGCTGCTGTAGCTGATTCTCATTAGTAGAGAAGGAAAACAGCGCAACCGTCTCTTGAGGCAACACTTCCGATCCGGCAGGTAAACCCACGGCAGTTGGTTTTTGCTGTACCAGCATCCAGGCAACGGCTCCGCCTGCAACCATTCCCAGCGATGCCCCCAATGCCACCAGTAGCTTTGGCTGTTTCTTGAGCTGTTCAAGCAGTTTAAGCTTCACCCCATTTCCTCCCTTCTCGCCATCGCACATTCGACTATAGACGATCGATCGTCAATTCGAGTTGCCGATAAACGATCCCCATGAGAATTTTTTAGAGGTCCAGGTTTCGCAACCCGCTAGATCCCCAAAATTGGTGGACAGGGGAGGAAGGCCGATCGGAAGTTCCTCTATAGGTTTGGAAGTGGGATTGAGAGTGGGGTCAAGATCCGCCCAAGAAATTTAATCCGTAGACCATCCTCGGAGATCGATCGCCAAAGTTTTACCGAGTTTCAGCAGCGGGCGCAGTTGAGCAATCGTCCAAGCTTCACTGGGTCGATCGCCAGAAGTCCCAGTTAAATCAGGCAGAATATGACCGTGCAGATGGCGGAAGTAAAGCTCCTGAGCGCGATCGAGGGAAAGCCCCAGATTGAAATGAGTGCCCAGCGCGATCAGACGATCGATCCAGGTGGCATCGGTTTCGATCGTGTCTGGGTTGAGGTTGTGCAGCAGATTCCAGAGCGATCGCAGAATCAGGCGTTCCAGGGTTTGTTTGATCTGGGGAGGCTTGATCGGACAGTGCAGATGGGCTGCTTCCGTAGCGATCGCTTCGAGTTCGGTGAGATAGCTGTGGCAAACTTCGGGATTGCTGAACGGGAAGTCGCTCGTTTCTCGCTCTAGCGACTGCAGTGCGGTGAGAGCGCGATGGCTGATTGCCACTTCTGCGGCAACCTGGAGTTCTTGGGGCACTTCTAGCGCATCTCGGTAAAATGCCATCAGCACCCCGTAGTTATCGCGGTAAACCTGGGTATAAAGCTGATCCAATCGAGTCAAGGTTTCTTGACTCAGCAGGCGCATAATCCGGTGACGTTCTTCAGCAAACAGATCTTGCAAGCTGTAGGACTGATTTCCAAAGGCGCGATTCATTGCCAGGATCGTTCGTGCCGCACTTGCCTGAGCCATTGCCTCAAATAAACTGTCTCGAAGCTGGGTGTACGATCGGCGTCCGGCAAAGGGCTGAATACAGCAGTGGAAGTCCCAGCCACCCAGGTGCAGCACCGCAAACACCAAATGACGCGTTTCTCGAACCAGCTCTGAAGTAATTTGAATTTGTCCGACTGCCAGCGTGAGCGATCCCAATCGCTGAATCTGGTAATCCATCTGATGAATGCTGTAGCAATAAAGCCGCTGATCCCGTGCATAGGGCGTAAACAGCGACGTGATTGCATAGTGCGAAGCCACCTGCTCCAGGCTAATTTGCGCCGGAATCACAAGCTGCCGATACACTTCTGCCCCGTTCTGGAAAAACTCAACGTTGCTAGGAGCCGCCGCCAAACGCTTAATAAATACCTTTTCAAGCTGAACGCCTGCTACATCTCCGGCTAACTCCAGAGCACGCGCCGCATAGCGCAAAATCTGCGTGCCTTCCGGGCGAGAGAGTTCATCAAAAAACCAACCGCAGCTTGTGTACATTAACAGGGTGTGCCGCTGCATTTCTAGCAGTCTCAAGGCATCGATGCGATCGCCTACCGTCAGCTTCCGGCACTGATGCTCTGAAAGAAATCGATTCACGTTAGCAGGGCTGCGATCGAGCATGACGCGAATGTATTCATCCCGCGCCTTCCAAGGATCACGAAACAGCTTTCGCCCCTGTTCTTCAAACACTTTCACAAGCTGATCCCGCAGCCAGTCCAAACTATCCCGGAGCGGTCTACGCCACTGCTGATTCCATAACCCGCCGCCGCCGCAGCCGCAGTCTTCTTGCCAGCGATCGACCCCATGTGAACAGCTCCAAGCAGTCACGGGCTTCAACTCCACCTCCCAAGTGGGCGGATTGAGGCTGAGATAGTGGGCAAAGTTTGTCACCGTCCAGTCGTGACGCGGAAACTCTTCGACAAAGGCATACGCCAGAGCTTTCTCAGTGCCGCCCTTGTGATGCCCAAAGGTTTCTCCATCGGTTGCCACCGAAATAAGCTGTGCCGGGCGATGATCCCCGCGCACTGCCTGCCCTAACCGCCCCACAAAGTGATGCGAACTGCTCAGCACATCGTTAAAGCCCATATCGCGGGAGATGGGGCCGTCGTAAAAGAAGATATCGATGTAGGAACGGTCTGTGGCGATCGGGAACGATCCCGACAAAGGATCAGACGCAGGATTCAGATAGCAGCGATAGGGCTGGATCGGATCGATCTGGCTACCCCCCACTTCAATCCAATAGGGATCAGGCTCGTTAGTCGTTGGAAGCGGACGACAGCGTTGCGCCTGCGAGGGAGCCAGAACAATAAATTTAATTCCTTCTGCAATCAATGCCGCCAACGTTGCCTGATCGACTGCCGTTTCTGCCAGCCACATGCCTTCGGGATCACGTCCAAATCGGGCCCGAAAATCAGCTTTGCCCCAGCGAATTTGCGTCAGCTTATCGCGATCGCTTGCTAGGGGCATAATGATGTGGTTATACACCTGAGCAATCGCATTGCCATGTCCATTGAGGCGATCGCAGCTTTTGTGGTCTGCTTCCAGAATACGCTGATAGGTTTCCGGGTCGTGCTGTTCTAGCCAGCTCATCAGCGTCGGACCAATGTTGAAGCTGAGATACTCGTAGTTATTCACGATCCCCAGCACTTCGCCACGATCGTTTAACACTCTAGCAAAGGCATTCGGTCGATAGCACTCGTGATAAATTCGCTCATTCCAATCATGAAACGGAGATGCACTCGGCTGACGCTCGATCGAATTCAGGTAAGGGTTTTCACGCGGCGGCTGATAGAAGTGACCGTGTACTGTGACATAAACCCCATGTGCCTGCTGAATGGGATCAGGCTTCAGAAACGCAGACGAAGCTGTATTCACATGATCCCCGCCTGTTGAAGCAATGACCTCAGATAAGAAACTACTTGAGCTTGGAGCAGAAGAATCCTGCATTGTTATCGCATCTGCATAAGTGAAGTCAGAAGAATCAGCCGAGTTAAAAGATTGAGAAGTCATACTCTTGGGAATAGAAAAGCAAATCAGCAGAAATAAACGCAGAAATTAATCAGGGATCAACTGAAGATAAATCAAAATTAAAAGCCACAAACCCTAGAAAGGCCGAAGGATTCAGGACAAAACGATTTGCTAGCTGCTTCAGCAAGCAAGACATGATGAGAAACACAAATCTTTTGCAGTAAGTGCTTTTTGCAATGTTTCTGCAATGTTTTTGGAACAGTGCGGTTAAGCCGATCGCGATAAAGCAGGAAACAATCGCTAACAAAATAACAAACGGGGATGATGCAAAGACCAACTCTATTGCTTAACGCTGAACAAGCAGGAAGGATAAGCCGTGCTTCACTTGCAATTTACATTTTGCGATTCAATCAGGGGAATATCTGAAGTAACTTCCTGAATGCAGCGCAGAGATATCCTTGCTGTATCTTAAACCTAAAGCTTAAGGAATGGGGTGTGTTAATTCTCTACAACAATCTCTTACCAAATCTCTACACTAAGTGAGAGTTCTTCATGTTTAGGGTAAAACCAAGGTTAGAATTCGGCCTGCTATTTTCCAAAAACACAAATCGATCGAAACGCTAATTTTTGAAAATCAGGCAGAATAACTGATCCCCGTTCTAAAATTTGCTGCAAGCCAAATTCATCGTCATCGGGATCGCAGAAAAGCACTAGCTGTTTCTGCCGAAAAATTCACCACTCAATATTCACAAAACCCGACTTTCGCATCAATTTTGCTTTTCTCTCCAGATCTTCTGTCCATCTGAACTGAGAAAACTCTATCAATCAGAAGATATTCTCAGGATAGGGATGATCCAGATGATCCGAAGGAACTGTGAGGCAACAAAAAAGGACGCACCGTAGCACGTCCGATCGCTCGCAAATTAGATATAGATCACCAGAGGCAATTAAGACTCAGCGGATCTCGATCGCTCATTTGAGCAGTCCCTTTTTAGCAGTCATAGTAGAGCGAGAACTCATAGGGGTGCGGACGCAGGCGCATCGGGTTCACCTCATTGTCCAGCTTGTACTGAATCCAGGTATTGATCAGGTCTTCGGTAAACACACCGCCCACCGTCAAGAAGTCGTGATCTTTCTCCAGGCACTCCAGCGCATCTTCTAGCGATCCCGGAGTCGAAGGAATCTTAGCCAGCTCTTCCGGGCTGAGGTCGTAGATGTCCACATCCAGCGGTTCACCGGGATCAATCTGATTCTTAATACCGTCAATTCCAGCGCAAAGCATTGCCGCAAACGCCAGGTATGGATTCGAGGTTGCATCCGGGCAGCGGAACTCCAGACGCTTCGCCTTCGGATTTGTACCAGATAGCGGGATCCGCACTGAAGCCGATCGATTGCCCTGCGAATATGCCAGGTTCACCGGAGCCTCGAATCCCGGAACCAGACGCTTGTAGGAATTGGTCGTTGGGTTGGTGAATGCTAGCAGAGCGGGAGCGTGCTTCAGAATACCGCCGATATAGTGCAGTGCCATCTGGCTCAGACCTGCATAGCCATCGCCTGCAAACAGAGGCTGGCCGCCCTTCCAAATCGATTGATGGGTATGCATTCCAGAACCATTGTCGTTGAAGACGGGCTTGGGCATGAAGGTAATGGTCTTGCCGTACTTCTTCCCAACGTTCTTAATGCAGTACTTGTAGGTCATCAGCCAGTCTGCTGCCTGAAGCAGCGTTCCAAACCGGAAGCCCAACTCGCACTGACCACCCGATGCGACTTCGTGGTGATGCTTCTCGATCGGCACACCGCACTTTGCCATCGTCAGCAACATTTCAGTCCGCAGGTCTTGCGAAGTATCAGTCGGCGCAACGGGGAAATAGCCTTCTTTGTAGCGGGGCTTATAGCCCAGATTGCCGCCCGGCTCAACACGACCAGAGTTCCAACGACCCTCAATCGAATCAACATAATAATAGCCTTCGTGCTGATTCTGGTCGAAGCGAACATCATCAAAAATAAAGAACTCCGCTTCAGGACCAAAGAAAGCCGTGTCGCCAAGTCCAGTTGAGGAGAGGTAGTCTACTGCTTTTTGGGCGATCGTTCGAGGATCGCGAGAATAGGGTTCGCCCGTCCGGGGTTCCTTGATGCTGCATATCACGCTCAGCGTCGGCTCCGCCATAAAGGGGTCAATCCAGGTGGTATTAGGATCAAGCACCATCATCATGTCTGATTCGTTGATCGCTTTCCATCCCCGAATACTGGAACCGTCAAACGGTACGCCCTGATCAAAGCTGCTCTCGTCGATTTGGTCATGATAAACGGTGAGGTGCTGCCAGGTTCCAGGCAGATCGACAAACTTAAGGTCGATGAGCTGGATATTTTGCTCTTTAATCAAATTGAGAACGTCTTGGGGGGTCGTCATGAACTGCTCCTTAGCAACGATGAGCGATTAAAATTCAGTGGAGTGGAAACTGAGCGGTTCGACTGGATTACTCAAGCATTCAAGGCACTCTCACCCACCCAGCGATAGCAATAACCTGGAGTTGGGGTTAGGCTGCGTTCAAGAGAAATTTCGTAAATTGAACCGGGTTGTAACACACCTGAACCATCGTAGGAACTGGTTCACCCGGATTTTGTATCGTAGATTACAAAATGTCCCTTCTCCTGCAACTTTCCACAATTCAAAACACAACTTAATAGACAAAAAACTTAACAATCAGAAGCCTTACGATCGCTGATCTGCTGCGAATTCTGAGAAACGCACCGTGATACACTGAAGGGCGAATTGCTAATAGTAAGCACGATTACTAATCGGAATTTTTGGGAGATCAGATCTCATGCGGGACGCGGTGACGAGCCTCATTAAAAACTACGACAGCACAGGTCGATATCTCGATCGCAATGCGCTAGACACCCTCAAAGCCTATTTCGATAGCGGCACCGCTCGCATTCAGGCAGCCGCCGTGATCAATTCCAATGCTGCATCGATCGTGCGTCAGGCAGGGTCGCAGCTTTTTGAAGAAATTCCTGAGCTCATTCGTCCGGGTGGTAATGCCTACACTACGCGCCGCTATGCCGCCTGTCTGCGCGACATGGACTACTACCTGCGCTATGCCAGCTATGCCCTGGTTGCAGGCAGTATGGATGTGCTAGATGAGCGCGTTTTGCAAGGGTTGCGTGAAACCTACAATTCGCTCGGTGTGCCGATCGGTTCCACGGTGATTGGCATTCAGATCATGAAAGATATTGTGAAAGAGCAAATTGCTGCTGCGGGCATAGAAAATGCGGCGATGGTCGATCAGCCCTTTGACTACATGACCCGCGAACTCAGCGAACAGGATGTGTAATCAGAGCTGGACTGAGCATCGTCTAGACGCATGCCTGTAGCAAAACCAAACGCAATGAAATCAAAGGACATTTCTGAAATGAGATGTCCTTTTTTATTTGTAATAAAAATACTCTAATTGCAGCTGAGTGGGCACAATATCGGTAGGGTTCGCTGCCAAACACTGAACAAGAAGGCTAACCTTGTAAAATTTCCGCTTCGACTCACCAGAATTAATAAAGTTTACGGCGATTTTTCGTAAAAGCACTTGTCTGAAGGGCAACTCGATCGCCGATACTTTTACCTAGTGGCTTGCTTTAAGCTGTAGTTGTCATCCCTTGAAGATGCAATGCACTGACGTTGTTATGCACTGCTCCGGCTGCTTTAGAACCAGATTTCGGTTCTGCCTGAGTTAGCCCACTAGTTAGCCCACCCTGTTAGCCCTACCGTACTAGCCCTACGATCGACGACCTGAGAGGCAATTTTTATGGCAGTTCCCATCTCCCCCGCGTCCCTGGCAGCAAAACCGATTACCTTTGGCACAGATGGCTGGCGTGGCGTGATTGCCGCTGATTTCACCGTTGAGCGACTGCTGCGCGTTGCACCTCTCGCTGCCCATGCATTAGCCGACACCTACGGCAGTAACGGCAGTCGTCTGATTATTGTGGGATACGATCGCCGCTTCCTCTCCGAAGAGTTTGCCAGAGTCACCGCAGAAGCGGTTCAAGCTGCCGGATACGAAGTCTTGCTTTCGGAAACCTACGCGCCAACTCCGGCTTTTAGTTTAGCCGCCAAGCAGCTTAACGCGCTGGGTGCATTGGTCATTACTGCTAGCCACAACCCAGGCATTTATTCAGGGTTAAAAGTCAAAGGTGCGTTTGGGGGATCAGTACCGCCGGAAGTAACCCAAAAAATCGAGGCGAAGCTCAAGGAAACGCCTGCCGCCCTCGCTGCTCCTGCCGATCCGCTTCCTTCACTACAAACCTTTGATCCCTGGAAAAATTACTGCAATACGCTGCGCGCTCAAGTCGATATTGGAGCCATTCAAACTGCGCTGCGCTCGGGTCAGCTCACTGTCTTTGCCGATGTCATGCACGGGGCAGCGGCGGGCGGATTAGCCCGTTTGCTTGATGCACCAATTCAGGAGCTAAACAGCAATCGCGATCCCTTGTTTGACGGTGGCGCACCCGAACCCCTGCCTCGCTATATCCCGACGCTGCTCGATCGCCTGAAACAGCCCCATGACAATCTTGCCGTTGGCTTAGTGTTTGATGGCGACAGTGATCGCGTGGCTGCGGTAGACGGACAGGGTAATTTCCTCAGCTCTCAAGTCTTGATTCCCATTTTGATCGAGCACCTGGCAGTACGACGGGGCTTTACAGGTGAAGTGATTAAAACGATCAGCGGCTCCAACCTGATTCCAAAAATCGCCCAACTCTACAACCTGCCCCTGCACGAAACGGCGATTGGTTACAAGTACATTGCCGATCGAATGCTGGAAACGCAAGTGCTCCTGGGCGGCGAAGAGTCGGGCGGCATTGGCTATGGGCATCATATTCCCGAACGCGATGCGCTGCTGTCTGCTCTGTATTTGCTGGAGGCGATCGTTCAGTCTGGAAAGGACCTGAGCCATCTCCATCAGACTTTGCAGCAAAAAACGGAATACGCCTCAACCTACGATCGCATCGATCTTCCCCTCGCCAGTATGGAGGTGCGTGCCCGCTTGCTGGAACAGCTCAAAACCCAGCCCCCTACTGAAGTTGCCGGACAAGGCGTGGTTGACTGTCTAACGATCGACGGATACAAACTTCAGCTTGCCGATCAAAGCTGGCTCCTGATTCGATTTAGCGGCACGGAGCCTGTACTGCGCCTCTACTCTGAAGGACTGACCGACGATCGAGTTCAAGCAAATCTTTTATGGGCAAAGGACTGGGCAAACGCGATTTCCGGTTAAAGGCGCAAGGTCGATTAGCTGATAAAAAACAAAAAAGGGGCTTAATGCCCCCTCTTTGAGATATCACTTTCAGAACTTAATCAATTAGAACTGAAAGTAACCAATAAAACTGCGATCAACTTACTTGATCGACACTTTACCGCCAGCCGCTTCGATCGCTTTCTTAGCTTCTTCGGCTGCTTCCTTAGCCACAGCTTCTTTCACAGGCTTGGGCGTTGATTCCACCAGATCCTTCGCTTCCTTCAGACCCAGACCCGTCAGTTCACGGACTGCCTTCAGCACGGCAATCTTCTTATCTGCCGGAACTTCGTCCAAAATCACGTCAAATTCGGTCTTCTCTTCAACTTCCTCAGCCGGAGCTGCTGCACCTGCGCCCGGAGCCATCATCATCATGCCACCAGCCGGAGCCGCCGCACTTACGCCAAAGGCTTCTTCAATTTGCTTGACCAGTTCAGACGCTTCCAGCAGCGTTAGGGTCTTAAGCTGGTCTAGAATTGCATCAGTTTTTTCAGACATTCGCTCAACTCCTAGAGTGATTTAGTAAGTGAAACTTTTCGGTCTTTTCGATCGAGATCCGCCTAGATCTAAACCTAATCGACCTAAAACTAAGCTGCTTCTTGCTCTTTATCTTTATCAGCAATCGCTTGCAGTGCCCGCGCTAGTCCACCAGGAACTTCGTTGATGCCAACCGCCAGCTTGGTTGCCACACCATTGATCGCCCCAGCAATTTGAGCGATGAGCTGCTCTTTCGAGGGTAGATCAGCGATCGCCTTCACATCGTCCTCGCTGAGCAAGCGACCTTCCATTGCGCCACCGCGAATCACAGACTTCTTTGTGACTCTTTGGAAATCCTGGTATGCCTTCAGTGCGCCGCCAATATCATCTTTTAGCAGCAGGAATGCAGAGGACTCTTTTGCAATTTGGCCCAGTGGCTGCCAGTTCGTGTCGTCCTGGACTGCCATCCGCATCAACGTGTTTTTCGCCACCTTACAATCGCCGCCCTTCGGACGTAGCCGCCGCCGCAGATCGGTAATTTCAGCAACAGTCAGGCTTTTGTAGTCGATCACCACTGCAAGCTGGGACTGACTCAGGCTTTCCTTCAGTTCTGCAACAAGCGCCTTTTTATCTTCCAGCGTTCTTCCCATTCGTTTCTCACCTCCTTAAGTCATTAGTAAAGAACAAACCCATTCGTGCCGTTATTCCCACCGATAAAAGCATGAAAGCTCTAGACACAAAAAACCCCGAACAGCGTGCCGGGGTTCAAGTGAGTTAAACTCACTATTTCATCGACCATCGATCGCGACGGAAGAAGAGAACCTCGGCAGGAAATTAAGCATAATGCGCCTGCTGTCTACGGCTGTGATTTAGTTGTGGGAATTTGGCAAACTTGTGACTCCTGCAAGTCCTTCTTAGTTTAGCGCGTCATTAAGCTGCATCTGCCTTCAGATCTCGCAGCGCGTTGATATCAACTTCGATCGACGGACCCATTGTGGCAGAAACATACATTGTTCGCCAGAAACGTCCTTTTGCCCCTGAAGGGCGGTTGCGATCGATCGTTTCTTGCAGTGTCTTTAGGTTCGTCAACAGATCTTCCGGCGAGAAGGATGCTTTGCCAAACAAAACGTGAACAATTCCCGTTCGGTCTGCCCGGAACTCTAGTTTTCCAGCTTTGAATTCAGAAATCGCCTGAGCGACATCAAACGTCACCGTACCACCTTTAGGCGACGGCATCAAGCCGCGAGGACCCAGCAACTTACCCAGCCTTGCGACCTGAGGCATGACATCTGGCGTTGCGACCAGTACATCGAAGTCCATCATGCCTTTCTGGATCTGGTCGATCAGCTCCTCAGAACCATAGATATCTGCGCCAGAGCTTGAAGCTTCTGTAACTTTTTCGCCCCGTGCAATCACCGCAACACGAACCACCTGACCTGTTCCCTTCGGCAGTGCAACGGTTGTCCGAAGCTGCTGGTCTGTGTACTTGGGGTCAATTCCGAGGCGGATGTGCGCCTCTGCCGATTCTGAAAACTTTGCGGTTGCCGTTTCCTTCAAAAGCTGAAGAGCTTCAAGCGGCTGGTAAGGACGTTCCTCAACCTTTTGCTTGAGTTCCTGTAAACGCTTCGATACTTTTTTAACCATGTCTTACACTCCTGGGGTAATTGCGAGGAGTTTCCTCTCCCCCGCTAGAATTTTCGTCAGTCTGATTTATCAGTCTGAAATGAGGGTTGAAGCAAGTTCGTCTTGAACTTTCTAGTCAACGATCGTCACGCCCATATTGCGAGCGGTTCCTGCAACAATTTTCATCGCTGCATCAATATCATTTGCATTTAAGTCAGGCAGCTTAGTTTGAGCAATCTCTCGGAGCTGCGCCTGCGTGATGGAACCAACCTTTTTCTTGTTTGGCTCACCCGAACCTCGCTCAATTCCAGCTGCTTTGGTGATCAAAACCGAAGCCGGAGGTGTTTTGAGAATGAACGTAAAGCTGCGATCCTCAAAAACGGAGATTTCTACCGGAACCACAAGACCTGTTTGATCAGCAGTTCTCGCATTGTATTCCTTGCAGAACATCATGATGTTGACCCCGTGCTGACCGAGAGCCGGACCGATCGGGGGAGCAGGGTTTGCTTTTCCTGCCGTAATTGCCAACTTAATAATCGCTACAACTTTCTTAGCCATTGAAAACTAGCTCTGCTTTTGAACCTGATTAAATTCAAGCTCGACGGGCGTATCTCGACCAAAAATCGATAGCAACGCCTTCAGCTTGCTGCGCTCTGGAGTCACCTCAATCACTTCGCCCTCAAAGTCCTTAAATGGACCTGATAGCACCACGATTTTGTCACCCGTTGCCATATCAATCTTGACAACTGGCTTTTGCTCCTGCGCCTGCTTAAAGATCCGTTCGACCTCTGCTGCACCAAGCGGCAAAGGTTTCACATGACCTCTTCCCCGCCCGTATCGTCGCTTTTGCTCTGCGCCCACAAAGTTAATTACGTTTGGCGTATTTTTGACAACCTGCCAAGTGTCGTCATCCATAACCATTTTAATTAGCACGTAGCCTGGAAAAACCTTTTCAGCTCCTTCCTTCGGCTTGCCTGCTTTCGTGGGCTTGAGGATTGGCGTTTGGGGAATCTCGATTTGCAGGATGCGATTTGCAACATCCAGGGTTTCGATTCGCTGCTCTAGATTGAGCTTGACGCGATTTTCGCACCCCGACGCAACCTGCACGGCAAACCAGCGAGGTGTCCCTTGGGGAGTGGACTCATCTTCTGTGTCCTCGCTTTGCTGTAAAAGATTATCAGCTTCGTCAGATGAAAGAGCCATTAGAACACCTGGCTAGCAGCCCAACCAAATAATTGATCAACAAAATAGATCAGCGTTGCAGAGAGCGTGACCATCAAAATGACTGCGACCGACTCACTAATGAGCTGCTGGCGTGAGGGCCATACAACCTTATCTAATTCTTCTCTTGTCCCTTTAACAAACTCAACGGGATCAAATCCTGCTTTTCCCGTCTCCGCTTTCCTGACTTCTTTAGACTCTTTAGCAGCGTCTTTAGAGTCTTTTGACATTTTTTGAGCCTTAGCTTCTGTCTCGTCTTTCTTTGCCACAGCCCTTTGTCGCCTCATTCAAAAGGGTTCATTTCCTGCTTTTCAGCGAATCCTTAACCTTCATCAATTGAAAGAAATCAACTGAAAGAAATAGAACCAGCGCGCCCTGGAGGACTCGAACCCCCGACATCAGGTTTTGGAGACCTGCGTTCTACCAACTGAACTAAGGACGCACGCGGTTAAGGTTGATTTGGGAATGCCTTTCCTAGTCTAGCAGCAAAGAGCGATTGGTAACTAGCTTGTCAGAAATCTAACGGGGGAGTGCAAACTGCATTTTTCCTGCAACTTTCTGCAAACTGGGCGAGCCACCAATCACAAATGCTTGCGATCGCAGAAACTCGACTATTCCAGAGGGCGATCGAACCGCTGCTTGAGGCGAGTGGCTTTACCCACCCGTTCACGCAAGTAGTACAACTTTGCCCGCCGGGCTTTACCGCGACGTATGATCTTAATGTTGGCAACTCGCGGTGAGTGGAGCAGAAAAACCCGCTCTACGCCAACGCCCTGAAAAATGCGACGCACGGTAATCGTGTGGTTGATCCCGCCCCGACGGATGGCAATGACTGTACCTTCGTAGGGCTGAACCCGCTCTTTGCCGCCTTCTTGAATTCGTACTCCGATCCGAACTGTGTCCCCAACATGGATGGTGGGGAGATCTTGCTTTAAGTGTTCCGCTTCAATCGAGCGGATAATCTCCTGCGCGTTCATCAGACCCCAGCAAAACTCACAATTGCTTATCATAGCCTGGAGAGAGGGAAAAGTCTAGGGATTGGTTTACGAGTGGGGAGTGTTTTGCGAATGAGGAACGGTTTGCCTACGGGGGGCCGGGTGAAAGGGTGAAATTGGGGGGAGGGTTGGGACGACTTTTACAATGGGAAACGATTCGGGGATGGTTGAGATGGAACGATCAGTAATGCTGTCTAGTTTTGAGCCGCTTTTAGGGCAGCCTCAGGCGATCGAGCTTCTTACTCGTGCAGTGACTCAGGGGCGGATTGCGCCTGCCTATTTATTTGCTGGGGCTGCGGGAGTGGGGCGGAGTTTGGCAGCAAGCTGCTTTGCAGAGCTGTTACTGGCGCGTCAGCCATTAGAGCCGATTTCTGAGGGATTGAGGCAGCGAATTCGTCAGCGCAATCATCCTGATTTGCTGTGGGTGGAGCCAACTTATTTGCATCAGGGAAAGTTTCTTTCTGCGGCTGAGGCGGTGGAGTTGGGGATTAAACGTCGATCGCTGCCTGAAATTCGGCTGGAGCAGATTCGGGAGGTTGCTCGGTTTTTGAGTCGTGCGCCGCTAGAGGCTCGTCGATCGGTGATTGTGCTAGAGCAGGCAGACCGTATGGCAGAAGCCGCTGCAAATGGACTGTTAAAGACGCTGGAGGAACCAGGACAGGCAACGCTGATTTTGATTGCGCCCAGCCCAGAGTCCTTATTACCCACCTTAGTGTCTCGCTGTCAGCGAGTTCCGTTTTATCGACTGGACAGGGAGACGATCGCGCAAATTCTGACGCAGGTAGGACAAGGGGAAATCTTGAACCATCCCGAAATTTTGACGCTGGCGCAGGGGAGCCCGGGGGAGGCGATCGTTCACTGGCAGCAGCTTCAGACCGTTTCGATCGAGCTACTTCATGCTGCAACGGCTATTCCTGTCAGTCTCAAAGATGCCCTTGATCTTGCACGTCAGATTGTTCGCAGCCTGGATGGCGAAACTCAGCTTTGGCTGGTGGACTATTTGCAGCAGCATTACTGGCAACAGCAACAGCCCTACTATTTGTCTCTGCTAGAAAACACCCGCCGAATGCTATTGCAGTATGTGCAGCCTCAGCTGGTGTGGGAGGTAACACTAATGAAAATGCAGGAATTTGCTGGCTGAGAACCTGAAATCAAGAAGAAATTCCCCAGGTTTGGTAGGGGTGCTTTGACAGATAAGCGTTATAGTAGCGCGGGTCTTGCGTCACTTCTTCGCGAATCCAATCAGGAAGCTGTAGGGGGTAATCAGCGTTGGGGAGTTCGACTTCTGCCATGATGAGTCCCTGATTTTCGCCGTGGAATTCATCAATTTCCCAGACTAGGTCGCCGCTCGCCAGACAATGCCGCACCTTCTCAATTTGGGGGCGATCGCAGAGCGTATCGAGCAACTCAGTTGCATCAGTGACTGGGATGGGATATTCATATTCAGCGCGACCGATGCCAACCGACTCACCCTTGATCGTAATGTAAGCCTGATCCCCGGCGATTCGCACCCGAACGACGCGCTCTTTCGTCGCTAAAATATAGCCCTGACGGTAGGGGGTCGCAGTAGCCTTTGATCGCCAGCTATCACCCTGCACTAAAAACTTTCGCTCAATCTCGATACCCATGATTGCTGTTTTCCTTTGGTGCGCTCAATGGTTCAGAAATCGTGCTTGCTGAACCGACGACAACCCTGACGGACTACGCGATCGCGCTAGAGTCTACGCTTTTAGCAGTTGCCCTACTGGGGCAGAACAAGATACAGCACGACAAACTGGGTTTGCAACGATCGCGCTTTTTCTGGGGGATTGCGTTTGGCTGGGTTGCGATCGCGGCGGCGGCAGGGGGAACCTGTCACGGTTTTGCCCCAATTTTAACGCTATCGCTTTTGAATCGCCTGTGGACGTTGACGGGTTATGCGATCGGCTGCGCTAGTTTTTTTATGCTGCTGGGGGCAACTTTCAGTACATTCGCGGGATGGATTCGTTGGGTGGCAATTGTGGCAATCGGCGGTAAGTCAGCTCTATATCTGGCGCAGGTGGGACAGTATCAGCAATTTGTGCCGATGGCGATCGATTATGGGTCAGCAATGCTCGTGGTGGTGCTGCTGCAATGGGTGCAGCTTCAACGTCAGCGCAGGAGTGCAATCTGGATTAGTGCTGGAATTGGCGTTTCCATGATTGCGATCGGGATTCAGGCAACGCGGATTTCAATTGCACCTTCCTTCAATCACAATGATTTGTATCATCTGGTGCAAATGGTGGCTTTGTACCTGCTGTATTGGGGCGCGAGGATTTTGAAGGATCGCTAGTCGATCGCTCAATGCTGCTCACTCACTGACCGTTTGAGCAAAGTTCAATTTTCTAAAGTTCAATCTTCTACAGACTCCCGTACAAACTCCTCCAATTCCCCTTAAGGCAAAATCAGCGACGCGACTCTTCCTATCAGTCTTTACAATAGGAAAATGGACTTGCGGCAATTGTGCTGCTGATAATTGCCCTTTGTGGTTAGAGCCTAGTTCTTAAAGCCCTGGTTGTTGAAGCCTATGTTTGAAGCGTTATCCGATCGTCTGGATGCTGCCTGGAAAAAGCTCCGGGGGCAGGACAAAATTTCTGAGTCGAATATTCAGGATGCTCTGCGAGAAGTGCGGCGTGCCCTGCTGGAGGCAGACGTAAACCTTCAGGTGGTGAAGGATTTTGTCGCAGACGTGCAGACAAAGGCACTGGGCGCGGAAGTCATCGCGGGCGTGAATCCAGGTCAGCAGTTTATCAAGATTGTTTACGACGAACTCGCTGGCTTGATGGGCGAAACGAACGTTCCTCTGGCAGAAGCCGATACCGCTCCGACGATCGTGCTTATGGCAGGTCTTCAGGGAACGGGTAAAACGACGGCTTCGGCAAAGCTGGCTCTGCACCTTCGCAAGCAAAATCGCAGCACAATGCTGGTAGCAACTGACGTTTACCGTCCTGCGGCAATCGACCAGCTCATCACGCTGGGTAAGCAGATTAATGTACCCGTGTTTGATCTGGGCAAAGATGCAAACCCGGTTGAGATTGCGCGGCAGGGCGTTGAAAAAGCGAAGGCAGACGGCGTTGATACGGTGATTATCGACACGGCGGGTCGCTTGCAGATTGACCAGTCGATGATGGCAGAGCTGGCACAGATCAAGGACACCGTGAAGCCTCACGAAGTGCTGCTGGTCGTGGACGCGATGACCGGACAGGAAGCTGCCAACCTGACGCGCACCTTTCACGAGCAGATTGGGGTTACAGGCGCGATTTTGACCAAGATGGACGGCGATACGCGAGGTGGGGCAGCCCTGTCGGTGCGGCGCATTTCCGGTCAGCCGATTAAATTTATTGGCGTGGGAGAGAAGGTCGAGGCACTTCAGCCCTTTTATCCCGATCGCATGGCGCAGCGAATCCTGGGCATGGGCGACGTGCTGACGCTGGTAGAAAAAGCACAGGAAGAAGTTGATCTGGTAGAAGCAGAAAAGCTTCAGGAAAAAATTCTTACTGCCAAGTTTGACTTCACCGACTTTTTGAAGCAGACTCGCCTGATGAAAAACATGGGCTCGTTGGCAGGCATCGTCAAGCTGATTCCGGGAATGGGCAAGCAAATTTCCGAAGACCAGCTCCGCCAGGGCGAAGAACAGCTCAAGCGGGTGGAGGCAATGATTAGCTCCATGACGATCGAAGAACGGCGCGACCCGGAACTGCTAGCAGGTTCTCCCAGCCGTCGGCGGCGAATTGCGAAAGGGGCAGGCTACAAAGTCGAAGATGTGAGCAAGCTAATCAGCGATTTCCAGAAAATGCGGATGCTGATGCAGCAAATGGGTCAGGGCAACTTCCCCGGAATGGGAATGCCAGGCATGGGCGGAATGGGGGGTCTTTTTGGCGGCGCACCTGCGGGCAACCCAGGCAATGCACCCCCTCCAGGCTGGCGCGGCTATCCGAGTGGGGCATCGGGTAAGAAGAAGAAAAAAGAGAAGAAGCGCAAAGGATTTGGCTCTTTGTAGGCGGGCTGTAGGCAGACTGTAAGCGGACTGTGGGCAGACCCTAAGTAGACACTAAACAGACTGTAGCAAGGTGTAGATTCCTGAATATCAGAAGAACATCTCGTGATAGGCTCATAGCTGGAGGGTTAATTGCACCCGATGTCTTGTGCCTTCCGCAGAAGGCAATATCACAAGGGACACCATAATATTTTGTTTGTTTTTTCCCTGAACTGACTTCACGAAGATTCGTTTCATGGGTTCATTCAGGTCGTCATTGTCTGCAATAAAACTGAATTAAGGTATCACCAGGAGCGATCGGAGATATGGGCGTCATTGGTAAATTAATCGGCGGAATCTTCGCTTTCTTAGGCGGCATTTTTAAGAGCGTGGGCAAGATTGTAGGCGGGGGCAAATCTGGCTATTACATGGAGGCAGAACCCCTCTCGGCAGGGGCATCGGCTGAGCCTGCAAAGCAAGGAGCAGCAAAGCCTGAACCCACCAAAGCTCCGGCAAAAGTCGAAGCAGCAAAAGCAGAAGCGACAAAGGCAGCAACAAAGGTAGAGGCAAAGGCAGCAACTGCGGTTCAAGGGGCTCCGGCAAAGGGTAATCTTGCTCCGGCTCCGCTTGAAACCGTCAAAGCGGCGATCACAGAGGCTCCGGCAAACGGCTCGGCTCCAGCAAACGGCAAGACGAACGGTAAAAAGTCGCGCAAGGCGGAAGCCGCAAGCCTGCCTGAGCCAGTCAAAACGGCTGCGACCGAACCTAAAACGGATCAAACCTTTGCCCCTAACTATCTGATTCAAACGAGCGGCAGTCGTCGTCGTCCGGGTCCGAGCATGGACTATTTCCGCAATATTGCCAAGCAGGTTAAGAACTAAGCGATCGAGTCAGCTTCGCCGTTCTGAAGTGATCTTGATCTGATTTATCTGATAGGCAGCAAGGGGCGATTGTCCCTTGTTTTTTTTGGGCTTGTTTCTTGTTTAGGAATGAAACGCGATTTTCAAAGTAGGTCGATTGCTAAGGGGGCAAAGCTTCCCCCATTGCTGACTACAAAGCTGACTACAAACTCGCAAAAGAGGGAAACAGGATTCACGAAGCGGGAGCCAGGGCAAGTGCCTGTTCGAGTTGTCTCAGTCGCTCTGCTTCTTTGTTATAGACGAGCGGATAGAGACGGGGAAGTTTGCCAGTTTCAATCAAAACCGATCGCACTTCTGAGTTTGTGATTTGTGCTAGCGTCCGTTTAGATAGAAGGGCGAGCGTTGCCGCAATGCCGATCGCCTGACCGACACCCGCATTAAATTCGACAATGCGCCCTGCTGAGCTTGCCAGTCCCACAAATCCAGAAGCCGGACTGACGACGGCTAAGTTAGGCACACTTTTAGCGATCGCATGACGCATTCCCACATTGAATAGCGGCTGCTGAAAGTGAAGTTGCTGACTGCCCTTCTCCAGCAGGTAATCCTTCAATCCCACTCCTTTTTCCTGGGCGCGCGCCTTCAGTCCATCAATGCCGCCGCGAATATCGAAGTGGTAGCCAAAGGTTCCCAGAGCTTCTGCGGTGGGAATGCCGCCTACAAGCATCTGAGTGCCGCTCAGGGGCTGGACGGCATCGGTAATATTGCCTGCGTGACGAATATAGAGTTCAGGCATCGATCGCACTTGCGTTGCTCCCAGGCTTCTAAACCAGCGATCGATAAACGTCATTTCCTGTAGCATAGCGGGGGTCGGTTTCGCGCCCGATCGCGCCAGATTCTCAGCTTCGGCCGCTGTCACCCAAAACAGCAGCGCGTTCCAGACGAGCCGATCATTGGGCATCCGCGCAACGTTGGCATTGTCGAGAATGGAGAAACTTTCCTTTAGCGATAGCTTAGTACCGCGATAGGCATGGTAGGCGATCGAGAGGGCCTTGGTCGGGATGTCAATATAATCTGAACCGATCCACATCGATTTCGGTTTGCCAAGCTGATCGACCAGTTCTAGCCGCAGCAGGTTTGCGAGCGCTGAATCGCCGTCGGTTGCGGCATTGAGATAGCGTTGTGCCTCGGTATCCGATGGATTGCTGAATCGCTTGATATATTCCAGCTCGATTTGCTTCAGGGTAGACGGGCTTAGCCCTTCGGTTTCAAACACGAGCGAAACTGATAGCTCCGACTCGGGTAAGCCCAACGTGCCGAATCCGGGCAGCTTTGGCACTCCTGCTGCCTGCGCTAGCTCTGCGTTGACCGTGGAATCGATAAAATACTGAGCAACATACACTTCGCCGTTCTGAGCACGAATGCCGCGCAGCCGTGAACCTTCTTTAGTGACTGACTCGATCGCCACCCCGCTGAGAATATCCACCCCGGCTTCGCGCAGCATTTGCCGCAGCACTGCATCTGCTCGCCACCTATCTAGCGCGACTTTGTCTACCCCAGTTTTGTTTAAAAACTCTTTGTATAAGGCAGGCGGCTCTCCAAAATCAGGCAGGTTCAGGTAATTACGCAGGCTGAGTGGAATCTGACTGCGATCGAGATAAGCCAGCCCGCCCCTCACCAGATGTCCGCCGATGCCCTGCTTCGAGTTACCCTTCAACATCAGCAGAGAGCGCGGGAAATTACCGATGCGTCGCCGATATTCTCTTGCGGCTGCGATTAATGCCAGAATACCGGGAATTTCGTCGCCGAAACCGATGAAATCATAGCTGCGGGTTACGGAAGGGGTTCCAGAGGTCATAGTTACGGTCTTTAATGGGATAGGAAAAGAAACGCATCGTTCTGCAGATTCTACGGATTTTGACGCACTTACTCAGGCACACCCTAACTTAAGCGATCGGTCAAACCTGCAGAATTTTTAGAAATCGTGATTTTATTTGGCATTGCTCAAATTTGGCTTAAACAAATTTAGGTGTAAAGGAATCTATGAAAGCAAATGCCCCGAACGCTGATCCAGCCCTTCAAACTCCAGACTCTCCCTTAGCGCAAACCGGACAAGATCAATCGGAACAAGAGCAATCAGAACAAGAGCAATCAGAACAAGCCGAACGCTATGAAGCCGAGATTCAGGCACTCAAAGCAGAACTTGACCAAACTCGTCTGGCGCATCAAATGGCGATCGAAATGGCGCAGTTTCAGGCAGGCTTTCTGGCACGGACTTCCCACGAGCTACGATCGCCCATTAATAGCGTAATCAGCCTGCATCAGCTTATTTTGTCTGACCTGTGCGACAGCCCAGCAGAAGAGCGAGATTTTGTCGCGCAGGCACACGCCGCCGCTCAGAAAATGCTGGGTTTGATGGATGAGCTGATTCACGTCTCGCAGCTTGTGCAGAATACTGCCCGTTTGCATTTAGCTCCAGCCTCTCTCCAGGACATTTTGGCATCGGTTAAGCAGGCAACGCAGCTCCAAGCAAAAAACCGCAACTTGCAGCTTGAGATTCAGCTTCCTGATCCGTCGGTTATGGTTCTGGCAGATGAACGACGGCTGAAACAGGTTTTGCTACATCTGGTGGATATGCCGCTGAGCGTTATGCAGCAGGGTTTTGTGCGAGTCACGACTCACATTCTTTCGGAGACTGCCCAGATTGAAATCACCGATCAGCGTCCGGCAGAGTGCTGGCAGGAATTGATTGACACTTTGCACAACTTCGAAGGAACCGATCAACTGTCACGGATGAAGGGCGAGACCAAGCAGGCCATCGATAAGGAAAGTACGCTACTCGCTCTGAGTCGATCGCCGATTCCCCCCTCGATCGGACTGAGGCTTTTAACGCAGCGATCGATTTTAGAACTCATGGGCGGACAGCTCATGCTGCTGGAAACCCCGGTGATTTCTGGCGAGCGTTCGGCGAACTCGCAGGAGGGCATCACTCGAATTCGGTGTGTATTGCCGCTTGCGACGACTCTTTAAAAGAACGCTGCAAAAGCAACCGGGTTGATCAATGCGGGGACAGCCTGCCAGGGTTTATTCCTGATATCAGGACGATTTGCGAACCCTGATAAGCTTCACCCACCTTAACCGCAACGCCAACAGCTCAACCGCAAGAAAGCTAGCATTTGCTCAAAAAGGAGGAGCAGCGCATAATAGACTGAATTTTGTCCAAGGTTGATGCTGAATTGACATGATGCTTCCCACCCTGAAATTGAATCAGCGATTGATTAGCAGTAGTCTGGTCTGTAGCAGTTTGGCGATCGTCACGCCTGCCCTCGCCGCCACAGCCAATTATCCTGAAGCGAGAACGGCTTCACAGCGTCCGGTTTTCCGCTCTGAATCAGCCACGATCGCAGTGCAACCATTCCACATTGCTCAGGCTGGGGTGAGCGTGACCGGATCAGAAGGAAACTTTACCGGGCAGGTCTTAGTTCGCACTTCGGTTCAAACTGCCTGGAGCGTGCTGACCGACTACAATCGTTTTTCGTCTTTTATTCCCAGCATCGCTGAGAGTCGAGTACTACAAAGCGACGGCAACCGCAAAGTGTTTGAGCAGGTGAACGTGATCCGGGTGTTTCCGTTCACGCGTCGCAGTCGGGTAGTACTTTCTTCGGTGGAGAGCTATCCGCAGCAGATTGCCTTTAGCCTGGTAGAGGGCGATATTGAGTCACTACAAGGGGTTTGGCGCATTCAGCCAAGGGGAGACAATCAGGTTTTGATTACACATCAGGTCGCAATTGATCCAGGGTCTTCGCCCATGCGGGGACTGTTTTTCAACATCTACAAAAGCACGCTTGCCAGTACGCTTGCTGCCCTAAAACAGGAAATGGAGCGACGGAGTAGCTAATATGGCTCAAACGCGATCGGACTGGACGGGAAAGATTGCGATTATCACGGGTGGATCAAGCGGCATTGGAAAAGCTCTGGCACAGCGTCTCGTCCGACAGGGAGCAAATGTAGCGATCGTCGCCCGTAATTCCGCAAAGCTAACCCAGGCAAAGGCGGAAATTACTGCTCAATGTCTTAATGCAAATCAGCAAGTCTGCATCTACTCAGCGGATGTCTCCGATCGCGCCCAGGCAGAACAGGCAATGCAGCAGGCGATCGAGGCTTTGGGCACACCCGATTTGCTTGTGACCTGTGCCGGAATTGCCCATCCCGGATATTTTCAGGAATTGCCGATCGAGATTTTTGAAGAGACGATGGCAATCAACTATTTTGGGTCGCTCTACTGCATCCGGGCAGTGTTGCCTGCAATGGCGGCTCAGCGTCGAGGACAGATGGTAATGGTTTCCTCTGGCGCAGGACTAATCGGCATCTATGGCTACACGCCCTACAGCCCGACGAAGTTTGCGCTGCGGGGATTGGCAGAGTCGCTGCGGGGCGAGCTGAAACCGATGGGGATCGGAGTGGCGATCGTGTATCCACCGGATACGGATACGCCTCAGCTGGTAGAGGAAAACAAAACCAAACCGCTCGAAACCAAACGGATTACCGCGACCGCAGACACTTGGAGCGCAGATGGGGTTGCGCGTGAAATTATCACCGGGGTTGAGCGGAGGGCATTTGCGATCGCCCCTGGTACAGAAATGTCTGTGTTGGCGAAGCTGCATAGTGTGATTGCGCCGGGGTTGAACTGGTATTTCGATCGAATTGTGCGACAGGTGAGGGAGGGCAAGTAAGCGGGTGTTGGAGGGGTTGCGGGTGAGCTATATTGCCCCCTGAATTCCCCAACTTTAGGAACTTTGAAGTGAGCGGGTGGTATGGAGTCTGGGCGACTGAAACGACTACACCGTAGGATTTGGGGGGATGCGTCGCCTGAGGTCACTGGGCTACTGTTGAGTTTGCTGGTGCCGATTTACTTTGGTGCATGGTCCCTGTGGTTTGCGTTTGGTCATCCTTTTGTAATTCAGGATGATGCGCGTCAGCATATAGTCTGGTTTCAGCAGTTTGTTGATCCGGCTTTATTTCAGCAGGATTGGATTGCGCGTTATTTTGGCACGGTTGCGCCTGCGGGGTATCGGTTTCTGTATTGGATTATGGCGCAGGGAGGGATTGAGCCGATCGCCTTTGCCAAAGTCATACCGCTATTGTTGGCTTTAATTACCACTTATTATGTCTATCGCACTGCGCTGATTATTTTTCCAGTTGCGCTTCAGGCCTGCCTCAGCAGTTTAATTTTGAATCAGCAGCTTTGGCTAAATGATGATCTCAGTTCTGCAACGCCCAGGGCTTTTGTTTATCCAATTTTTGCTGCTTTTCTGTATTTCCTGCTGCGTCAATCGCTCATTCCCGGTTTGATTACGATCGCCCTTCAGGGATTATTTTTTCCGCAGCTTGTTCTGGTTCAGCTTGGCATTCTGACGCTTCGGCTGGTGCGGTGGGAAAATCGGCGTTTTCGGTTGAGCCGCGATCGGAGGGCGTCCCTGTTCTGGATCAGCGGCATGATTGTTGGAACGCTGACGCTGCTGCCCTTTTTATTAAAAACTTCCGAATTTGGAGGTGCAATTACCGCAGCACAAATGCAATCGTTGCCGGAGTATGGATTGGGGGGACGCAGCGAGTATTTTGGCGTGAGTCCGATCGCGTTTTGGCTTCAAGGAGGAAGCGGGCTGAGAATTCCAGTTTTCCCGACGATTATTTGGGCAGGATTGGGTTTGCCGCTGCTTAAAAGAATGCGGTTGCCTTTAGTCAAATCGATCGCGCCAGAAGTCAACCTTTTGGGCCAAGTTTTAATCAGTTCGCTGGTTTGTTTTTTGCTGGCGCATTTGCTGCTGCTCAGGCTGCATTTTCCCAGTCGCTACACCTACCATACGCTGCGGTTTATTTTGTCGATCGCCGCTGGCATTGTTCTTACCGTTTTGATGGATACGGGTTGGCGATGGGTTCAGCAAAGACGGCAACAGCGCGATTGGCAATTGAAACTCAAAGTCGGGATTGCGGTTGTTACTGCGGCGATCGTGCTGATTGTGCCTGCGATTCCTGCGCTGTTTTTCCAGTTTCAGGGATGGGTAATCGGAGAAGAGACGGCGTTGTATGAGTATCTCAGAACGCAGCCCAAGCAAACTCTCGTTGCCTCGCTATCGCCTGAAGCAAACAATTTACCTGCCTTTGCTCAGCGATCGACCCTCACCGGAAGAGAATTTGCCCTTGCCCATCATCCCCAGTATTATCAGCAGATTCAAGCACGAACGATCGATCTCATCCGACTGCAATATCTGGCAAATCTAGAAGAAGTAAAACAGCTTATCCAAAAACATCACATTGATTTTCTCTTAGTCGATCGCAACGCATTCACGCCGGATTATCTGATGCAGGATTGGTTGATTCACAGTTCTTTTCAAAATATTGTTCAGCAGGCGATCGATCGAATGCAACAGGGCAATCTTTCGGCGATCGGACAATTGCGTGATCACTGTGGTGTGGTTTCAACGGAGCGATCGATTTTATTAGAGACAAAGTGCATCATTGCAGCTTACTCACCCACTCACCCTCCTACTTAGAAAAATCTAGCTCTGCCTCATTCCCTCTAATCTCCCCCTGAATTAAGCCGATCGGATAAGCTCGATCGCTCAAAACCTGCGTGTAGTTTGCCTGCAAAAAGGGCTGATAGGTTTCATCTTGCACAATGTATGTTTTGAAGAATGCGACGGTGAGGGCACTGTGATAGGTTTGGGAGATGCGTTTGAGTTCGCTCCAGGGGGTTTGGCGATTGGTGAAGCCGCCCAGCGTATCGTGCGTGAGGCGGGCGTGGGGTAACCCTTTGGCAACTGCAAGGTATTTTTGGGGAGCGGTCAGATGACGGTAAGCGGGCAACTGTTCAACCAGCAGCGGCGTGAGAATATCCTGATCGGTGGCTTCCCAGAAGACAGGCACTTTGACATCGCGCAGTCCTGCCTGTCCAAATAGGCTGCGACCAAACGGCACAAATAGATAGATGGCTTTGATTCGATCGTCGCGCAAATTTTGATCGAGCTGGGGCAGGTCTAAGGCACGGCACTGATACAGCAGCGAAATGTTGATGATCGCCCTTTGCGTTTGACAGTTCGCTTGAAGCTGAGCGCGATCGAACTGTGCGCCTGCCAGCGATAGAGCCGTAGTGCCGCCGAAGGAATAGCCGAATACGCCCACCTGCTGAAGGTTGAGGCGATCGTTCAAGTCTGATTGATTGCGCCGAGTCAAATCGTCCAGCAAAACTATGACATCACGCGGACGATCAACATATTCAGTTGCGTCAAAATTTTCGCGATGTAGCCCCTGATAAAACGCGAGTAGGCGATCGCGATTGCTGCCCGGATGCTCAGGCACAGCAACGGCAAATCCGTGGGAGGCAAGCTGCTGAGCCAGTTCATCAAACAGATCGCGTCTGGCTCCCAGTCCATTTGAGATCACAATCAGCGGCACAGGCTGCGCAGCATCTGGCAAATACAGATCGGTGACAATCGAACGATTTCGCTGGGCATCTTGAACCGTGAAGGTTTGCTTTTGCACAGCGACGTTTCCCGCCTGCCGTAAATCGGGCAATTTCGACCAATCCACGATCGCTTCAGACTGTGCGATTGCTGCAGACTGCTGTTCCAGATCACTCGCAAACCGATCGGTTTCCTGAAGCAGCGATCGAATTAAGCCCATTAGCCGGAACGCCTGACCTACATCAATCCGCATATCGGTGGGCAACTGCCGCAGAAAATTAATTGCTGATAGCCCCTGCGAATCATCTGCTGCCAGAATCAGGGCTGCTCTAAGGCTGGAGGCTCCGTTTTGTCGAGAAGCCGTTTGAAAAATGTCGCCTGCTTCCTGCAAAAGCTGCTCGCCCGATCGCGTATAGCTGAACTGCGCCGCCATCGTGGGATCAACCTGATAGCGAGTTTGCAGCGCGTCCTGCACCTGGGTTTTGCGCCCGCTCAATAGCCCCGACAGATAGCCCAACCGATCAATTCCCTGTCCGCTTTGGGCAAATGTTTCCAGATCTTTGACCTCGATCGAAAATCCCAATAGCCCGTAGTTGAAATAAATTCGTTCTGCTGCCCGTACCGGAAAGGCGGTCAAGAGGGGAGCAAGCACACCAAGCAGCAAGGCAAATCGTTTCATGAGACGCGATCGAAAATCATTGGAGGGGTAACTGAAAGTTCACAGCGCGAACCCATTCTAGATTACTTTTTGAAGTCATTCGGAAACTCGGCGCATTCGCTCGATCCGTCCTTTTGCTAAAGCCATATATCGTTTCAAGTGCGTCAACGGATTGAGATAGCGGCGAATCAGGGTAGAAATATCGCTGATCTGGTCGGGGTTCGATCGCCAAATTCCCAAACTTTCCTCTTCCCATTGCTGGTTGATAAATTGGGTGCGACAGGCGCGACGCTGGATTTTGCCGCTGGGGGTTTTGGGCAGGCTACCGGGTTTGAGCAGAACGATCGCATAAACATCAACAAAGTGTTCCTGAAACAATCGCCAGCGAATTAGTTCAACCACTTCGTTAATCGAGAGCCGATCGCGGTAGCTGCGTTCCACCTCCTGAGCAATTACGAGGCGATCTTCCCCGTTGACGGAAACTGAGAAGGCCGCACCGCTATTAGTACGAAAGGCAGGATGGCTCTCCTGAACGGTTTGCTCAAGCTGATCGGGATAGTGATTGAATCCCCAGAAAACCATGACATCGTTGAGTCGTCCGGTGATGAACAGTTCGCCGTCTTGAATAAAGCCCAGATCGCCCGTCCGCAGAAAAGTTTCTTTGCCTGCTGTTTCTGCTGCGTCTGCCAGGACTGCACCAAAGGTTTGAGCGGTTAGCTCTGGCTGGTTCCAGTAGCCTTTGCCCAAACCGGAACCTGACACCCAAATTTCCCCCACCCGATTATCTTGAAGGGGAAACGGCGCAGCCTCACCTGCACAGCAAATTCGCGTGACCGGATCAACGATCAGCATTTTGCCATCGAGCCAGGGTTGCCCGCAGGAAACGATCGACCGCACCCGCCGGGATTTGCCTTCAGCCTGCACGACGCGATTTTGCTCCAGGGCTGCTTCATCGATCGATCGGGCAATCGGCGGTTCATTCTTTTTGCCGCCCGTGATCAGCAGGGTTGCCTCTGCCATGCCGTAGCAAGGATAAAACGCTTCTCGGCGAAAACCGCAGTCCGCAAAGACTTGGGCAAAGCGATCGATCGTCTCAAGGCGGACGGGTTCGGCTCCGGTGAATGCCACTTCCCAGGAACTGAGGTCAAGCTGCTGTCGCTGAGCATCCGTCACCTGACGGCAGAGCAAATCGTAGGCAAAATTGGGTGCGCCGCTGGTGGTAGCTCGATAGCGCGAAATTGCCTGAAGCCAGCGCACGGGTTTTTGCACAAAGTCGATCGGCGACATCAGCACGCAGGACGCGCCCAGATAAATTGCTTGCAGCACGTTGCCAATCAGCCCCATATCGTGAAACAAAGGTAGCCAGCCTACCCCCACCGATCGCGCGGTATGAACAAACGCAAGCTGAAGCATTTTTTGGTTCTGCATCAGGCATTCGTGGGTGATCATCACGCCTTTGGGCTGCCCGGTGGAGCCAGAGGTATATTGCAGAAATGCAAGCTGATCGGAATCGATCGTTTTCGCGGTCCAGCTTGAAGCGAGATCGTCAGATAGAGTGGCAGTAATCAGCCATTGCAGTTCTTCGATCGGAAGCTGGTGCTTGAGACGGTTTACCAGGGATTGAGCGGTGAGGACGATCGTTGCTCCTGCATCCTGGCATCGGGCAGACAGGTCAAACACCGCATGACGATTGCGCGGCGGATGACAGGGTACCGCAACCACACCCGCATACAAACACCCCAAAAACGCGCTGATAAAATCGATCCCCCCATCATAGGGATAGACCAGCAGGGCCCGACTGCCGGACGGGACCAGGACACTGAGCTGAGCCGCGATCGTCTGAGCCTGCCGATCTAAGGCAGCATAGGTAATACGCTCGGCTTCATTGCCCTCTTTGAGAAAAATAAACGCAGTTTCCTGAGGTTGAGCCTGACTCCGCAGTGCAAGTAATTCGACCAGAGTGGGGGCAGGGGGTTGGAGCATGGGGCGCGAGGAGGGAGGGAAGGGCAAGGAGTAAGGAGTAGATGAGTGGCTCGGTGATCGGTGGATGAGATGGAGATTGATGGGACGATCGAAGTTAGTCTAGCGGGGAATTGGGTTTGGCGGAAGCAGTGGCAGTGACTCAGAAGGGGTTTGGTTCTCGGCGCGGGTTCTGGATTAGTTTGCTGATTCCGCTTTATTTTGGGCTGGTGTCAGCGGGATATCGGCTGAGCCATGCTTCGATCGTGCAGGATGATCAGCGATTGCATCTGGTTTGGCTTCAGCAGTGGCTTGATCCCCAGCTTTTTCAGAATGATTTGATTGCTCAGTATTATCAGTCGATTCAGCCGATCGGATTTCGTGCCTTCTACTGGATGGCTGCCCAGTTGAGCATTGAGCCAATGACGCTTGCCGCCATGCTGCCCCTGATTCTGGCATTGATGAGCAGCATTTTTCTGTACCGCGTGACATTTCGTCTGCTGCCCCATCCACTTGCGCCACTGCTGACCGTGCTGATTTTTAATCAGAATATTTGGTGTAAAGATGATCTGGTTTCTGCCTCGCCGCGATCGTTTGCCTATCTGCTGCTGATTTTGTTTCTGGATAGCGTGATCCAGTTAAAAGAAGGTTTGGGGAGAACTGATTCTAATTCCGCGAATCGTCACAGCCTTGCGAATCGCCTTCCAGGGCTAAACGAAGATTCTTCGGTGTTTCAAAGTCCTCCCAAATTAGGGAATTTAGGGGGCAGTCCGGCTTTCTGGTGCTTGTCTGTGCTAATTTTGCAGGGCTTGTTTTATCCGCAAATCATGCTCGTTTCGCTGGGAGTTCTCTGGCTTCAGTTGCTTCCGTGGCGGCATGGCAGAGTGAGTTTAAGCCGCGATCGATCGCGCTATCTGCTTGCAGTGGTGGGACTGGTTCTCACCGGAATCATCCTGCTGTTTTTCTCCGGGAATGCCAGCACCTTTGGCGAGATTTTCAGCGCGGCACAGATGCGATCGATGCCCGAATTCCAACCGGGGGGCAGGCGAGCTTATTTTGGGGTAAATCCGCTTCAGTTCTGGTTTGGCGGCGCGAGTGGGCTGCGGCTTCCCCTATTTCCGCCGATTTTGTGGACTGCAATTGGCTTGCCGCTGGTTTTAAATCGCAAAGGGCGTATCGCTTCGGCCCTCCAACCCGAAATTAAGATACTGGCTCAGATGATGATTGCCTCCGTGGGGCTCTTTGGACTGGCGCATCTGACTTTTCCGCTGCTTTATTTGCCCAGTCGCTACACCTTTTACAGTTCCAGAGTTGTAATGTCGATCGCCGCAGGCATCACGCTCACCTTCCTCATCGATCGCTGCTGGAAATGGGTTTCTCGATTGCGGCAAGCGGGTCTTCTCCATCCGCACGATCGAATCATGATCGCTTTTGTTGTTTTATTTGCGATCGTCGCCGTCATCGTACCCGCCATTCCGCCTCTTTTTTTATCAAATCAGGGTTGGATTATTGCTGAAGAAACGAACCTGTATTCATTTCTGGCAAATCAGCCTAAAACAAGCATGATTGCTTCTCTGTCTCCTATCACAGACAATATTCCTGCATTCTCGCGGCGATCGGTTTTGTTTAGTCCTGAGCTAGCGTTGCCCTATCATTCCGGTTTTTATCAGGCAATGCAGCAGCGCATCAACGATATCGTGCAGGCACAGTACAGCTCTGACGCATCAAACGTTAAACGAACGATTGAGAAATACAAGATTAATTTATGGATTATTGCATCAACAAGTTTTGATTCAGATTATTTGTTAAAACAGCCCTGGTTCATGAATCGCTCAATGCGATCGAACGTTCTCCAAGCCGTGGCTCAATTTCAGCCTGGTAAACCGCCCATTTTGCAAACGCTGAGCCAGCAATGCACCATTTTTTCCGAAAATTCCGATACAGTTATTGATGCTCAGTGCGTCGTTCGATTGCTCAGCGCAACTGAAAGGGATGTGGGAATTCATAATCCATGACTGCATATGGGTAGATTTATTTTTGTCTTCCAACTGAGCTGACATCAATCCACTTTAGTGATGAAATACAACCCACTCGGCAACAGCGATCTGCGCGTTTCAGAACTTTGCCTAGGCACAATGACCTTTGGACGGCAAAACACGATCGAAGAAGCACATGAGCAGCTTGACTATGCCACCCACCAGGGAATTAATTTTATTGATGCCGCCGAAATGTATCCTGTTCCAGCTCAGGCAGAAACCTATGGTCTAACTGAATCCTACATCGGTGAATGGCTGAAGCGGCAGCCGCGCGATCGATGGATTATTGCCACAAAAATTACGGGTCCGGGTCGAGGCATGAAGTGGATTCGGAATGGAGCAAAGGCAATCAATCGCACTAACATTCGGCAAGCCGTCGACGATAGCCTAACCCGACTGCAAACCGACTATATTGACCTCTACCAAGTTCACTGGCCCGATCGCTACACGCCCCTATTTGGACAAACTGAATTCGACCCCGCCAAAGATCGAGAAACCGTGCCAATCGCAGAACAGCTCGCCGCCTTTGCCGAAATCATTCAAGCAGGAAAGATTCGCTATCTCGGCTTGAGCAACGAAACCCCCTGGGGCATTACGAAGTTTTGCCAGGTTGCAGATCAGTTAGGGTTACCCAGAGCTGTCTCAGTTCAAAATGCCCATAACCTGCTGAATCGCGTTTTCGATTGGACTTGGGCAGAAGCCTGCTACCAAGAGCAAGTCAGTTTGCTGGCGTACAGTCCGCTTGCCTTTGGCTGTCTGACAGGCAAATACCTGCATCACTCGCCTGAAGCAGCCCGCCTGACCCGGTTCGCCGGATTTGGGCAACGCTACCTGAAGCCAAACGTCTCTGAAGCAGTTGCCGCCTATGTTGAAATTGCTCAGCGACATCAGCTGACGCCTGCTCAAATGGCGATCGCCTTTGTCCGAAGCCGCTGGTTTGTCAGCAGTACGATCGTGGGGGCAACGTCGATCGATCAGCTGAGAGAAAACCTGAGCAGTTTAGAAATTACGCTTTCCAGCGAAGTGCTGGCAGAGATCGAGGCGGTGCAGTTACGCTATCCCAATCCTGCGCCCTAAACCCCCTACCGCTGACCGTTGCCAACGCTGATTCCCATAACACTGATTTCCTAAACAGCTAAGTAAGGCAACAAACCTTCAATGGAAAGCTGAGATGCGACCTGTGCTAGTTTGTTGGTGTCGGTCGGGTCGCTCATGTAAGGAATGCAGCCTAAAACGGGCTTTTGGGTCAACGATCGCAGCAGATCCGGCGATGCCCAATCCGCAATTTCTTGAGCGTGGCAGGGCTGCACACAATTCAACACAATGCCTTTCAAGTGAATTCGTGATTGATTAGCAAGGGCAACATTCGCGACGGCTTGAGCGATCGCCCCTGGCTGCACTGGAACCACCAGCACGACCGGAATCCGCCAATCCCAGGCGAGGTCAGCATTAGTCATCTCAGCGGTGAGTGGCGATCCGAGCCCGCCCAACCCTTCCAGCAGCACAAACTCCTTTTGCTGGCTGAGCGATTCAAACGATCGCCAAATTTTCTCTAACTCAATTTTTTGATTCTCCCGCAAAGCTGCGATCGGGGCGGGGAGCCTTGCCTCAAAGCGAATCGGGTTGGTTTGCTCTGGGGATTGCTCCAGGGAAAACTGCTGCTGAAAATATTGAGCGTCATTCGTTCCGCAGTCGATCGGCTTGATGATGCCCAGCGATCGAGAGCTGAGATAACGCTGCCAGTAAGCAGCCAGGGCAGAAATCAATACCGTTTTTCCTGCGCCAAGTGATGAGCCTGTAATCAATAGTGCGTTTAACACGGGTTCCCTCAAAGGACGATGCGTGGGGTCTTGCAATTTTGTCGCAATGGCTACTGCAAAGGACTGCTGATCTCCATTTAACGATGCGATTGGGTTTTGGGGAATATTGGATCAGGAAAACCGTGTAAAAGATTTTCGATCGGCACATCGCGCAATACCGCTTTTCGGTCCCCAATAAAGGTACAATAGAAAAGCAACTTCGGGATGTAGCGCAGCTTGGTAGCGCGCCTGCTTTGGGAGCAGGATGCCGCAGGTTCAAATCCTGTCATCCCGACTTAAGATTAGGAAAAATTAGGGATTCATGGAAGCAGAATCTCTAAACCGACCCCAGATGGATTTCTTCTGGGCATTATTCTAGTTCCAATTCACACCAAAAGCGTGCAAATTCCGGGGTGAAGCGGTCTCTATTAGAGGAATTTTTAGGATCAAAGCAACAGCGATAAAAAAGCTGTTATGCATGAATAGACTGCCTTTAAAAACCGATGAGGTCTGGCACATGAACCAGACCCCGAAAACCGAGTTGAGTTGTGAACGAAATGAACCTTGAATTAAGATGTTCCTTTACGAAGGGTTCGGACTTAATCAACCGCAACTTTCACTTACAAATCTCTCGCATACCTGTCTCTACTAGGAGACATAGAGCTATGTGGCGCATCTCTTTCTGCCTTCAAAACCAATGTGCATTAGAAATGCAATTTTTCCACGGACTGAAGGGCAATGCGGAGCGGTAAGAGAAACATTACGTCTGGACTATTAGCGGGTGGTACAGGCTACTAATCCATTAATTCAAATCAATCGGTCGGTTTGTTTGATTCAGTTAAGGTTTGCTGTTGCTTTTCTGTACCTGAATTCAAGATAGCATTGCCGATCGGGGAAGGGAACCTGCATTTACCAATGTTGGCGATCGTTAACTTAAGTTTATATAAGAGTAAAGAAGGCTTTATTTGTTGCAGCACTTGCTTACATTACCCGATCGCCTTCCAAACGACTACTTCTGCCAAATGCCTAGCGCAGCAAAGCTCCCCAGGTTGCCGGACCGACCACTCCGTCAGGCTCTAGCCCAAAATTACGCTGTGCGGCTTCCACGGCTGCCTGAGTTTGTGCCCCAAAGATACCGTCCACCTCACCGTCATAAAATCCGAGGGCTTGTAGTCGCTCTTGCAAGCGTTCGATCGCACTGCCGCGCATTCCAGGCCGAAGGGTGGGCAAATCGATCGAGGTCGAATTGCTGTCTGTTTCAGAGCTTGCCCCAGCGTTGGTTCCAGAGTCTGCGGGAGGAGTCGCTGGCAAATTGGTAGGACGAGTCGGAGTCGGGGAAGGGATGGGCGCAGGCGTTGGAGAAGGAGTCGGGAAAGGAGTGGGCGCAGGCGTTGGAGAAGGAGCCGGGGAAGGCGCGGGTGCGGGAGCCGGGGAGGTGCTGGCTGTAGTGCTGGCATTGGGCGAGGGAGGCAGCAGACGGTTCCAGGTTTCAGAACCAACCACCCCATCAGCGTCTAGCCCGATCGACTGCTGAAAGGCAGAAACGGCATCTGCGGTACTTTGCTGATAACTGCCGTTAACTACCTCTTTGTAATAGCCCAGCAGTTTGAGCATTGCCTGAAGCTCTGTTACTGATTCTCCCTGGCTGCCAATTCTGAGAACCGGACGATTCGCACTTGCAGCTTCGGTCGTAGCAGCAGGGGGCGTCTGGCTGAAAGCAGGCGAGTAAAGCAAGCCTAGCGTTAAAAGGCTGAGCAAAGTCACCGTACTGGCGCGCAGCACTCTATTGATAGAAGAAACTGCAATAGAAGGAACAGTGATAGGAGAAACTGAAACTGGAGTAGAACGCAGGCTAGATGGCATAAGCATGGATCAGCAGAGAGGTAAAAGGAATGAGATGCAGTCAGCTACAGAGGATTAGAAGCAGTCTGGCGGGTTGCAGTTCCCCCTACTCGAAATTGCCTCCGATCGATTGTAGGAGAGGAGAAGAGTCAGAGAGGGTTTAGCAGAAAACGGTGATCCAATTTAGACAGGAATCATTCTTATGCGATCGATCGTGTACAAAACGTTCACAATACGTTGAGCAGCAATTAGGATAGAGCGAGATTAAGAATTATACAGTTGCCATGCGGTTCTCGCTGAGAAGTCGGTTTCGCGGAGCGTTCTTAGGTGCAGCCCTGGGACAGGGGTTTGCTACGGTTGCTTCGCAGTTCTCCAAAGGGGGAATTGCCCCGGCTAATACCCATCCAGCCGATCGTGCCTCACATCAGGAACAAACCGCTCGCAATTTTCTTTCTTTCGCTCAGTTCTGCACCCCTCCTGGTGAGATCGACTCTGTCGCCGGAAATTGGGGCAGGCAGGCAGTCCAGCAAACGCGGGATATCATTAATCCGCAGCCAGTTTCTCAGCCTACTGATGATTTGTTTGATGACCCGTCGCAGCCTACTTCAGCGATCGAGTTTTTGCCCCTGATCCTGCTTTGTCATGAGAGCCAAGAGCAGTTGCAGCATGCTCTGATGCCGCGAATCGCAAATTGGTCTCCCGCACAGCAAACCGAAGTTTGGGTGATTGCTGCAATCATGATGCTGATGCTGAAAGAAGAGTTTCTTCCCGATCAGATCATTCCCTTGTTGCTGGAAGGAAGACAGTTTCCATCGATCGAGCAAAGCCACGAACTGGTAGACCAGCTACAGCAGATTCAGTCCTGGCTCCTTGACCAGACCCCGATCGCCATGCTTCCGGCGGTTTCGCTCTCGCCCGGAGCGGCAGCCCTATACAGCGTTCTTAAAACGCCTGCCTCATTTCCGCTGGCTTTGCTGCACACACTGCGCCTCCAGCCTGATCCCGAAACAGCGGCACTGGTGGGACTGCTTGCCGGAACTCATCTCAGTGAAGCAGGTCTGCCAATCGGTTGGCGCAATGCATTCGATCGCTATCAATCCACGATGCTACAGGCTTCTTGGGACGTTTCATCGATCGCAGAGCTGTTAGAGCTGGCAGATCGACTGTGGGCAGTTTGGTCAGGAGCGTTTCAGCCGCAGCACTGGCAGTCCTTGCCCACTACAATTACGGCAGTGCCCCGGCTGGTTCGTCCTCGCTAGCCGAAACGAAGTCTTGAAACATTGCTGGAGCTAGGCGGAACAGAGCCTTCGATATACTATGAACAGTGGCTTAGGATTTACAGTCAGCTACAGTAGTTAATGCTTCGACAGGTTCTTTTGGAGAAGAAAAAGTTGTAATGCCCCGCCGGGCAAATCAACGGCGAATCAACAGGGTTATTCCATCGGGAGCAAGCAATGGCGAGCAGACCTTGAAAACGGCGCAAATTGAGCCTCTCTTTCCCATGAACTTACCCACACAGCCCCTGGGAGCAATTGATGAAACCCCTGCGATCGTTCGGTCAACAAGTGACACGATGGCGGCAAATCTTCCTCACTTTCGTCGATCGCTTCAGCGTTCGGCATCCCCATATTTACAGGCAGCTCCAGCCGATTCGAGGGCAATGGCGGCGGGTTTGGGTTTGGCTTGAGGAAACTTCCTGCTTTCGCACTCCCTTTAGCCCGCAGCAAATTCGCCGCAAGCTGCCTGCCCGAGTGAAATTTCGGCTGCCGCTCTTGCTGATTGTTGCGATCGTGCTGCTGACCAGTGCGATGGGCTACCGCTTCTATAACGAACCCGAACTTGCCGTTGGAACCGTTTCACCCCAGCTTTTGCGTGCCCCCGAGACCGTAACGGTTATAGATACTAAAACCACTGAAGCAAACCGGAAAGCGGCTCGGACGGCTGCCGTTCCTGCGCTCATGATTGATCCGTCAGTGAATCAGGAAATTTATCAGGCTTTGCAGCGGTTGATCGATCAGGGCAATGCAATTCGGCAGCAGGCAGGTGCGTTTCCCTATGTTGATCCGGGGTTTGTTTCAACGGCAACGCAGCAGTATTTGCGGCAGGGAACCGACTGGGACTGGCGATCGGCAATGGCAGCAGTAACCGGGCAAAGTGTTGCGATCGCCAGAACTGATTTGCAGCAGCCAGCTGCTCAAGAGCCACCCTCTAGCCCCAATCCCTCGCTTCAGCTTGCCATTTTGGAACTGCAAAACTACCGCCGAACCAATGGAACTGACGATTTTTCCGCGCTTCAGGAAGTGGTGACGCGGGCAAGGCAACGATATCAGGCGGCAAAAGTGTCTCTAACAGCGAACCCCGGAGATACGCCAAACGGAGTGTACGACGATCGCCTCTTGACCCTGACGGATGGAGAATGGGATGCGACGCGAAAGGCAATCCGGCTCAGCTTAGAGCGAATCTTAACCCAGGGCGTTGCGCCTGGTTTACCCGATACTCTGCTGAAAACTGCGGTTCAGCTTCAGCTTGATCCGGCACTCTCCTCCAGTTCGGCGGCACTGGCAACAAATGTGTTGGTGGCGGTAATCGAGCCGAACCTGATCCAAGACCCAGAGCAAACCAAAATCCGGGCAGAGCAGGCCGCCCGGGCAGTTCAGGATGTGGTGGTTGAAGTGCGGCAGGGAGAGGCGATCGTTGATGCGGGGGAAATGATTGCCCAAAGCGACTTTGTGCTGCTTGATCACTTTGGCATGAGCCGCAGACGCACGAACTGGGTAGGGCTTCTGGGCTTCGCCGCGCTGGTTGCCGGGGCGGTCGCTGTTTTTTTGCTGGTAGAGCATCGCTTTCACCCCGGTTTACGCCCTCCCGATGATGTGCTGATTCTGCTACTGACGCTGAGTGCGCCGATCCTGCTCGCGCTGAAGGTTCCCGGTACAAGCTTGCCTGCGATCGGCTTACTGGCGGGCAGTTTCTATGGCTCAGCGGTGGGCGCGACAATTGTGGGGCTGCTGAGTTTGCTGCTGCCGCTCGGCATGGAAATTCCCTGGACAAATCTGGTTGCTAGCGCGATCGGGGGACTGGTGGGTGCGATCGTGGCAGGGCGACTGCGAACCCGCGAAGAGTTTGCGCTCCTGGGAGGCGTGGTCGGCTTGGTGCAGGGTGGGGTGTACCTGCTGGGGAGCCTGATTTTGAGCGCGGCGGTAACTCCGGTGTGGTATGTGGTGCTGACCGGGGCAGCGATCCAAGCCCTGATGGGCGTCGCCTGGAGCGTGTTCGCGCTGGGAGTTAGCCCCTATCTGGAACATCTGTTTGATTTGATTACCCCGATCCGGCTGGCAGAGCTGGCAAACCCTAACTGCCCAATGCTGAAGCGACTTGCCTCCGATGCTCCTGGCACGTTTCAGCATACGCTGTTTGTGTCTACGCTGGCAGAAGCGGCGGCGCGTCAGTTGGGCTGCAATGTGGAGCTGGTACGGGCAGGAACGCTCTATCACGACATTGGCAAGATGCACGATCCGCTCGGCTTTATTGAAAACCAGATGGGTGGACCCAACAAGCACGACACGATCGATAACCCCTGGCTCAGCGCAGATTTGATCAAAAAGCACGTCAGCGAAGGGTTGGTCATGGCACGTAAATGCCGCTTGCCTACCGCAATTCAGGCATTTATCCCCGAACACCAGGGCACGATGGCGATCGCCTATTTCTATCACCAGGCGCAGGAACAGGCAAAGAACGACCCCACGATTACCGTGAAAGAATTGGACTTTCGCTACGATGGACCGATTCCCCAAACCCGCGAAACCGGGATCGTGATGCTGGCAGATTCCTGTGAAGCCGCGCTGCGATCGCTTAAAGATGCAAGCCCCACCGAAGCTCTCGCCATGATTAATCGAATTCTGCGATCGCGGTGGCAGGACAATCAGCTTGCCGAAAGCGGCTTAACCCGCGAGGAGCTGAGTCAGATTGCTGAAACCTTTGTGCGAGTATGGCAGCAGTTTAACCATCAGCGCATTGTGTATCCGAAAGCAGTGGTCAGTCCTCAGTCTTCAGTTGGGGCACGGGATTGAGTGTGGAAAAGCAGGAGCGCAAAAATCTCATGTTGTCTGCCCGTCAGCTTGCGTTTCTGGCACTGCGATCGGTCGAACGGGGAGCGTTTGCCGATATTGCGCTCGATCGGGTGCTTCAGCAGGAGCTATCGTCAGTCGATCGGCGATTTGTGACCGAATTAGTGTACGGCACCGTGCGACGACAGCGAACCCTGGATGCCCTGATTGACAGTTTGGCAACTAAGAAGGCAGCGCAACAGCCTGCGGATTTGCGGCTGATCTTGCATCTAGGGCTATATCAGCTCCGCTATCTGGATCAGATTCCTGCTTCAGCCGCCGTGAATACTACCGTGGATCTGGCAAAGCAAAACGGATTTGCAGGTTTGTCTGGCTTTGTGAATGGCTTGCTGCGGCAATATCTTCGTGCCAGTCAATCTGATCCAGCAAAGCTTCCCGTGCTGCCCGACGACCCGATCGCCCATTTAGGCATTCAACATAGTTATCCCAACTGGATCGTGCAGACGTGGGCAGAGGAATTTGGCTTGGCGGAGGCGGAAAAACTCTGCGACTGGTTTAATCGATCGCCCCAAATCGACCTGCGGGTGAATCGCCTGCGATCCTCGGTGGCAGAGGTGCGAGCGGCAATGGAGGCAGCCGGAATATCAGTCGCTCCCGTTTCCCTACTTCCTGCTGCCCTTCGTCTCCCTCAAGGAGTCGGCGCAATCAGCCAGCTTCCTGGCTATGCCGAAGGCTGGTGGACAGTACAAGACAGCAGTGCCCAGCTTGTGAGCGAATTGCTCGACCCGCAGCCTGGTGAAACAGTGATCGATGCCTGTGCAGCTCCCGGCGGCAAAACGACCCATCTCGCAGAACTGATGCACGATCGCGGCACTATCTGGGCGATCGATCGTTATGCCTCCCGCTTGAAAAAACTCCAGCAAAACGCTGCCCGCCTTCAGCTTCAGTCAATGCAGATCTGCACGGGAGACAGCCGGGATCAGCCTCAGTTCGGGAATCAAGCCGATCGCGTGCTGCTAGATGCTCCCTGTTCTGGATTGGGAACGCTCCACCGTCACGCCGACGCTCGCTGGCGACAAACGCCCGACACCGTCAAGGAACTCAGCCAGCTTCAAGCCGAACTGCTCCAAGCAGCCGCGAGCTGGACAAAACCGGGCGGGGTGTTGGTTTACGCCACCTGTACGCTTCACCCAACCGAAAACGAGGCGATCGTAACAGCCTTTTTGCAGGAGAATTTGCACTGGGCGATCGAGCCACCCGATGCGAATTCTGCGGCAGCGGCGTTTGTGTTACCTCAGGGCTGGCTAAAAGTGCTGCCCCACCATCACAATATGGATGGTTTCTTTATGGTGCGGCTGCGGCGGCAAACCTAATAAACCCTTGCAGATTCGAGTTTTTGCTTTGCTTAAAAACGACCTATGCCCGATCGATCGCCCTCTGAAATGCCACAGCCAGATTTCGCCCTGTATGCAAACCGTCTCCGTAACCGAATGCAGCAGGTCAACCTATCCAGCTACCAGGCAGTGAGCAAAGCGGCGGGCGTATCCAAGTGGCAAATCGAACAGCTCCGGCAGGGCAAAGCGGCTGAGATGCGGCTAAACGTGCTTTGTCAAATTGCAGCTGCTCTGCAAGTTTCGCTCGATACTTTAATCCGCGAGTTTTCCGAGCTTGAGAATCTGCCGCAATCGGCTTCAGACAATCCAAATTCGGCAAATCCTGATTCAGTTCAGGCATCCAATTCGTTGCAAGCTCAGCAGCACGAACAGCTTCAGCAGGAATTTCAGCAAGCCGCCCTGCAAGCGATCGAGTCCTGGCTGATCCAGTTTCCGACGGCTGCCTATGCTGCCCAGCAAAACCCCCAGCTTTCCGCCGTCAAACTGCTGCCCTTAATGCGCCCGATCGAGCAGCTATTGCAGAACTGGGGGATTGAGTCGATCGCTCCCGTGGGAACCGAGCTCCCTTACGACCCACAGCGGCATCAGCTCATGGAAGGAACCGCTCAGCCCGGCGATCGGGTGCGCGTTCGCTATACGGGATATTGTCAGGGAGATCGGCTACTTCACCGGGCAAAAGTCAGTCCTTGCTAAGCGATCGGGCGATTGCAGCCTTTTAAGCAGCCCTTTCATCTAATACGAAATCCGGCTAAGCAGTAACACTATAAAATAGGAGCATGGCACGTACACTGACACTGGAAAAACATCTCAGTAGTGAGGAACTCAAAACTCGCTATCAAACCAGCACTGACCCAATTGAATCACGGCGTTGGCAC